>JAHEJD010000053.1 GCA_024639005.1 Chromatiaceae bacterium | reverse complement strand
TGTTCAAGGCCGCCGAATGACGCGGGTGCTGGCCGACAATCGCCCGGTAGTTGGCCTCGGCCATCATCAGCTCGCCCGAGGCGTGAAGTGCATGTGCAAGACCAAAGCGCGCGGTCAGATTACCGGGCCAGCGGTCGAGTGCCGCGCGATATGCGCGCTTCTTTGCCTCAGCTGACAATAACGGCTCGGCCAGCGCAACTGCTGTAATCAGGCGCTGTTGCGTTGCGCGTGCCGGCATCTCACCGGGACGAAGTACGACTATCCCCCAGTTGGCCGCCAACTCCCAGCTGCGCAGGAAGGCGTCGGCACGGCTGCGCCGGCGGCGCTCGACACCGGAGCGTAGGATCACTTGGTCTTTTGCGGGGACGATGCCGACCACCACCGCATAGTGCCAGACCGGCATGAGGCTGAGCCCCAGGTTCTGCAGCACCAAAACGGGTCGGCCTGCATCTAGCTCTGCGCGCAATGCCGCCAGCGTCGGCTCAATCAGATAGGGTATGCGTCCCGCACGCCGCGTTGCTGCCAGCAAATCGACCTGCAGGCTACCTTGCTTCGCCGGCAGATAGACCTGGTCCACGAGGGTATCGGGCTCGATCGCGACACCCGCCATATCCAGGACAGTCGCCAACGCCGCGGGCCCGCACTGATAATCGGCCTGTGGGAAAAACGGTGTGTCGCGTAGCTCGACTGTTTCGGTGTCCTGCGGCATCAGCGACGGCAGGACTGGCGGTCTCGTACTACAAGCTACCAGCGACAGCGCGACGACGGCAGTGAAGATTCGTATGCCGCCCGCCATTGGTCCGGGCGTAATTTCAGACCTTGTTGAAGACGTTGATGACGCCGACCAACTCAAGAATCAGCAAGACCACAAACACTGCACCGATGAGGGCCAATACACTGCCTCCGGCCGGCAATTCCTCCAGCTTGTTCGACAACATCTGGAGCTCTTCAGTGCTCAATGCAGCGATGCGCGCTTCAACCTCGATCGGCGAGACGCCGCGCTCCAGGAATTGCGCGCGCACGTCGTCGCGTACCAGCTGCGTCTGGATGCGCGAAAGCAGCTCCCCGCGATGATCGAGTTGTACTAGGGTGTCGGTCCCGATGGGCGCAGCCAGACCAGCCGACGGTAGGCCGAGCAGGCTCACCGATACTATTAGCAGCATCGCCACCATCTGCTTGAATTTGTTCTTCATGGAATGTCCTCAGAGATGCGTGTAGCGAGAGACCACGCTAGCCTTTCTCACGACGCTAACATGTTCGCGTCGCGCTCAGCAATCAGTCTGGCAGGCAGTGGCATCCGCGTCACGGAAGGCATTGCTGAGAGCTGAACCCAGTCCAGACTGCGGTCTACGTCTTGACATCTTGATGCCAGCGGCAGATGCCGGATCGTCGATGCCGACCAGCTTCTTGTGCAGCGATTTTTCGGGAACGCGGTCAAGCGTGTTCTTCATCGGAAGGAGATCCGAGGCGAGCCGATCGAGCGCCCGACAAGCTCGTTGCCTGCAATTTTCTTGACTTCGGTCATAGTGTTAATGCGCGTTGGCGGCAAAATATCAACAAGTGTGGAGATTCCGCACCTAGGCAGGCCTTTGCTTGGATTCTGAAAATCATTATTTGACGACGGAGGACTAGAAATGCGCAGATTTGCGAAAACCTTGATCGCTGGCGCCGTGCTCGGTTCCGCACTGATGGCGGGTTCCGCCAGTGCATTCTGGAACAGTTGGGGCGGTGGACCTTGGGGTGGCGGCGGCCCCTGGTATGGCGGCGGTTACCCCTATTATGGTGGCTACGGCGGTTATCCCTACGGCGGTGGCTGGGGCGGTTACCCCTATGGCGGTGGCTATGGCGGTTACCCCTATGGCGGTGGCTGGGGCGGTTATCCCTATGGCGGCTATGGCGGCTATGGCGGTTACCCCTATGGCGGTGGCTGGGGTGGCGGGTACCCCTACGGTGGCTACGGCGGTTACCCAAACTACGGTTCCTACGCCTATCCGACCACCACGACTACCAAAAAGTCGAGCAGCAAGAAGAAGGCCGACAAGTACTAGACGGTTCTGCCGCGAGAGCGCGCCTGCGGGCGCGCTTTTTTTCTGGTGCGCTGACCTTCAGGTTGGTCCAGAGTCCGGATTGAGCGGGCCGGAGAGGGGTGGCGTTCAGGCCGCATCGGGTTCAGTACGGCTGTCCCGCCGGGTAGTTCTGCATCGCCAGCTCCGGGTCCGCCGGCGGCGGCATGAGCATCGGGTCCCGCAGTGGCCAGGGCGATTTGGGCAGGCGCCCGGCCCGAAAGCTCGCCGCCGTCTGTTCCAGCCCGACGGCAGGACCCAGGGCGCCGGCCATCAGGGCCATCTTCACCAGACCCTCCTGCAAGGCCTGCGCCGCTGCGAAGTCGCCGTTCGCCGCCAGCGTGAGCGCCAATAGTTCGGTGTGCGGGGGACTCGGCTGAGCGTCGTGCAGCTGCCTGGCGATCTCGAGTGATCGCGCGGCGTCTGCGACGCCGGCCTCCGTCGAGTGCGCGAGCAGTCGGGCCAGCAGGTACCGGAACACCGGGGGCTCCGGGAATCGCCTGTCGAATGCCAGCAGCTTATCGCGCAGTACCGCATCGCCGGTACCGGCGCGCAGCAGGGCACCCCAGTAGTGCACGAACACCTGCATATCGATGGCGCCCGCCGCGATGGAGCGTTCGAAAAGGGCCGCCGCATCCGCATAGTCCCCGCGGCGCAGGCTGAGATTCGCCAGGTAACTCAGCGCGCCCTCGTGTTCCGGGTCGATGGCGAGGACCTGGCGATAGCCGGCGATGGCGGACGCCGGGTCGTCAGCGGCATCTTGGGCCACGGCCAGCAGAAAACGTTGCAGCGTCTCCTCGGGCCCGTCAGCGACGGCGCGTTCCAGCGCGGCCTCCGCCTCATCGCGCCGACCCGAGATCCAGAGCGCGCGTGCGTAGGAGGTCCGGGCGCGGGCATTGGCCGGTTCTTCGGCCAGGCCTGCGGCAAAGGACGCGGTGGCCGCCGCATAGTCGCGGCGCTTGACGGCGGCGAGCCCCTCCTCGAAGTGGAAGCGCGCGCCAATCTGCAACGATCGCAGTTCGTCGACCAAGGGGTCTGCATAAGCCGGTTTGACCACGCCGCGCTGGTCCAGATGCGCGCGAGCCTGGTCACGACGCCCGAGTCCGATCAGGGCCTGTCCGAGCGGATAGTGCACGGCATCGGCGCCTGGCTGCAGCAGCAGTACCTCGCGCAGCTTCTCGGTCGCACCCGCCCAGTCGCGCTCCAGCAGATCGATCTGTGCGAGGCCATACAGCGCGGCGGCACGCAGATCGGGGACCGCCACGACCTGCTCGTGGGCCGCGCGGGCCTCCAGGAGCCTGCTCAGTCCCAGCAGGGCCTCGCCGCGTCGCAGCGGGAGGGTCGGATAGGCCGGATCGATCAGCGCCGCTTGGGTCAGATACCCGAGGGCCTGTTCCGGCTCGCCCTGCTCGAGGGCGATGTGTGCGGCGTAGTAGGCCCATTGAAAGCCCTGTGGGTCGAGGGCAAGGGCGTTGCGCAACGCCAACTCCGCGCCGGCATACATGCGGTGCGCCCCGTACAGCGCCCCGAGGCGACCATAGACGGCCGCGAGTTCGGCCGCGGAGATGTCGGTCCTATCCAGCATCTCGCTCAGCCGACCGCGCGTCTCGCGGATACGTGCCGCCGTTGCGGCCTCCAGTTCCGCCAGCCGCTGTGGTGGGATCGGTGCAACCCGATCGGCCCAGGCGGAAGGGACATCGGTCAGCGGATCGGCCATCCCCTGGGCACCCAGGCCCAGCAACAGAATAGCGGCGAGCCAGCGCCTCATCGGACTGCCTCCTGCATCACCCTGAGCTCGCGATCGACGCCTGGTACCGCCACGCGCTGAACCTGGCCACCCGGCCAGGTCACCGTGAGTTCCTCCACCGCCGTTGCCGACCCCAGACCGAACGTAAGCGGTAGCTCGACCTGGCTCAGATAACCACGGCTGGGGTGTACGCGCCGATACTGGGTAACGCCATCGCTGCGCAACGTCACCGCGGCGCCGAGGCCGTCGCGATTCGCCGAGTCACCGACCAGCTTGAGCCGCAGCCAGTGGTTGCCGATCTGCTGGTCGTTACGCAGCAGGACCGCGCGCCGGCCGTTTTGCACGATCGCCAGATCGAGGTCACCGTCGCCGTCGATGTCGGCGTAGGCCGCGCCGCGCCCGACCATGGGCTGTTGCAGGTCCGCGGTGGTGTCGAGCAGCCGCAAGCGCTGCGGACAGGCCTCGCCGCAGTTCCAGAACAGCTGCGCCGGTTGGGCGAAGGTCTGACTGGGGTGGACCCGGTTGATCTCGTTTTCCAGGTGGCCGTTGGCCTGGAACAGATCCAGCCGGCCGTCCAGATCGGCGTCGAGGAACAGCACCGCAAAGGTCAAGGCCACGCGCGAATCCGGACCGATACCCTCGAGGACCGCCTCGTCGACGAAGGGTCCCCGTCCGTCCAGCGTGACGAACAGCGAGCTCATCTCGTTGGCAAAGTTGCCGATCGCTATCCCGACGTCCGCGTCGTTGCGGAAGCGCGCGATGTCGATCCCCATGCCCGAGGTGGCCCGGCCTTCGCGGTCGTAGGCGATGCCCTCCAGTGCACTGATCTCCTCGAAGCGCCCGTCGCCGAGGTTGCGGTAGAGAAAGTTGCGCGTGGTGTCGTTGGCCACGACGATATCGTCCCAGCCGTTGCCGTCGACGTCCGCCACACTGACGGCCAGGGCCTTCCCGGCCGGCTGTCGATCGCTGCCTTCGGTCACCGCGATACCGGCGGCCTGACTGATCTCGGTGAAGCGCCCGTCGCCGTCATTGCGGTACAGTCGGTTCAGCGCGCCGACATGGTGCTCGGGTCCACCATAGGCGCGGCCCAGACCCGCGATCCGGAAATCGATCTCCAGGTCGATGTCGCGCGACCACGCGATATAGTTGCCGACGAACAGGTCCAGGTCGCCGTCGTTATCGTAGTCGAGAAAGGCAGTACCCGTGCCCCAATCCTCCGGGTTGCCGGCGACGCCCGCCGTTGCGCTCACGTCGACGAAGCGCCCGCGGTCGTTGCGCAACAGCAGGTTCGCGCCGAGATTTGACAGGTAGAGATCCTCCCAGCCGTCGTTGTCGTAGTCGCCCACGGCGACGCCGAAGCCGTAGAGGTCGCGCTCCAGACCGGCCGCCTCTGTGACGTCCGTAAAGCGGGTGCCGCCGTCGTTGCGGTAGAGGCGTCCGGTGGTCGTGCGGCCGTCGGCCTTGTCGGGCCAATAGGACGAATTGACCAGATAGAGATCGGGATCGCCGTCGTTGTCGTAGTCGAAAAAGGCGAGACCGCTGCCCATGGTCTCGGGGATCAGCTTGTCGCCATAGGCGCCGTTGACGTGCACGAAATCGATCCCCGCCGCAGTCGTTATATCGGTGAAGGGGAGGGTGGGGAAGGCCGCCTGCGCGCCCTCGGCGGGCGCCTCGCGCACCGGCGCCGCGATCTCGATCTCCGCGACCGGAACGGTCGATACTTCGCCTTGACCGAACCACCAAAGGAGCAGGGCCGCTGCGGCGGCGGCAGCGATAACCGCCAGCGACCTTTTGAAGGCGCGACCGATGCGTTCCTCGCCGGCGCGGTTCTCAGCTGCCTCGTTCATTGTTCACTCCGGCAGCGACGGTCGCACTGTCATGGCCGCCGACGGTGCGCCCAGGACGCTGCAGCCCGTATGCCTCGGGGCGCTGCAGATCATAGACCGCGACCGCGTCGGCGGCATGGTCTGCGGCGGGGTTGCGGCGGCGGTGCGTCGTCACCGCCCGCTCCACCGCGTGGTCGTCGGGTCGGTATTTCGCTGCCAGCGTGCGATGTGTCTCGGCGCGCGCGGGATCGCCGAGATCGGCATAGACCAGCGCCAGGTTGAAATGGGCGGTGAGGTTCTCCGGATCCTGGGTCAGGACCTGTGCGAACTCGGTACGCGCCATCTCGAGCAGGGCGAGGCGGCGTTCGCTGCGGGCTGCACCGCGCGCCTGCCGGGCCCGTTCGTAGAGCGTCCTGCCGAGCATATTGCGGGCCCGGAAGTCTTGCGCGAAATCGAAGCCGCGTGCCCTGGCCTTAGTGAAGCGGGTCTCGAGCAGGGCCCTCAGCGTGGCAACCGCCTGGTCCAGGTGCCCGTTCTCGCGGTCGACCAGTGCGGTCAGCCAGGCGCGGGTCCAGGGCCGGAAGTCGGGGTATCGCTCGGCCGCGCGCTGCAGCGCCGCGGCCGCCGCATCGACACGCCCCTCCTTGAGGTACACCCGGGCCAGGTTGAGCGGGCCATCTGCACGGTCCAGCACCTCGACTTGTGCGAAGGCGTGCTCCGCCTGGCGCAGGGTGCTGTGCTGGGCATCACCCGATAGCAGCAGGCCGATGCCGTAGTCGTTCCAGCGCTCCCACGACTCGGGTTTGCCGTCACTGCCTTCTGCCGGCCGGGCCTCGGCGGCCCGGGTCGGTAGGCTGATGCGATCCGACGCCAGGGTGACGATCGGCAGGTCGTTGCGCGCGAAGCGCTCGCCCTGCACGTACCTCAGATACGTGGTGTCGAACTTGCGGTAGCGCAGTGCCGCCTCGATGGTGATCGGGCCGCCGACATCCTCCGGTATCTGCAACAGGTAGTGCACGACCGCGGCCGCGCCCGGCGGGATCTGGTGGTTGTAGAGCGTCACGAAGGTGTCCTGACCGTTGCGCCGGTCGAGCCGCGCGCCGTGCTTGGTGAGCACGTAGGCGTTGACAAAGTACGACCAGGGGTCGACGGAACCGTCGGCCCCGATGCCGCCGCTGCGCCCGATCAGGCGACCGCCGGCGCTCACGTCAACGTCCACCCACAGCTGGTTCGAGTCGGCTGTACCTTGGGTCAGCTGGTGGCCAACGTGCAGATTACGCACCACGGCCTCGACCAGATAACGCCTGCCCGGTGCCAGCACGAGATCCGTCCGATCGAGTGGGGCGTGCAGCACACCGTCGATCTCGCCCGCCTCGCGCACGCCAAACAGGTCGATGCGCGCTGCGCCCTCGAGCATCTGCCGATGCGCGGTGATGGCCTCGTCGGGCAGATCGAGCGCGTGCGCAAGACCGGTGTTGGCCGCCGGGAAAAAGTGGCTGTGGATCTTGCGTGTGCCGCTGCCGTCGAAGTCGCGTGCGGCCGGGTCGTCTGAGACCTCGAGCGGCATGTGGCAGTCGGCGCAGGTCTGGGTCGCCCGGGCGGGGTAATAGAAGCTGTCGACGCGGTGACCGGATACCCCGCTCTGCATAAAGCTGTCGTAGTGGTCCTGGCCTCTGAGCCATCTGTAGTCGTTCACAGACGCCGGCAGGTGCGTCTTGTGGCAGCTGCCGCAAAACTCGGGGCTGGAATGGACGGGTTTCAGCAGGCCCTTCTTGTGGTAGGCCGGTTTTGCCTTGATGAGCTGTTTACTGACCGCGCTGAGGAAGGCGTTGTCACTGCCCTCGAGGGGATAGCGCACCGGCTCGCTGATGGTGAAGTCCGCGTTGCCCAGGACACTGTTCACTCGGGTAATGGCATGACAGCTGGTGCAGGTCAGGCCGGCATGGGCGCTTGGATCGCCGTCGATGTCAAACGCGGGATCATCGAAGGCGCCGCTCAGCAACGGCACGACATCGTGGCAGCCCGCGCAGAACTGCGCCTTGGCGACGGTCCCTGTGCTGTCCATCGAGACCTTGCGCGTTTCCTGGACGCTGAAACGGTAGAAGGGGTTGTTGAATGAACTCAGGCGATGTGAGCTCATGCGCCACCCCGCTGCGACATCCGGATGGCACTCGGCGCAGAAGTCGTCGGTCATCAGGGTGTCTGCGACAAGCGGTTCGCCGCCCGGGGTGCGGATCAGCGTGGTCGCGAAGGCCGCTTCTGCCTGCGGGGCCACCGCCGGTGTGGCAAGCAGCTGCCACCCCACCATGACGGCCGCAAAGACCGCCGCTACGCCGCCCCACCGGAGCCCTTTTGACCAATGGATCGGGCGCCCGGCCAGACGGTGCAGTATGAACAGCCACAGCGCCACCATCGGGGCCGAGACGTGCAGCCAGTACGCCGCCCGGCGCAGGCCCGGATCGTTGACTTCGAAGAACCCGAACCGGGTCAGCAGCACACCGGACAGCAGGACCAGGGTGGCGGTGGCGAACAGCGCGGCGCCGGCGCGAATCGCATAGCGGTTGGGTCGATGCACGGCACGCCGCAGGTGCAGTAGGCCGAAGACCAAGAACGGCACGATAAGGACGAGGCCCAGCCCCAGGTGTGCCAGAAACATGCCGAGGTAGAAGAAATCCTGGTGCACCTCGCCGCTGATGTGCTCGAGCAGCGTGATAGCGGTGAGATAGGTCGAGTTCACGATCAGCACGGCGACCAACAGCAGGACCAGGCGCAACAGTCGGCGCAGCCCATGGCCCATCACGGGCAGGCGACGGCTATCGACTAAGGCAGGTTTGTTGTCGACCACGTGATCCTGTCTCCGGTGCGCTCCGATTCCGTGTGCCCAATACGCAGACGGTGGAGGGTATAAAACCATTTTCCTCCGGCGGGCACGGGTGCGTCCCACCCCGACGGCAGGAAAATCACAACGGTTTGATATCAATCAATTGCGAAGCGGGGACTGATTGCGCATTCGATGTAATCCGTGCCGAAGACCTTCCTGCGGCATCTCAGTCAGCCCTCGGCTGTCATGTCGGCAATCAGCTCGCCCAGACGGACCACGGCGCGCTCGATGCGCGCATCCCAGGGATAACCGCAATTGATGCGCACGAAATTGCGGAACTTGCGTGTGGCCGAGAACATCAGCCCCGGTGTCAGGCTGATCTTTTCGCGCAGCGCCCGGTTGAGCAGTTCCAGCGCATCGATGCCGCGCGGCATCTCCACCCAGAGCACGAAGCCCCCCTGCGGATTGCTTATCCGCGTCCCCTTGGGGAAGTGCTGTGCCAGCATGAACCGCATCTTGTCGACCTGTAGACGATAGTCCTTGCGCAGCCTGACCAGGTGCCGCTCATACTCACCACTGCGCAGGTAGTCGGCCATCGCCATCTGCGGCAGGCTGCACATGGCCGACGAGGTGGCCTGCTTCCACTCCAGCAGGTCATCGCGGTAGCGGTCGGCGATTACCCAGCCGATGCGGTAACCCGGCGCGATCGTCTTGGAGAACGATGAGCAGGTCAGCACGATTCCCTCGCGGTCGTAGCACTTGCCGATCGCCGGGCGCTGTTCACCGAAGTGCAGGTCGCCATAGATGTCGTCCTCGATCAACGGGATACCGGCCTGTTCCAGCATACCGACCAGGCGTTCCTTGTGTGCATCCGGCATCAATGAACCGACCGGGTTGCTGAAATTCAGCACCGCGACCAGGGCCTTGATATTCATGGTCTCGATCGCGTTCTCCAGGGCATCCAGGCACAGGCCGGTCTCCGGGTCGCTATCGATCTCTACCGCGAGCAGTCCCATGCGTTCTATCAGGCGTAAGACCGAGAAATAGGTCGGCGATTCGACCGCGACTATGTCGCCACGACGGGTGACCGTCTGCAGGCTCAGGGCCAACGCCTCGCTGCAACCGGAGGTGATTATCACGTTGGCCGGATCGACAGAGAGGCCGAGTCCGACATAGCGCCGGGCGATCTCGTAGCGAAGATCCGCATTGCCGGGCGGAAAACAGTAGTCCAGCGCCCGCTCCGGCTGCCTCGCGGCCGCGCGCTGAGTGGCGCGCAGCAGGCCCTTGACCGGCATCAGCTCGATTCCCGGTACCGCCGCCCCCAACGGTACGACCTCCGGATCGTTGGCAACATTGAAGATCTCCTCGAACAGTTCGCCAAAGCGCACCTTGCGCGGCTGCCGGCTGACCGTGGTCTTGCGCGGCGGCTGCGATCGCTGCTGCCCTTCCACCTGGGCGTCGACAAAGTACCCCGACTGCGGACGGACCCGCAGTACGCCCAGCTCCTGCAGCGCGGCGTATGCCTGGTTGACCGTCGAGATGCTGACCCGCAGCTGTTTACTCAGGCCGCGCAACGAGGGTGCGCGATCACCGGGTTTCAGGGTGCCTTTTTCGACCAGATCCAGGATGTGTCGAGTCACCTGGTCGTACAGAAAGGCGTCTGTCGCAGCGCGTGTCACAACTGTCATGCTCTCACCCCTTACTGTACCGATAACATTTCACGTTTTCTGTAACTGTTCATACAACAGTAGCTCACCTACACTGCAATTAACAGAAAACCACGGGTCGCAGACGAACCCGACCCGCAGCAAAAAAGGAGCAGACCATGAGCACCTTCACCCTGACATACGGCAGACACTCGGATGCGTCGCTGCCGATTTCGATGGCCCAGGTCCTGGCCCTGGCCGGCAGTTGGCATCAGCGGGCGCGGCAGCGTCGGCAGCTGGTGGAACTGAGCGACCGGCAGCTGGCCGATATCGGCATCAGCCGCGTAGAGGCCTGCGCAGAGGCAGGGAAACCCTTCTGGCAGGAGTAATCTGGCGTGGCGCGCAATGCACGGTAACCGCCGTGAGAACATGCATGGCGGCTACCCTGCATTTGCGCGGGTAAGCTCTCGGGTAAAGGCGGGATTCATTGGCACCGCAGTTTGTCTAGTTTACTGATGGCCGAAGTCCGCGAGGAGTGGCGGCGCCCCTACCCAATGCACCAGATTCGATGACAAGCCACAGGCACCCGTCGATGCCGACCGCACCTGATCGCTGCGCAGGGCGCTGGACACGCAGGCCATGGAGGTCTGCGGCGGTGTCCTGCCTGGCGGCTTTCCTCATTGCAGGCTGTTCCCCGGGTAAGGACTGGCGGACCGCCAGCCGCGAGCCGGCCGGGATCGCACCTGATCCATTGCTTACCGAGGAGGCGGTCCTGCAGGTCTATGGCGCCGACGCCTGGAGCTGGCGGGGCTGGTTTGCGATTCACACCTGGATCGCCGCGAAACGTACCGGCGAGACCTCATATCGAGTGTACGACGTAGTCGGCTGGCGCGGGTATCGGGGCCAGCCGGTGATGAGGGTCGCCCGGGATGTCCCGGACCGCTACTGGTTCGGGGAGATGCCGGTTGTTCTCAAGGAGCATCGGGGCCCGGGGGTCGACGCGTTGATCGACGCGGTCGACAGGGCCGCCCGTACCTATCCCTGGAAAAAGACTTACCGGGCCTTTCCCGGCCCGAACAGCAATACTTTCACCGGCTGGGTCGCCAGGCAGGTGCCGGAACTGGCGCTCGATCTCCCCTTGTCGGCTATCGGCAGCGGCTACCGGGAATAGACCGTTAGACGCAGCCTCGGCCCAGCGTGCCCGGAACCCAAACAGGACAAAGCGTAACCCGGCCGCATGTCCCAAATTGCGCTCCAGAACCTGAATATCATGCCGCGAACCCGGCAAAGCGGGTCCGCCTTCCTGCAACATGTCTAGCCACCTCCCATGCCCTTCGCGGACCCTGGGTACCTTTGCTTCATGCGTTTTAATTCGGCCACTTTGATGTGGCAGCCTACCCAACCTCGAGCGGCGGGCCACCCTGGATAGCTGATTGGGGCAATGGCCTTGTGCATATCTATTGTGACGAGGCGAACGGGATGGTGGGGGACGGTGGTCGCCTGCCTGCCACGCTGCGCGCTATCGGACTACGCCGTGGCCGATCCGGTGCCGACAGGAATATTGACGCATGTCCTTAAACGAATTGTTCCGCACGCAGCTGGTTCTGCTGGTCGCGTTCTCGGCCGGGCTCAGCCACGCGCAAGACTACGTCGGCAGCGATACCTGCAGTAGCTGTCACGAGGCTGAGTTCGACGCCTGGCAGGGCTCCCACCACGATCTGGCGATGCAGCCGGCCAACGCCGAAACCGTATTGGGCAATTTCGACGACGCCGTGTTCGAGCACCGCGGCGTCACGGCGCGCTTCTTCCGGCGTCACGGCAAGTATATGGTCGAGGCACAGGGTGCCGATGGCGGCCAGCACGAGTATGAGGTGAGCTACACCTTCGGCGCAGTGCCGCTGCAGCAGTACCTGATCGGCTTCCCGGACGGCCGCTACCAGGCGTTGACGGTCGCCTGGGATACCCGTGCGGCCGAGCAGGGTGGCCAGCGTTGGTTCCACCTGTATCCCGGCGAAGACATCCCCCCCGGCGACGAGGTGCACTGGACCGCGCCCGCGCACAACTGGAACTACAGCTGCGCCGAGTGTCACTCGACCCGACTGCGTAAGAACTACGATGCGCTGGCAGATACCTACCGCACCGACTGGTCGGAGATCGATGTGGCCTGCGAGGCCTGCCATGGACCCGGCGGAGGTCATGTCGCGGCGGCGAAGGCCGCAGCTCAGGGCGCCAAGGAATACCCGGCCGATCACGGTCTGGCGGTCAACCTGAACCGCCGCGGTGAATGGCATCTTGCGACGGGGCAGCGCAACGCGGCGCTGGCCCGGCCGACAAAGGGCGCACCCGAGATAGAGGTCTGCGGGCGCTGCCACGCGCGCCGCTCCCAGTTGTCCGAGGACTATGTGCATGGCCGACCGCTGTCGGATACCCACCGCGTGCAGCTGTTAAGCGAGGGTTACTACCATCCGGATGGCCAGATCCTCGACGAGGTCTATGTCTACGGCTCCTTCCGTCAGAGTCGGATGCACGCGGCCGGCGTAACCTGCAGCGACTGTCACGAGCCGCACAGCCAGAAGCTGCGGGCCGAGGGAAACGCCGTGTGCGCGACCTGCCATGCGCCGTCGACCTATGACGCGACCGAGCACCATCACCACCCCGTCGAGTCCACCGGCGCGCAGTGTGTCGAGTGCCATATGCCGTCGCGCAGTTACATGGTGGTGGACCCGCGACGGGATCACAGCATGCGTATCCCGCGCCCGGATCTCTCAGTGTCGCTGGGTGTGCCCAATGCCTGCAGCCAGTGCCATGTCGGATGCAGCGACCAGTGGTCGGCCGATGCGCTGGAGGCCTGGTACGGCAAGGAGCGCAAACCGGGTTATCAACGCTACGCTTCGGTGCTCATCGCTGCGCACGCCGGAGGGGTGGGCGCCGGCGAGGGCCTGGCGGCATTGGCACTGGACGAGTCAGCGCCGATCATCGCGCGCGCTACCGCGCTGCAGGAGATAGCCGATTTTCTCGGGCCGGAATCCCTGCCGGCTATCCAGGCGGGGTTGGCGTCGCCCGATCCGCTGATGCGGCGTGCGGCGGTGCAGACCCTGCAGGACGTGGATGCCACAGCGCGCACGCAGTGAGCCGCGACCTGCGCCGCCGGGTGCGCAGCTGTTCCAGCAGATGGATGGCCAGCCAGGCATACAGGGTTACCGCGACGAACAGGCCCATGCGCACCGCAAACGCCTGATAGACATCCTTGCCGTTGGCGCTGTCCTCGACCGCGGGCCCCAGCAGGATGAGCAGGGTCACCACCACGTTCTGCCAGAACGAGGCGGGGAAGCGGCTGGCGGAAACCCCGAACATCTTGGCGGCGAAATAGACACCGAACAACAGCATCCACAAAAAGAACATCCACAGGGTCGGCTGGATCTTCAGCGCAAACCAGAACAGGATCGCGAAGCAGCCGCCGAGGAACGTGGAGCCGAGCAATTCCCGCCCGGCATTGCGCGCACTGACGACCGAGCCCTGCTGCGCCAGCGATATCGACTTCATGATGATCGCCAGATACGCCGCGGGATTGGTCAGCGCCAGCAGGTAGGCCGGCAGTACAATCAGTGCGGCGCGCAGTGCGATCCAGTTGGATTGCAGGATGTCGGGCGGCGCTGCGGCTTTGGTCGCCGGAGCGGTGGCCTGGTCCTCCGGAAACCACGGATAGACCATCCACTGGCAGACGATGGCAACGGCGATGCCGAGCACCAGGGCCTTGATCACCAGGGTGGCGAGACCGAAGTCCAGCATGCCGGCTGCCGAGATCAGCGTAAAACCGACGGTAAGGAACGTGCCGACCAGCGCCTTGCCTTGATGGACCGTCAGGTAGGTGCTGAAGTACAGACCGACGGCCACGAGCAACACCGCAGTCACTTGGTAGTTGAGCAGCATCGGGATCAGCAGAAGGCCGACGCCGAGGGTGACCACCACCAGCAGGATCAGGCCAAACAGGCCCTTCGGCCCAACTGGTGGCGCCGGCGCGGCCGTGAGCACCAGTGCGAACAACGGTGCCAGGAACGGCAGCGGCAAGGCCAAGCCGTAGGCGCCGGCCAATGCGAGCGCCATCGTCAGGCTGAGGCGAAAGACACGTCTCGCCGCGATCGGCATATCAGACCTCAATAGGCATACGACAGCCAGCTCATCAGACGGATATAGGCCCTGGCCAACGGGCCGAGCAGGCCATGCCCATCGCCATAGGCCATCACCGATGCCTGGCCGCCGACGCGCAACTGACCGCGCAGTGCCGGTTGCTGGGTCACATCGAAGCCGATGATGACCGGAAAGCGCTGCGATGGACGCAGCCAGTCGCGGCTGTTCTGGATGGTGGGCAGTGTGCCGGGCGGCTGGGCCTGGCCCTGACTGACGCCGAGTCCAATGCTGCGGATCTCGCCGTCGAACACCTGGCCGGGCAGGACATCGAACAGGATCTCCACCGGGCTGCCGGGACGCAGATGGCCCAGGTTGTTCTCGGTGAATTCAGCGCTGATCCAGACGTCGTGAATCGCGACCAGGGTCATTACCGGATTGCCGGTGCCGGCATACTGGCCGACATCGGCCCGCAGGTCCGTGATCATCCCGCTCGACGATGCCCTGACGATGGTATTGCCGAGATCCAGCTCGGCCTTGTCGACGGCACTCAGCGCAGACTTGAGGATGGCGTTGTTTTCATCGTCGTCACCGCCTTTTTGCTCGATCGCCCTTTGGATCTCCGCCTCCGCCGCCGAGACCTTGGCCCGCGCCTGATCCAGCGATGCCCGCGAGACCTCCAGGCGGCGCACCGAGATGGTCCCGGGGTCGCTGCGATGCAGGCGCTCAAGGCGCAAGAAGTCCTTCTCTGCCTTGGTCTCGTTGGCCAGTGCTGCGCGCAGATTGGCACGCGCAGATTCGACCGCGGCACTGCCGGCGTCCACCTGGCTGCGGGCATTCGCCAGGTCCGACTCCGCCTTGGCCAGCGCGATGCGATATTGCGACGGGTCGATCTCGAACAGCGGCTGCCCTGCCTCGACCTCCTGATTGTTCTCGACCCACACCTGGGTCACCAGGCCTGCCACTTTGGGCGCCACGCCGATAACATAACCCTGGACCCGGGCCTGCGAGGTATAGGGGGTGTAGCGGTCTGCGAGCAGATACCAGGTCAGACTGAGCAGGATGACAAGGCCGATCGTCAGTGCCCCTTTCCGGACCGGGGCGGAGGCGTTCTCGTCTGCGGCGGGCGCGGCTTGTGGCGTCTGGGTATCTTTTCCGCTGTCGACGTCTTCTTCGTCTACCTTTGGCGGTTTGTCACTCATGCGGCGCGGCTCCCCGGTCTGACGGCGGATTGGATGTGCCGGGCGGCAGAGGGCCATCGAGCAGGGAACCCCAATCGGTGCGCTCCTGCAGGCTGTGGCGGGTGTCTTCAGAGACCAACTGTTGTATCGGCATATTGAGCCAGCCGCCACCGAGCGCCTTGTACAGGCCGACGACGGCACTGACGTGGTTGCCCTGATTGACCAGCTCGCGTTCGGTCTGCGCGAACAACGACTGCTGCGCGTCCAGCACGCGCTGGAAATCGGCGTAGCCCTCGCGATAGCGTGTGTTCGCAAGATCGAGGGAGCGCCGCGCCGCGCGCACGGAGGCGTCGAGCAGTTTCTGTTGCTCGGCGCTCTTCACCACGCTGACGGCGGCGTCGTCGATCTCGCGCGCGGCCTGCAGGACCGTATCCTGGTACTGCTCGATCAATTGCTGCAGACGGGCATCCTGCACGCGCACGTTGTTCTCGATACGCCCGTGGTCGAAGACGTTCCAGTTCACCCCCGGACCGATGCCCAGCGTTCCGAGGCCCGGGCTGTCATTTCGGCTGTCCCCCGACCAACCGATACTGCCGAGCAGCGAGATGGCGGGGTAGAAGTCTGCCTCGGCGATCCCAATCTGTGCCGACTGCGCCGCCACCGCCCAGGCGGCGGCCCGGATGTCGGGCCGGCGCATCAGCAAGCGCGCAGGAATGCCTTGAATCTTCAGCGGTTCGGCCCGCGGCAGCGTGTCGGGCTGCCCCGTCAGTTCCGGCAGTTGCCCGGGCGGACGGGCGAGCAGCGTGGCAAGGGCATTGCCGGTCTTGGTCAACAAGATCTCGAGATCCGGGATCGTTGACAGCGTGGACAGGTACTGCGTCTTGGCCTGTTGCAGATCGAGTTCGGACCGCTCGCCGCTTTGGTAGAGCTGTTCGGTGATCTCATAACTGCGCCTCTGAATCGCGGCATTCTCGTGTGCGATTGCGATCCGCAACTCGGCCGTGCGGTAGGCGAAATACAGATCGGCGACCTGCGCATTGAGCAAGACCTGCAGATCCTGCTGATTGGCAATAGACGCGAAGAATGCGGCGTCCGCGGACTCGATGCCGCGCTTGAATCGTCCCCAAAAATCCAGCTCCCAGGCCAGGTTGAAGCCTGCCTGGTAGCTGACAAAATCCTCGTCCTTGTTGGGCAGTGCGCCACCGCGCCGGCGGGTATTCACGTAGCTGGCCGCGCCGCCGATCTGTTGCACCTGTGGATACAAGGCGCTGCCCGCGATCCCCAGTTGGGCACGGCTCTCCAGGATCCGCAGGCCGGCGATGCGCAGCGCAGGATTCGCCTGCCTGGCCAATTCGATCAGTCCGTTCAGCACCGGGTCGTCGAACAGTCGCCACCAAAAGCGCAGATCGTCTTGGGCCTGTCGTTCGGGCGCCTCGATCTGGCCGTACAAAGCGGTCTGCCAATCCTCGAGCCAGCCCACCTCGGGCGCCTGATAGTCGGGCCCGAGGGTGGTGCAGGCGTTCAGGGTCAGTGCCGCGCAGGCCGTCGTAAGACGCCATACAGAGCGCTTGGCAACCGGGTACATCACTAACTGGAAGATGGCGCCCCGGTAGCTGCGTCTTCCGGCGTTGCGGTCGTGTCTTCGGCCTCGTCTACCCAGGCCATAAAGAGCTGGTAGCCGACCCCCAGCAGCACAGCGCCGACGAACAGCCCGATGATCCCCGCGGACACCATGCCACCCAGGGCACCGATCAGCACGATCGGCATCGGCACGTCGACACCGCGACCGAGCAGCAGCGGCTTGAGCACATTGTCGGCCGAGCCGGCGATCAGCAGGTAGACAGTGAACACGATATTCATCGTGGTGGAGGCGTCACCGACCCCCCAGAGATACGCAATCACGGGCAGGGAAATCAGCAGCGCAGGCAGTTGCATAATGCCGATCAGCAGTACGACCACGGCCAGCACGCCGGCCCCTGGGACGCCGGCCATGATGAAACCGACACCCAGCAACAGCGCCTGGATGAAGGCCACACCGATCACGCCGGTGGCGACCGAGCGGATGGTGGCGGTAGAGAGACTGTGGATTCGGGGGCCCTCGGCCGGCCCGGCCAGGCGGTTGGCAATGCGCTGCATGACCCGGCTGCCGGCCTCACCGTAGGCCATCATGATGCCGGCGATGATGAGCGCACCGAGAAACTGCAGGATCCCGGCGGCGGTGCTCGCCGCCGCAGACAGCATGAATTTTGAGATGCTCTTGATCTGGGGCTCGATTTCCTTCAGGAAATCAGGCAGGTCTCGCGCTGCGGTACTCCAGGCTTTGAAGACTTTATCGCCGACGAGGGGCCATTCCGCGACCGAGGCGGGTGGCTGCGGGATGGCGAGGCTCTGGTTCTCGAGTCCGGTATAGACGGTGTGAATACGGTCTGCGAAGGAGCTACCCAGCATCACCGTGGGTGTGCCGATCAGCAGCAGCCCCGCCACCACCAGTACGGCTGCCGCAGCCCCCTGCCGATCACCGATCCGACCTGCCAGGCCGCGATGCAGTGGGTAGAGCGCGACCGCGAGGATCAGCGCCCACAGCATCAGGCCGGCGAACGGGGCGAAGATTTGCACGCTCATCACCACCACGAAGGCGATCAGGCCAAGGCGTATGAACAGGTCCATCAAGCCTTTGGCCAGCAGTTTGCGAAATGTCGGGTCGTCGAGAGACATCTGGAATTTGCTCCTTGGTGTTGGGGGGCATTCTGATCGAACCATCCCTCGATATCCAGCCGAACAACGGTCTTGGTTGGCCCGCCGATCCGCTAGCCTGCATGTTGTATGGAGGGTTTGGGAATCAGGGTGTGACGGGCAAAGCAGGTGCGTCGATCGGCCGAAAAAGTATAGTCGTACTTATGGTTTGAGGGTGATCGGCGCAGATGCAACGCCCAGCGCGCCCTGAGCCTAACCAGGACAAAGCGTAACGCGGTGGCGTGTCCCAAATTACGCTTCAGAACCCGAAGATCATGCAACGAAGCCAACAATACGGGTCCGCCTT
Source organism: Chromatiaceae bacterium (assembly GCA_024639005.1). GTDB lineage: Bacteria > Pseudomonadota > Gammaproteobacteria > Chromatiales > Chromatiaceae > Thiosocius. The sequence goes on along the minus strand of JAHEJD010000053.1, from coordinate 3,127 downwards.
CGTGCAACATGCAGGCTCGGGCGTCGGTTGCTCGGAATGTGGAAGACAGTCGGATTTGGCGGGCGCACGCCGCTGGACGTGGGACACCTCGGTCGGCAAGAATGCGCGCCAACATTGATGCCTGCCCGGATGATTATCCATGCCGAAGACGAAATGCCTGACCGCCTCGATGCTCGAGGTTGGACAGTGTCACCGTGCGCGACTCTCGTTTCGACGAGACCAGGTCGAGCAGTATTGCGCCCTCAGCGGCGATTACAACGCCATACATCACAGCACGGAAGCGGCGCGCCTTCGATTCCCTGGGGCCCAGGATATCGTCGTACCCGGCGGACTGGTTCAGATTGCCGTTACGGGTATCTTCGGCACCGAGTTCCCCGGTGACGGGTGTCTCGGTCTCACCTTTGTGCCGGAGCGTTTTCGCAGGCCGGTCTATCCCGGTGATCACATCGACGTCGAGATCCTTGTCTCGCGGATTCGCGCGCCTATGGTCGAGCTGGACATCACCCTGACGGACCGGCAGGGCAATCTCATTACGACCGCGAAGTCCAAGCTGGTCGCTGCTGACGACGCCTATCGACAGTGGTGGTCAACTGCCGGTAAACCTGGCCGTTAACCAGCTTTGGTTCTGTGATATACGCCGGCATGAACGGCCGAGGGACAAATGATGTACGCGAAGATTCTGATATCGCTTGTAATGGTATTCTTGCTGACGGCCTGCAGTCAGGACGAACCCGCAGCCCCGCAGCAAAAGACATTCGGTGGCCAACTCGGTGACTCCTACAAGGGCATGCTCGATGATGCCAAGCTGGGTGTCGAGCACGCCAACGAGCAGATGAACCGCACCGAACAGGCCGTACGCGAGCGCGATTGATAACGGCAATGCGGCTCTCGTATCGAGCGGCGAACGTTTACGTCCCGGCACTATCGGGGGAATGCAGATGAATCCGTTCATGCGGCGATTGGCGGCGGTATTTTTCGCGATGCTGACAGGGGCATTGCCGGTCAGCGCCGACCAGGATCCGGCCGTTCATGCCATGAAGGCCCGCCTGGATGCGCTGCAGTCTGCCGGTGCCCTCGAGATCGCCGGCGCAAGGATCGCCGCCCGTGACATCCTCTCCGCGGTCTACGCGAAGCGCGACTTCCGGCCCATGTGGACCGACAGTGCGCGTGTCCAGGAGCTGTTGACCCTGATTGCAGCGGCCCCCGCGGATGGGCTCAATAGCGCTGACTATTTTCTCACCGAGCTACAGGCTCAGTCGGCCAAGGCAAACGCCTCCGGCGCTGCGCCTGACCAGGCGGACCTGGATATCCTGCTCACCGAATCGTTGGTGCGCTTTGGTTATCACCAGTTGTTCGGCAAGGTCAATGCGGCGGCGCTGGACGCCGATATCAACTTCACACGGAAGTTTCTTGGGGATCGCGAGCCGGCTGTAGCGATACCCGAGATCATCGCCTCGCCGATGCCGCTGCAGCAGCAGCTCGATGACAGTGTCCATCGCAGCCCGGTCTATCGGACATTGCAGCAACATCTGTCGGACTATCGGCGGATCGCCGACGCCGGCGGCTGGCCACGGGTCGCGACCGGCGAGACCCTGCGCAAGGGCGACAACGATCCCCGCGTGGTGACGCTGCGCGAGCGCCTGATCGTGACCGGCGACCTCCCGGCCGGTAGCGACACCCGCTCTTCGACCTTCGACGAGGCCCTGGAGGCCGCGGTGATCGGCTTTCAGGCGCGCCACGCACTCGCGGCCGATGGCGTCGTCGGCAAGCAGAGCTATGAGGCGATGAACGTACCGGTGGAGACCCGTATAGACCAGCTGCGTCTCTCGCTGGAGCGCCTGCGCTGGGTCCGCGGCGATCGGGCGGAGCGCTTCATCGCCGCCAATATCGCCGGTTATCGGGTGTTTTTCGTCAGCGACGACAAACTCGCCTGGATCTCCCGGGCGATGGTGGGCAAGGCCTATCGTCAGACCCCGGTGTTCCGCGGCACCCTGAGCTATTTGGAGATCAATCCGACCTGGACGGTACCGCCGACTATCCTGAAGCAGGATGTGTTGCCGGCCATCCAGCGCAACCCGGCCTATCTGCAGACCAAGAACATGAGCGTCATCGACCGCCAGGGCCGCAAGGTCGATCCGGCCACAATCGACTGGACGTCGTTGAAAGGCGGGTTTCCGTACGCCATCCGCCAGGGGCCCGGACCGAAGAACGCACTGGGCGAGATCAAGTTTATTTTCCCCAACGAGCATGCGGTGTTTCTTCACGACACGCCGAATCGGTCGCTGTTCGCGCGGCCGGAACGCGCGTTCAGCTCCGGCTGCATCCGGGTAGAGAATCCGTTCGCGCTGGCCGAACTGATCCTCAACGATCCCGCGCAGTGGGATCAGGCGGCGCTGCTGAAGGTCCGCGATTCAAGGGCGACTGAGCGCGTCAAGACCCCAAAACTGCCGGTACTGATTCTCTACCTGACTGCGTCGGTTCAGGCCGACGGCCAGGCGCGTTTCCTTAAAGACGTCTACGCGCGGGATGCGGCCGTGCTTGCGGCCCTGAACGGCAAGGTCGTTATCCCGCCGCTTTAGCGATACGCTGCGCTATCGCACCTTAAGGTTGCCGCCGGGGCATTAGGGAATCATGCGCGCAAGACAGGTCATCGTCGAATGGCACCTGGGCTTGGGCGCGGCATGGCATGCACCGGGGGCTTCGATTGATAGATCGGATGCTCCCCGCCAGTCGGCGACTCGGTCGGGATACGCGCCTTGAGATTGTCGCGACGACGGTCGTCATCCACATCTTGGCCCACTGACTCTATTTCACCGACGTCTGTTGTGTCTTTCGCCGCCTCTATCGCGCGCTGCTTTTCCTTTTCCATGCGGGATTGCTGCATCTCATCGGATTCCTGGCCCATTTGCTGCACGCGCGCCTTCGCCGCCTGCTGCTCTTCCGCCGTTGGCCCTGGCGGTAGTTCCACTTTATCGACGTCGGTGGCCCCCGGCAGATTCGGTCGGTCCGAGTAGACCGTTTCTCCGGCCGCGTCTTTCAACTTGTAGACAGATTCAGCATGGCCCGTGGCGGACAACGCCAATAATGCGAACATCAGGCTCAACGATAGAGATTTCACGTTACCTAG
>JAHEJD010000007.1 GCA_024639005.1 Chromatiaceae bacterium | reverse complement strand
ATCGCTGCCGGTTGGTTTTGCCAGCAGCCAACGAATAGACCATACGCCGTAAGCCAATGCGATCAACGCACAGGCAAGCACAAATATCAGTACGAAAGACACCATACACCTCCGGTGTGTCGCCAGCCCTCAGTGCAAATCGGCGCCGACCAGGTCTCGACGGGCATTGTTCGCTTGGCAATGCCTCAGCCGGTCGATCTGCCGATTGCCGCCCTTGTGGCGCACCGGAATTGATTCAGCCGGACGCCGAGTCCAGGACGTTAAACACACCATCAGGCGCGCACAAACAACATTGTCGAATATGCCCATAAAAAGAAGGGCTTTGACAGGCCTACGCGGAGACAACCTTTGGGCTAGCGCGTGCCCAGAGGCGTCTGAGCGTGCCTGAATTTGGGGTCATGAGGCGTCTGTCGAGGCCTGGAGCAACGGGCAGTGATTGCAGCGAATCGCTGAGATAAAGTGGCGCCTGCGCGAATCAGCCCCTATCGTCTTCTCTATATGCCTACCTGGTTACGTGGCCAGCTACGACCGGGCGGTGCTCATCGGCGCGGTGACCAAGTGGCCTTTCACGTTCGTATGAAATGTCTAAACTCTACCGATGGGGGTTCGACCCAGGTGGCGATGGTTCGCGCTGCCTGGCTGACCTGGAGTGGTGATCGGGTATGAGATGGTTACTGGGTATCGGCATCGCGTTGGGCGTATTGGCGGCCTTTACCTACGTTGGGGCGGGGCGGTCCGAACAGGCGTTTCCGCCGATGGGCGAGTTCCTGCATATCGATGGACTGCGCCTGCACTTTAAAGCGGCTGGTAGCGGACCTCCCATCGTGCTCATCCATGGAGCGAGCACCAGCTTGCGGGATTTTCTTCCCAGCATCTTCGAGCCACTGCGCGAACGACATCGTGTGATAGCGGTCGATCGCCCCGGACATGGCTACAGCGACCGGCCGGCGGGCGCCTGGCCGGACCCGGCCGAGCAGGCGCGCCTTATTCGCGAGCTCTTGCTCGAGCTTGGGGTCGAACGCCCGCTGTTGGTTGGCCATTCCTGGAGCGGTTCTGTGGTCCTGGCCTATTTACTGGCTTACCCACAGGAAGCGGCTGGCGGGATCCTGCTCGCCGGGGGTAGTCATCCCTGGAAGGAAGGGGTGGCCTGGTACAACGATCTGGCCGGCGTCCCGGTGATAGGTGAGCTGTTCGCACGGACGATCGCCTATCCGTTCGGTTTGCTGGCGCTGGATGGCGCGGTCAGCCAGGTGTTTGGGCCGAACGCCGTGCCCCTGGCGTACCAGGAACAGACCGGTTTGCGGCTGTCGCTGCGACCGGAGGCCTTCCTGGCAAACGCCGAGGACGTGCGGCTGCTGAGCGGGTTCCTCGAGCGCCAGAGTCGACGGTATTCGGACATTAGCCGGCCCTTGTTGCTCCTGACCGGGTCCGCAGACGACATCGTCCCCGCTTGGAATCACGCCGAGCGGCTGGTCAAACAGGTCGACGCTGTCGAACTCGTGGAATTGGAGGCTACCGGTCACGCCCTGCATCACGCCCGTCCCGAGCGGGTGGTGGGACTCATCGAGGCCTTCGCAGCTCGCCTGGAGCGCGACCTGATAAACCCCCTTTAGTAGAGCCGGTTTCTTTCTCCCCGACCGATCTCCTCCCTCGCCGTGCTGCCGGCGTCCGGGAATTGGAGCCGAGCAATCATCGCGGTGCCGGACTCTATTCGCTATGCTTTTGGCAGTGTCTCTTGCCGAAGATCTGTCATGCTCGATCAAGTCCCACTTTTCGAAGGCCTGTCCCTCGACGAACTGTCTGTCATCGAGCGGCATGCGGTCAGAAAGTCTTATCGCAAGAACACGGTGATCATAGAGCGAGGCGACGAGGCGAATACGCTCTTCGTTTTGTTGGAAGGTCGGGTTAAGACCTACATCGCCGACGAGAGCGGGAAGGAGATCGTGCTCAATGAACTCGGTCCGGGCGCGCAGTTGGGTGAACTTGCCTTGCTGGCCGACATACCGCGCACTGCATCGGTGATGACCGTTGACCGCTCGGTATTTCTTGTCCTGACCAAGCGTTCGTTTTTGCAGTGTTTAGCGGACCATCCCAATATTGCGCTCAATCTGATTCGGCTGCTGGTACAGCGCACTCAGGTGCTCACCGAGTCGGTCAGCAACCTGGCCTTGCACGATGTCTATGGCAGGGTCATCAAGGTGCTGAACGACAGTGCAAAGGAGGAGAAAGGCGAGCTGATTACCCACTCTTTGACCCATCAGCAGATTGCCGACCGCGTTGGCTCGTCGCGAGAGATGGTCAGCAAGATTCTCAAAGATCTGAAGACGGGCGGCTATCTGACCAACACCGGCAAGCGGTTCATCGTGCAGAGGAAGCTACCGGCTAAGTGGTAGCTACGGTGCTGCGAAGGTGAATAGTTCACATTCGAGTGGTGAGAAACTGACCGGCTCCCGCAGTGGCGACTCCCTAGACTGAAAACAGTGGCAGAACAATCTCTAGAGAGAGGAGTTCTGGCCAGCCGTTGAGACATCTCGGATAAGGAGCGCGATGGCCATGAACATCAAGCATATCCTCGCTTTGTCAATCATCGCCTTGGGTATCTGGCTCAACCTGGAGTTGCAGGACGCGATCGCAGAGCGTAACGGCCACGATTGGGAAACGAACCGGTTAGACGATTTGTCACCTGCGCTGATGGCGGGGCAACCGCACGGCTAGGAGCCTGCGCGGTAGAGCTACGGGTAGCCGACGGTTTCCCAGTTCGAGTGCGGTTCGGTGGTCGTTCGAGGAGCCTTGTGGGCACTGCGCGACAAGAAGGGGCGCCGAGGCGTGCCGAAGTGCCGAAGCCGCAGCTACATCACGCTCTGCCGCGCAGGCTCTTAGCTCACCCTCTGTAACGCGTTCCGTGTTGGAGCGGTGGATCGGCCGCCGGAGCAGGAGATCGAAGGTATAGACGTCGTGATGTTCATGTGCATTCAATAGGGCCTGTTTGACAGGATCGAGGTGGGTAGCGGTCTGCTTTCGTGTGAAAGCCCCGGCCGACCGAGGACGAGTGGCGAGGCGACACCAGACCAATCGGGGTGCGGCGGGCACGGCTGCTGGTATGTTCAAAAAGCGGCGGCGCGGGGTCGTGGACGCCGGGCCGGGCGGAGCCCGATGCCGAAAAGACTGACGTCAGCTGTATTCCTGGGGCTTGCCTGCGCCGTGGCTGGGGGGCTGTTCGTGACCCTGCCCTGGGGCTGGGCGAAGGAGGAGTCCATGGGTTTGCACTGGTTCTTTCAAGCCCGAGGTCCCCAAGCCGCGCCCGCCGGCATCACAGTAGTTGCCATCACCAAGGCCGCGTCCGATGCGCTCCATGTTCCCTACGAAGCGAAGCAATGGCCGCGAACGCTACACGCGGAACTGGTCGAGGGGTTGCGCGACGCTGGTGCCCGCACAATCGTATTTGATCTGCTGTTTCGACACGCGCGGGGTGCCGAGGATCAGGTGTTGGCTGCGGCCATTGAAGCGGCAGGAAACGTGTTGCTGTTGGAGTTTCTCGACAAGAGTGTGATGGGTCTCGTTGGATCAGGCACCGAGGGTCTGAATGCCGCATTGCATCGACGCGTCCTCCCAGTCGCACCAATCGCAGCCGCCGCCGTGGCAACGGCGCCTTTCACGCTGCCGAAGGTGCCGCTGCAGGTAGCACAGTTCTGGAACTTCGACCGAAATGCCGGCGATGCGGCCTCTTTGCCGCTGCTTGCCTTGCTGGTGCAGGCGCGCTCGACGTACGGCACGCTATGGCGGAGTGTTGAAAGCACGGCCCCAGAATTGGCGGCGAAACTTCCTTCTTCAGGGGAAATTGTGTCCGAGGCGCGAACATATGCCGAGGCGGCAGAACCGCTGACGGCTGCGCTGCGCCAAAGGCCTGGACTGCGGGAGCAAATTCTTCGTCAGGCCATCAAGATTGGGGCTGCGGACGAGGGTGACACGAATAGCGAGCTGCTCGAGAGTGTGCTCGCCGCGCTCGCCGATCCACCCAGCCGGTACCTCAATTTCTATGGGCCGCCCTGGACTATTCAGACAATCCCCTACGATCAGGCCCTGCGGGAACTGTCCGGAGAGCCCGGTGAGGGGTCGAACGCCAATGCCTATTCTGGGCGTGCCGTGTTTGTCGGTCTTTCCAGTCCGGTCCAGTGGGAACAGCAGGACGAATTCACGACGCCCTACTCGGACCCAGAAACGGGCCATGATCTGAGCGGTATCGAGATTCTGGCGACTGCGTTGGCAAATTTGCGCGACCGGACAACGATTCAACCGCTGTCGCCGGGCCATACCTTGTTGCTGGTATTGAGCTGGGGCCTGCTGCTCGGATTTTTCGCACGCCTCACAACGCCTTTTTGGGCGGCTGTCGCGCTGCTGTGCTTATGCGGCGCATATACTTACGCTGCGGTCCGCCTGTTCACCGAGGCTTATCTCTGGCTACCCCTGGTGACGCCTCTGCTGGTACAGGCTCCGCTCGCCTTGTTCGTCGCGACCACCCTGCATTATCGTGAGGCCAAACGCGATCGAATCCGTATCCGGGAGATCTTCGGCTACTATCTGCCTGATCACGTTGTCGAGCGGCTGGTGCGTGAAGGTTTCCATCCCGGACAGGACGTCGAGAGCGTGTATGGCGTCTGCCTTTACTCTGACGCTGCACATTACACGACCCTATCCGAAGGCATGACGCCCGATGCGCTGGCGGCCTTCATGAACGAGTACTACGAGTTGATATTCGAACCCGTGCGCAGGCACGGAGGGATCATCTCGGACGTGGTCGGCGATGCCATGATGGCGATCTGGGCCGCTCGGCGGGACGAGCTGGCGACCCGAACTGCCGCCTGCCGGGCCGCGCTCGAGATCCTCGACGCGGTAGAACGTCGGAGTGCGTCGAGTGATGGCCCGGTGTTACCAACCCGCATCGGACTGCACTGTGGCGCGGTGACCATGGCCCATGTAGGTGCCGGAGACCATTTCGAATACCGCGCGGTGGGCGATATCGTCAACACGGCGTCGCGCCTGGAGGCACTCAATAAAGAGCTTGGGACCACTCTACTAGTGTCGGCCGAGACACTGATGGGTGTGGATGCGGCGGTGTCGAGGCCGCTCGGTTCTTTTGTCCTGGCCGGCAAGCATACGCCGCTCGACGTGCACGAGCTGTGCGCATGGAACGCGGATGCGAGCACAATTGCGCGTCACTAGGAACTTCGTAGGGAGACGGAACGCCGCGACCACCAGGATCATAGGGTGGTCGCCGCCCCGGCGTACGCGTGCCTGTCAGGGGTGAGGCAACGGTATCTTGATCGCCCGACCGTTGATGTAAAGCAGATAATAGTGTGAGCCCTGAATTTCAAGCGTCGCGAAGTTGGTGGCGCGCTTGATGGTGGACTTATTGGGGATTTCCACCACGGCGCCCTCGACCACTAGTTCCTCGCCTTTGCTGTTCAACACCACGGGCTCACCCTCGGGGCTGAAGGTGATATAGAAAGGTGCATCAAGCTTAGGGGTTTCGTACTTTGGGGTTTCGGATCTAAATGACCCGGCGCAGCCGGTGATCGTGACCGCTAGCGTGGCCAGCAAGAAGGTTTTGCCGAAGTGACCGATGTGCATGTCATTTCCTCCGCTATGTTGTCACCCGCCGGGTACTCCCGACTAAGTTCTATGCGTCGTCACAATGCCAGATTTAGACGTACGTAGAAAGTTCTTTCGCGCGCCAGCGTCGGTTGGTTGAGATCGGGCTCCTGATATCCGAAGCTCTGGTCGAACAGGTTTTTCGCACCAATGGTGATTCGGCCGTAATACTTCGGCAGCCGATAGTCGAATTCCAGATCGGCGGTCCAGAAGCTGTCGGACTCGCGGCGGCGCGGTTGTCCCGGGATGGCGACCTGAACCAGGTGGGCATCCTGGTCGACCCAGCGCGCGGTAGCCCTGGTCGTCAACCCGCGAAGCACGGAATATGACATGGAAATGGGCAGCTGGATGGTGTCCAGCGATAACGTGCTCCAGGGCTTGTCGGGGCGAGGCAGCCGGTTGTCGTAGTCCAGGTCCTCGTAAGACAGCTCGGCGCGCAGCGCCAGCCGGTCGGTGGGCGTCCAGTAGGCGTAGAGCGCACCGGTAAGTTCGTCCCAGTCGGTTCGTTCGTCGGCGCCATTGACATCCGTAAATGGCACTTTGAGATCGCGGGCCCTGAGTTCCCCGCCAAGGTAGAGATCAGGCCTCGGGCGCGCGTCCAGTGCGATACCGTAAAGTCGCGCTTCGGTCCCGTTAAGATCGTCGAACATCTGCGTAAATCCGGCGACCTGCGTAGGCTCAACGGTCTGTTCCGCTACCAGGGTGCGCTTGAGGCCGCGCGCGGCGACGGCGCGAAACTGCAGGCCTTCCGCCGGGCGCCATATTGCACCCAGTTTCGGGCTGAGCTGGTTACGATTCAGCTCCGGCCCGTCGTAGTCGTCGTAGGCAAGGCCAGCGGTGTAGTCCAGGTCTGAGAGTAAGCTTGCGGACCAATAGGCGTAGGCGTTCGTGTGTTGCGTATTGGTGTCGTCCCGGATGGTCTGGCGATCGATGGTGATGTTGCCGACGGAGGGGACCTCGGCGTCGGTCACGGCGAGGGACTTGAGGTCGGAGTCCGAGTCGTAGTACCCGGCTCCAGCAACCAGCGCGCCTGGCGCCCAACGGCGGATCACCTGGAGTTCTCCCAGCCAGCCGTCATCGTCGGTCTTGGCGTCTATCTGAGTCGTCAGCGCCGGCGCGATCATCGGAATCTCTGGGAAAAACACGCGGTCACGCTGCTTCTCGGTGCTGTTGAATCCAGCGACTGTAGCAATGACCTGGGTGTCGGGGCGCACCTGGTGGCGGATGCCAACACGCCATCGATCGGCGTCGATGGAGGTGTGAAGGTCGGGTGCGACATCCGCCCCGCCATAACCGAGGCTCAGGTCGCCGAAGTCCTGGTCATCGTCCCGGTATTCGCCAAACAGGACGGTCGTCGGCGACGGCTGCCACTGCATCGAAGCGCCATAGATGTCTCGTGTCTGGTCATTGTTGTCTGCGAAGCCGTCGAACTCGTAGTGATATTGTGTCACGCCGAACACCACAGTCTCTGCCTGGTAGCCCAACGTGAGATCGTTGCTCAACAGATCATGGGAGCCGGCGACTGCGTTGAAGCGCAGAAAGGGCCCATCGGTTGAGAACATCTGCGACCATTCAGATTCTGAGAGTGCCACCAGGTCGGCGGCGGAGGTGATGACCAGATTCGCCTCGGTCTGCTGGAGCTGCAGCAAATTCGTGGTCAGCGGTGCGTTGAGCTGCCACTGCAGCAGGTCGCTGACACGCGCCGATTGTTCGCGCGGCCTGGTGGCATCGGCCTGCAACCGGTGAACTCCAGGTGAACCTGGATCCAAAATCGAGGAACGCGCGGTGATGCCGGGGATCAAGCGCTCGAAGCCGAGTTCGCGGAATACTTGTCCTTGGTCTGCGGTCCGTGCGCTGCGGTCACCGTCCAGCAGCAGTCTGGAGCGTGTGACTGCACGGTGGTCGTTTAGAGCGATGGACTGTTCGAGATTGCGCAAGGCGCCAATGGGATCGTTGTCGGCTTGTTTTCGCAGAGCGTCGTACAGCCAGGGGGTAGGATCCAGCGGATCTAGTTGTTTGGCCCGCTCGAACTCGACGCCGGCCTCGCGATCTCTCTTTTGTTCGAAATAAGCCTTACCCAAATAAGTCCTCGCCAGCGAATTGGCTGGATCCAGACTGACGGCGATCTCCAGGTCCCGTGTGCCATCGGCAACGGCGCCACGGCGAATCTTCACCAGGGCCTGCCCGGCCCGGGGTAGCGGATCGGTCGGATCCAGAACGATTGCCGTTTCGAAGGAGGCAGCGGCCTGGTCGAGCTCCAGGCGCATCAACGCGACGAAACCCAATACGGTTTGGGTGCGCGACAGTCCGGGCGCGAGTTCGACCGCCCTTCGGGCAGCACTCAGGGCCGCGCCGACGACATCGAGCGAGGCCAAGATCTCGGCCAGCCTTGCCCAGGCAATCGCGTCGTCGGGATCGCTTTCCACTGCCGCATTGGCGGCTGCTCTGGCCCCGGATAGATCGAAAAGCGCCTGATTTGCGTAGGATAGGGCCAACTGCGCGCTAGTATCCCCGGGGGTGACCGCAACCGCGCGTTCGGCGAGATCCTTGGCCTGGTCCGTGGCGTTTTGGACCAAGGCGACTATCGAGGCGAGGGCAAGCGCGTGGGTGTTCGACGGGTCCTTCGCCAAGATCGCATCGAGCTGCGCGCGGGCCTGGCTGGCGCGGCCGACGATCAGCGCGCGCTGGGCCTCCAGCACCGCGCGATCGATGCCGGGCTGAGTAGGATCGAGGATGAGTGGATAGTAAAGTGCCCAGCGGACCGCGTCCTCGGTGCGGAGTTCCAGGCGCAGGATCGGTGCACTGTTTTTGGTCGCGGCCGCAGTCTGGCCAGGGATCAGGCTGAGGCGCCCGAGCGCGTTGCTGACCGCGACCTTTCCCTCCAACACGGAGACGATCGTCTGGTCGTCGAGTACACGCACGACGAATTCGGTGCCCTCTAGGCCCGCGTTGACGAACGGTGTGCGGATCTCGAGGCTGCGCTTGACCCGGCTGAGCAGATACAAGGCGCCTTCAAAAAGATCTACCCAGAAATCGTCCTCAGTCGCCGCTTCGGGTAGCAGCAGCATCGTTTTCTGATCCAATCTGAGGATGGTGTCGTTTGCCAGCTCAAGCGCGGCGCGGCTATTGCCTTGCACTCGCAGCCGATCCCCGAGACAGAATGTTTGGCCGAGTTCGGTGGCTCGCCATTCTGTGCGGTTGGGGTACTGCACCTCGACCACGCCCTGGGTAGACACGAGACGTGCGGTCCAGGTGTCGCAACGTTGGTGGGGTGCGCTCTGTGTTGCAGCTACCGCGAAAAAAAACAAAACGGCGCCAGCGAAAATCCTTTCAAGTCTTGGCATCCGCTTCCTCCCGCATTGCGGTCCGACCCGGTCGCCGCCCGCTGTTACAACTCGGCCTCGAGTGCCTCGGCCGCGCGCGGCGAAGACGAGGAATAGCAGTTTTGGCAACGTCGAGTGTACCGTCTCTTCGGGTGAATCTGCACCACATTTGTCTCTCCGTTAGGTCCCATGGCTAGGATCTCCTCGTGTTCGTTCTATTGGCGTGCGGTGCGTTTGGCCACTGCGTCCGCTGTTGAGGGAGGTGTCCGCGCGCTTCAATCCCGCTCTCTGCGCCGAGGACTTTTCGCTGATTGGTTACGAGATGACCCGATATCGCCTCTCGCAGCCTGGGAGAGTCGGCTACCCGCCGACCCTCCGGCCAATCGGAACGGTCAGTAACCGATCGGACCGCTAGCGCCGTTCAGCTGCTGGCCAACCTTGTCGAGCGAGCCCTGTTGCCGAGCTACAAGCAGCTAAAGGGTTTCTAGAGATCCTCGGAGATCTCCCCGCCCATGACGTGGCGAAGCCACCAGTCGCGAGGCGCCACCGGATTGCCGTCGCGATCCAGGATGGACAGTCTTCCGCAGCTGCCCCCCTCGCCATAGATACTGATGTAATCCCCGTCGAATGATTTGAACGTGGTCTCCATACCGTCGCCATAGGTCGATGACTGTTCTATCAGGATTCCAACCGCGACACGCTCGCCCATGCGCAGGGAGTCGTAGTAGTCGGAGTAGTAATGCACCCCGGCCATGTTGCGGCCGATCGAGATGTTCGCGGCCAATTTGTCGAGCTCGCCCTGGATGGTCAGCTTGCCCTTGAATTTCGGATCTTTGACCAGCCGCGAACCGCCTGCATTCGGGACATAGACAATCGGTTTCCCGTCCTTGTCGCACAGGGCGCGCTCCTCGTGGCTGTCGCAGTCCTCGAAGATCTCGAAAAATGCCTTGAGCATGGTGACGCAGCCACCAGCCACGGTCGCATGCCCCGCGCCATAGGCCGGATGCATCGGCGATCCCTCCGGAAAGGCCATGGGGAGGAGCAGGTTGCAGGCGGTAAATATGCCTTCGTCGACTTGCCCCGGCAGACAGACGTCGTTGCCGCAATCGAGGCCGCGCATGCTGGCCATGTTGGCATTCTGTTCGGCATTGTGCGCGACGATCGCTGATCGCAGATCGGCAGGAATCTCGCTGAGGGCGCGTTCAAAAGCGGCAGCGGCGCAGCCCAGCTTACTCTTGAACGCGTCGTCTTGGAGGCCGAGACAGGCCAGGGTCAGACGTCCACTTATCGCCTCCGGTCGGGCACGGCGATGGTAGTTGAACTTCTGTCGCCGTACTGCCTTGAGGCAGCGGGTCGCAACCTCGGTGACTAGCGACAGCACGTGCGGTCCGCCGAAGGTCGCAAACGCATCCCGCCCGCCGGAGGGGCTGGGTTCAGGAAATCCTTTGGAGGCCGGAACGCCCATGGCGAGCAGGATCAGTGCCGCGTTGAGATAGGCCTCGTAGAGTGCATCGAAGTGCACATAGGTGGCCAGGTCGCGCGGCGTGGTAATGAACCGGCGGTTTTCCTCGAATTTGTCCGCGCCCTTAAAATTGGCGCCATTCTGCACGTCCAGCCAGGCGCACCAGTCTGTCATGTAGTCGAGGCAGTTTTTGTGCGTCAGTGCACGCTGATCGATGATCAATGAGCCGTAGGGTATGTAGCCGTCCTGTAGGTCGAATGGCGCGTCCCGGCCTGGGTAATTGGCCGTTCCACCGCCAGCGCAGGCAAGCGACTTCGCGCCGATGAGCATGAACTGCGACAGGTATGGACCGACCAAAGCGCCCTTGGTGGAACCACGAAACGCTGTTGCGGGGGTCAGCTGGCCATCGGCTGATTGTGTCCGGGCGAAGCGGCGATTTCGCTCGAAACGATTGAGGCCACGCTCGTCAACATTGTGCGCGGTCGAGGAGAGCGGGTTGGCGCCCGAATAGAAAGGCATACCGTTCAGCAACTTGACGATCTCCACCGCGCTAAGTTTTGCGTCGGTCACCTCATCCGACGATGCGCACAGGCGCTCGCCACCGCCCTTGCAGATCGTCGTGAAAGGCACGTCGCGCAGTATGGCCAGCGCATAGACCTCGGCCATTTCAGCCGTCAGCTCGCTCGACCCGACGCGCGGGGCAGGCGCCATACCGCAGGCGCCGGCGTCTGCGCCCTGCAGCTCATAGACGTGGCCGGCGCGCGGGCTTTCCCAGCCGCGCCACTTGATCGCCTCCTTGCCGTGACAGGTGTCTTTCGCAGTGCAGTGATAGACCACACCGCGGCTTTCCGCAGTCTCGACCTGTTTTTCGAACAACGTGCGGTCGGGCGAGTTGATCGCCTCGACGAAACAGTGGTAATCGGTTGAGTGTTCGAGGAGGCCGCTCTCGTCATGCTTGAGGCCCTTGGTGAAGTTGGCGGGGTATTGCGGCCCGTGGTCTGTCTCTTCCCGGTTCGCCTGGGTCAGTGCCTGCGGGCGAAGCCGGGCAATATCGGTTGCGAGATCACGAAGGTTTTTGCTGATCCGTGCGCGCTCCGAGCCAGCCGGATCCGGTTCGGAATAGGGGATCCCCATTGTCGTCTCCTTGCATATTGGTGTGCGGTGGAGACTGAAAACTAACGAGCTGGAGCCGTACCCGGCGGTGAATGATTCACGATCAATCTGGTGAAAATTCACCCAATGACGCACGGTGAAAGCAAGACCGACAGAAAAATCGATGGCTTGGTTGCGGCTGTAAACTTTAATCCGGTCTCGGTGGTCTATTCCGCTGCGAGTTGTCCATCCACATCTGCACACCATCAGGCGCGCACAAACAACATCGTCGAATATGCCTATAAATGAAAAGGTAAATTGAGCGGGCCGCAAGGCGGGCGGGGCGTTCGTCGCCGCTTTGAGTACCATTCAAGTTGTTTCTGGTGTCCCAAAAAATCAGCAATACGTCGGCACGGCCACCGCCATCCTGGTGCCGAAAGCGCTGAGGCTCCCATTTTCATGACGCCGGGTTCAACGCGGAACCCTTCCGCGGCTTCTCGGGCTATGCGGGGGCGCAAATTTATTTGTCCCGGTCTTTGCTACTTAAAATCCTACCTGATTGGCCGCTAACCCCAGTTGAACCCGGGCTCACACTGGATCTGCCCGGTGCAATGGAGAGGAGCCCTGATGTGGTACCGGTGGCGTGCCCGAACCGCTGTCATCCTGGACATCCCTGAACCAGGCGATCGCGTATCGAGATACTTCGATCTGGTTCTGATCGCATTGATCGTGGTGAATGTCAGCGCGGTCATCCTGGAGTCTGTCGGCGAGCTCCGGGTTCGGTGGGGTGGAGTGTTTTCACTGATCGAGACCGCGTCGCTGGTGATCTTTTCGCTGGAGTATCTGGCGAGGGTGTGGTCGATCGTCGATAACAAGTGGCGCGAGGAATACCGTGATCCGTTATGGGGACGGTTGAGGTTCATGCGCAGCCCGCTGGCGGTTATCGACCTCCTCGCAGTGGCGCCATTATGGTTGAGCATGATCTTCCCGATGGATCTGCGTTTCCTGCGCGTGGTACGTCTGTTGCGCGTGTTGAAGCTGACCCGATACTCAGCGGCGATGAATCTGCTGTTCGAGGTGTTGCGTAAAGAGGCCCGCGTGATCGGCGCAGCTATGTTCACCGTGTTTCTGATGCTGATCGTGGCCGCCAGTGTGACTTACCTCGCGGAACACGAGGCCCAGCCGGATGCCTTTGCCAATATCCCGCAGGCATTGTGGTGGTCGATCATCACGGTGACCACAGTGGGTTACGGCGACGTCGTACCGGTGACGCCCGTAGGCAAGGTGATGGGTTCGATAGTCGGCTTCATCGGCGTCGGTATGGTGGCTCTGCCGGCCGGCATCATGGCATCGGGCTTTAGCAGTGCCTTGCACCGGCGTCGCAACAGCCTGCGCCGGGAGATGGCCTCGGCGCTGGAAGACGGCGTACTCGATGCCGATGACCGTACGCGGATTGCCGCGCATGCTGCCGCGCTGCACCTGTCCGAGGACGAGGTCGCCGATATCCTGCGCGAGAAGACTGCCCGCGGCCTGACCTCCGTCGATGTATGCCCGCATTGCGGAAAGCCACTGGCCGAAAAGCCCGCCTGAATCGGAGAATCACCGTATCTTGGATGTGCCTCATTGAATCCGAAGGGCGGATTCCCGCCAGTTGTGACGTGGCGCCGTGGGAACGATGAGCGCATTACGCAGGGCAACAAGGCGATTACGGACGCTACGCATTCGCCGTCCGGGTGGGTAGCGTAGGTGCGTAGAAACCGTCGTGCAGAAGAGTGCTGAGTTCCTCCGCAGGGAGCGGCATACTGAACAGGTAGCCCTGCGCCTCTTCACAGCCCTCATTGATCAGAAAGCTAAGCTGCTCCTCGGTCTCGACGCCCTCGGCGACGATTGTCATCTGCAGTCGGTGGCCGAGCGCCACGATCGCACTGGTGATTGCCATGTCGTCCGGATCCGTGGGGATATCGCGCACGAAAGAGCGGTCAATTTTCAGTTTCTGGATGGGCAACTGCTTGAGATAGCTGAGCGAGGAGTGACCGGTGCCGAAATCATCGATTGCGATGCCGACACCCATCTCGCGCAGTGAATTCAGCAGCACGATAGCCTCATCGGGCTGGTGCATGATAAAGCCCTCGGTCAATTCGAGCTCCAGACATCGCGGGTCGAGACCGCTTTCCGCCAATGCATCGGCGACGGTCTGCAGCAGGCTGCTCTCGACGATCTGCCGCCCCGAGAGATTGATGGACACCTGTATCGCCGGCAGGCCCCGTGCCTGCCACGCCTGCGCCTGCCGACAGGCGGTGTGCAATATCCATCTGCCGACCGGCAGGATGAGGCCACAATCTTCGAGCGTATTCAGGAAGGCGCCCGGCCCGATGAGGCCGCGCTCCGGATGCTGCCATCTGAGCAGTGCCTCGACACCCGTGATAGCACCAGTCTGCGTGTTCCACTTTGGCTGGTAGTGCAGCACGAACTCGCCCCTGTCCAGGGCCAGCCGCAGGCTCGACTCGAGGCGGAGGCTCTCGTGGGCTGCGGTAGTGAGATCCCTGGTGTAGAAATGGTAGCTGTTTTTGCCCTTCTGCTTGGCGCGATACATTGCGGCGTCGGAATTACGCACCAGTTCATCCACGGTCATGCCGTCATCCGGGTACAGACTGATACCGATGCTGGCCGTGATGAACAATTGATGACCCTGGATATCGAATGCCTCGTCGAGGGAATCCAGCAGTTTCTGCGCAACGACGCGCGGATCCTCGTCGGACGCATAGTCTTCGAGGAGCACCATGAATTCGTCGCCACCAAGACGGGCTACGGTGTCACCCTCGCGAACCAGCCGTGACAGTCGGCCGGCAAAAATTCGCAACAGTTGATCCCCGGCCGCATGCCCAAGGGTGTCGTTGATGTTTTTGAACCGATCCAGGTCAAGAAAAAGCACGGCCAGACGGTGGCCCAGGCGATGGGCGCGGTGAATGGCATGGTCCAGCCTGTCCTGCAGCAGCAGTCGATTCGGCAGGTCCGTGAGCGTGTCGTGGTGCGCGAGATGGTCGAGCTGCTGCAGCGACCGCTTTACGATCGCGACATCGGAAAAAACCGCCACGTACTGGTTAACCCGACCCTCGTTGTCCTTCACGGCATTGACGGTGAGCCATTCCAGTATAGAGTCGCCGGATTTTTTGCGCGTATAGACCTCACCCTGCCAGCGTCCGTTCGCCGCGATGGCCTCGAACATTTGCTGGTAGAAGGCCTTGCGATGCCGTCTCGATCGCAAGACCCGGATATGCCGGCCGGCGAGCTCAGTGCGTTCGTAGTCCGACGAGTCGCTGAAAGCTTGGTTGACCGCAACGATTCGGCCGCGCGGATCGATGATAATGACGCCCTCGCCGGTACTCTCGAAAACCGTTGCCGCCTGCCGGATCTCGCGGTCCTGTCTGCTCAGGGTGCGAATCGAGAAGAACGCGATGAGCACCAGCAGGAACAGGCCGATCATAAACACCAGCACCAGCAGGGCACGGTCTGCACCGCGGCTCTGCTGCAACTGCGAACTGAGCGCAGAGGCCTGGGCCTGGACATCGGCCACCAGTTCCTCGACATGCTGCTTGAGCTGCGCAGCCACGTCGCGATTACCGGCCAACAGCCCTTCTATCCGCGCCTGCGCTGTGAGCTGTCCACGGCGGATATCGAACAGATTTTCCGGCCCATGCCCCAGGAGTTGAAGCTGTCCTTCGATCTCTGCCACGTTGTCCGCCAGAATCGGATTGCGCCGCGACAACTGACTGTTCAGAAAATCTTCCGCCGATACGAGGAAAGTCGCGAGTGAACGCTTGAAGCGATCCTGCAGCACGGAGACGCTCTCCCTGCTGTCTACATCTGCTACCGCGGTCAGCAGCGCGAACAGCAGGTTACCTTCGGCCTTGATATCCAGCGCATATCCCATATCCTTGACGGTCTGCGCGACGAACGCGGCGATCGTCGACTCGGTGTTCTGTACGGTAACCCCGAGGTTTTGCGACAGTTCCGCCTTTTTGCGGTCGACGGCCTCTGCCAGCGCCCCCTCGAACTCGCTGTTGGGCGGGCCGGCAACGCCCTCGGGCAGACGTGACAGGTCGGCCCGGAAGCTGTCACCGGCCACCCGCAGGCGTCGCGTTAGGCCACTATCCGTGTCACCGTTGTCAACGTTGCGCACATGCTCCCAGGCCCTCAGAAAATCCTGCCACCGCAGGGCGCGAGCGCGATGCTCATTGTCGCCATTGATCAGATCCCGGTAGGCGAGCTGTAGATCCATCAGCGCTACCAGGTGCATCACATCATGGTCACGCAGCTTTCTGAGCGCCGCGGCGTTGACACGCGCAACGCGCTTGCCGAACAGTCGCGTCAGCGAAGAGACGCCCCACACCACCGGGCTGACGGTGTCGGAAAATTCGCTGTGCACCTCGCGGATGTGCGCCATTATCCGGTCGTGACGCTCATCCAGGGCAATGCGCTTATTGGTGGCGCCCTTCAGGCCCGACAGGATGTCGGTGAGCATCGCCACGTTGCTGCGCACTTCCACCAGTTGCTGCGATCTCGCGGTCTGCTCGAGGACCGAGAGGTTTTCGTCGATCCGTCGCTTCAATTGATCCAGGCTCGCCACCACCTGGCGGGTCTCCTGCAGGTCGCGGGCGCTGGCCAGGCTCGGGGCCGATGCGGCGAGCAGGGCGCTGTGCTCTGACAGGCTCTGCGCGACCAGCGCCTTCGGCAGGATATCGCTGGTGGCCCGCTCCACCGCGCTGCCCAGCTGGTCCATTAAATAGAGCGCGAAGCCGCCCGCCAGCAGGAGTATCAGCGCGCTGCCGGCAAAAGTCAGCGACAGGCTGCGCCTAAAGCTTCGGCTTCGGCGATTGCGCTGGCTCATCTCGGGAGATCGGTGAAATTGGGATCAGCATGCATCATTCTGCAGCATACCGGCTGAGTATCTTGGCCGCATTGGTCTTATCGATGGTCGATGTCGGCAGCATCAGGCGTTTCTGCACGTGTTCCCCGCGAAGAAAACGCAGTGCCTGCCGGATGCCCTCCTCGCCGGGGGTCTTGTATAAGAAGGTGGCGTCCAGAATACCTTCCTGTACCCATTTCACGCCCTCGGCCGGGATGCCGTCGATGCCGAGAAACGCAATATCCTCTTCGCGCCCGACATCGCGCGCCGCCAGGTAGGCGCCGTAGGCCATGGGGTCGTTGTGTGCATATACCAGATCGATATGCGGATGGGCATCCAGCGCCTCGGCCATGATTCCGTAGGCGAGATCCTGCTTCCAGTCGCCATCCTGCGGCGCGTTGATGATCTTCACCCCGGGTTCCCGTTGGACCACCTCGACGAATCCGCTGTGGCGGTCGGCGGCGGGTGACGAGGCCATGCCGCCCCAGATCTCGATCACATTGCCCTCTGCCAGACCTTCTCCGCCCAGTAACTGCACCGCCCGCTGTCCGGCCGCGCGGCCGATCTCCCGGTTGTCGCCGCCGATGTACTGCGTGTAACGGTCGTTGGCTACGTCGCGATCGAGAACGAATACCGGTATCCCGAGCGAAAATGCCTTGCTGACCGGTGCCGTCAGCTCATCGGTCACTTTTGGAGAGACCAATATCGCGTCCACGCGCCGGGCGATCAGGTCTTCCATGTCGACGACTTGGCGCCGCACAGAGTCCATGGCATCGCGCACGACCAGTTTCACCTCCGGATGGCGGGCGGCTTCGGCCCGAAGCTCCTTGTTGAACAGCAGGCGCCATGGCTCGGTGGTGGTCGCCTGTGAGAATCCGATCACGTAGCGCACCTTGTGTGCGTGCGTGCCCGGCCGGGGACCGCCAGGCTCTTTCGGCAATGCCATTTCGGTGCGATAGGCGGCCAGCTGCTGCGCGTGCCCCAGTTCATCGGTAATCGAATTCCAGGCCGCGGCTGCGCGATGCATGGCTGCATCCACCTCGCTGTCGCCGCGCAGTATCCGAGTCAGTTCCTCCTCGAGCACCTCGGTGTAGCGGTAGAAGCCGGGGATTCGCAGATCCATCGCCGCATGTGGGGAATCGAGGCTGGCCCGCACCATGCCGAGATATTCAGAGGCGGCGGAGATCGACAGGGCCTTGGTCCAGGCATCGATGTTGGTGAAGTGGGTGAAACGGTAGGGATTGATGCCGGTTCCGCTGGTGACCACGTCACGCAGGCTGTTTTCGGGGCTGGAGAGCCACATAATGTAGTCCCATGCCGCCTGTTGATGCCGACTGTGCTTTGGCACCCCGGCCATCCAACCGCCGAACGCGAGAAAGGGCGCCTTGTAGACTGAGTCTCTGTCGTCCCACCGCCACAGCCGGCTGTCCCAGACCCGCGTGGTCCCTGGCAGTACGAAGTAGCCGACCTTGCCGGCGACCTTCGAGCGTGCCGGATCCTCCGTAAGCTGTGCGGTGTCGCCCCAATCCAGCGCCATTGCGGTGTGGCCGTCCAGGAACGCATCTCTTGCCTCCACGATCCCGAATTGCAGTGCGCCTGGCGGGCTGAACGCCAATATCTCTTTGTGTTCGCGCACTGCCCGTAGCCAGCCTGGGTTGTCGATCTGGGCACGCATGGTGTCCGGGTCGAAGAACTGTGCGCCCGGGAAATCTGGGTGGTTGGTATAGGCCGAGGCACGACTGAAAACGGTCCAGAACTGTTTGCCGTCGCGCGCAAAGGCCTCGGCCGTTCCGTATATCAGGCCCCCGTCAGGCGAGTTGCGGCCATTGAAGAATTCCGCGATGTCGCGGTACTGGCTCCAGGTGTCGGGGGGGAAAAGCTCGTAGCCGTAGCGGGTGCGAAACGCCGCCTGGTTGTTTGGGTCACTGAACAGGTCTTTGCGGTAGTACCCGCTGAACAGGTCGCCGTCCACCGTCGCCGCGATCCACTTCCCGTCCCAGGTCATCAGCCTTTCGCGATAGGCGGGATGGATGTCATCGAAGGCATCGCTGTCGCGATACTCGTCTGGCATCTCGGCCAGATAGGGATAGAAATCCGCGGCCCAGGAAGCGGGAAAGAGCAGAACATCGTAGGCCGGCTGTTTTGCCTGCAACGCGGCCATGTAGTCGCGAAAAAGCCGGCCGAAGTCCGACTGTACGATCTCGGCCCTGCCCCCGGTTCTCTGCTCCCAGGTCAGGGCGTGGGCCTTGGCCGGGCTGCCGATGGCATCTGCGCTCTGCACGCCAATCCTGATACGCTCGCCGCTAAGACCAGCCGTTTCGGCGAGTCCTGGAACAGGGCTGCACAGGATCCCCAACCAGACCAGGAGCCATTGGATACCGACCCGCTTAGCTGTTTCGCTGTTCACGAATTCTCACCCCCCCGAACGGCACGTCCGATCGAAAAAACGCACGCGCACTGATTGCTGGATGAAACAGGATAGCGATTCCGATAATTGTGCAGTGCATTGCCGCCCAACTTACAGCCCGGGTGCGCGTCCGTCGCAATCAAGAGATTTAACGACCAGAGATGCAAAAACTGTTCCCGCCGTTCTACGGGACGAAAGCTCCTCAAGCTGTAACCGTCCGGCGCGATTAACCGGGATGCCGACGCAACATGCAGTCTAGGAGCCCTCGATTTGCTCTGCTATCCACGCGAGTGCGGTGTCGCGGTCGAAAGGCCGGGCGCACCGGCCTCCAACTGCGCGGCGGTCGCAAGCACGGCATGATCGTGGCCGCGCGCCGCGACAAGCTGAACCCCCAGCGGCATTCCCGCTGCGCGTCCGAAGGGCACCGTGATCGCCGGGCAGCCCGCCAGCGTCCAAAGGCGTTGTGGCGCGCGCGAGCCGGTGCCGTCGTGCAACAGCGGTGCGATCCCCGTGGTTGCCGGTATCAGGGCGACGCCATCGCCCAGTAGCGCGTCTAACGCATCCGCGATTCGTTCACGGTCCCGCAGGGCCGCCGCATAGGCCGACTCGGGGAAGCGCCCGGCCGCGCGCAATGTAATCTCGGATCCGCGCCGTCATGCGATCGGCAGCCCGGTCGAAATCAGCCGTATGACTCCGCGCCATGCCATGGGCGAGAATGGTATCCAGCACCTGCGCCTCGGCCTGCGTGATCCACGCCGGCAATCCGGCCTGCTCGACGGGGAGGCCAGCTTTGCCGAGGACCTCTACTGCCGATGCCACGGCCGCGATGACGTCCGCGTCCGTCTCGGCGTCGTACCAGGGCTGCATGGCGATGACCCGGTCCGGTCTGACGGTAGAATCGAGCCTGGGCGCCAGAAGCGCGAGCGCGGTGCGCGCCAGGTCCGTGCTGGAGGCCAGATATCCGACATGGTCGATGGGCGCCGCCAGCGGCATGGAGCCGGTGACGTCGATCATGCCCCAGGTTGGTTTGACCCCGACGCAGCCGCAATAGGCGGCCGGCCGGATCACAGAGCCGATCGTCTGCGAACCGAGTGCCAAGGGCACCAAGCCGGCGCCGACTGCGGCGGCCGAGCCCTGCGATGACGCGCCCGGCGTGCGGGCCGGGTCCCAGGGATTGACCGTGGGCCCGACGCGCGACATTGCATACTCGGTAGATACGGAAATACCGGCTATTATCGCGCCGGCATCGCGCAGCAGGCGCACGGCGGCGGCGTCCGTCGTCGGTATCCGGTCACGATGGATGGGCGTCCCCCAGGCGCAGGTGTATCCGGCGACATCGAACACCTCTTTGACGGCCACGAGTCGCCCGTGCAGCGGACCACGGGCGTCCTGCGGCACGGCGTCAAGCAGCGCCGCCTCGGCGCGCAGCCGTGTGCTGTCGATCTGCACGAATGCGCCCAAGTCCGTGTCGCGCTGCGCGACCGCCTCGAGGAAGGACTCGACCACGTCGACACTGGTCGCAACGCCGTCGACCGGTCGCCGCCGTGTTTCAGTCACGGAAGGTCCCTGCACCGCCCTCGAGCTTGAAGGTCTTGGCCAGCTCCTCGTCGAGCTGGTCGTACACGAGCCTTTCTTGGTGCACGAAGTCGTCACTCGTGAAATCGCGCGGGTAGACCAGGTTGATCTTTTGATCCAACTTGATCCGACCCGGTCGGGCCGTCATGACGACCACCCGGGTTGCGAGATATATCGCCTCCTGGACAGAATGCGTCACGAACACCACGGTCTTGCGATTGCGCTGCCAGATCTCCAGGAGCTGATGCTGAAGGAACCGCCGGGTCAGTGCGTCGAGGGCGCCGAACGGCTCATCCATCAAAATTACGGAGGGGTCGGTGGCGAAGACCCGGGCGATGGCGACGCGCTGTTTCATGCCACCGGATAGTTCGTTGATCCTGTTCTCGGCAAAATCCTTCAGGCCGACGAGCGACAGGTTTTCGCGCGCCCGCTCGTAGCGTTCCTGCTTGCCGACCCCCTGGCGTTCGAGGCCGAACGCGACGTTATCGATGACGTTGAGCCAGGGGAACAGGGCATAGTCCTGAAACACCATACCGTGATCGATATCCGGCTTGGTGATGGGTTCGTCACCGACATAGGCGCTGCCGACGCTTGGCGTGATGAAGCCCGCCAGGACATTCAACAGCGTCGACTTGCCGCATCCCGATGGCCCGACGAGGGCGATGAACTCGCCGGGTTCGATCTCCAGGTCGACCGGCCGCAGGGCCTCTACCGGATCAGTGCCTTGGGCATTGAACGTCACGTCGATACGCTTGGTCGAGATGCCCTGTGAAAAACAGTGGTTTGCGCCTGACAGCGAGGATATGGGGTGGACTTCGGTAGCGATTTACCGGTTGCTGAATCGCGATCAGAACCATGGGGTATACAGGGTTTTGTCCGCCAGGGTTTTGGATGCACGGTGTCTCTTCCACGCGGCGCACAGGCCTGGCGGCGTTACGCCCGTCAGGCTTCCGCCTGACCATCGCTTAGTGGTTCGAGCAGCCTGGTGAGCCCCGGATAGGCCACGGCATCCAGCTGATACTTGTGCGCGACGCTGCCCCAGGGTTCGCCGCGACCTAGATGTTCGATCAGCTTTGCCTGACTGCTGAACAGGCTGCCGCCGACCGCGCTGATGCCGCGCGCGAACAAGGGGTCGGGGAGGCCGCTGCCACTCGGCCCGATCATCTCGATCCTCACCCGACGAGCGAGCAGGGCCAGAAGCCTCTCGAGGCTGTCATTGATCAGCGCCGACGCGGTGCACAATACCAGGTCACAGCCGATCAGCTCGCTCGGATCGCCGCAGCGTGACACATTCTTCCTTTCTTCCACGCGTTCGGGGGAGAGTTCCAGCACACGCACGCTGCAGCCCTGTGCGGTGAGTCTTTCGATCAGCGGACGGAAATAGCCGACCATGCCTACTGAGCTCCCTGCCGGGACGTCGTTCAACCCGGCATTCCCCTTACGCTCGGGGGGGAAGAAGCCAACCTTGTGAAATAACGCGGCACTCAGCGCATTGTAGGTGCCCAGTGCGAGCGCACGTCTGGCGATGTCACCGTCGGCGAAGCCTCGCAGCAGTGTCGTTGCGTCGCTGCGCAGCTGCGCCGGTTGGGGATGGCGCTGCCACAGCTTGCGCAGCAGGTCGCCCATGCTGACATAGAAGGGACCGACGCTGCCATCCGCCAGTAGGATAAAACCGAACTCATCGCGGAAGGTCTCGTCGGCCACCGGCGCAGGCAGATAAAGACCGCTAACGGCAGGATGCCCGAGGCGCGCCGCGAGCTGCGTGCCGATCTGCTGATACTCTTCATTGATCGGCGTCATTGGGATCACTTCCGCTGCGGTGTCGTTCCATACTCATCGGTCTCGCGGCCGGCAGCGCCTCAGCCATCGCCCTGCGCCATCGCCGATGCCGCATCACGTGGCGTCTCGGGTTTGGGCGTCGAGGATGGTGCGTTCGGCGTGGCTTGCTGCGACTCGACGTGGGTCGCGCTCGCGGCCAAGCCCTTGATATGCAGATCCTGTTGCGGGTACGGGATAGACACGCCGGCGGCGTCAAACGCCTCCTTTACCTGGCGTGTCAGGTCCCAATATACCGACCAGTAGTCGACTGTCTTGGCCCACGGCCGGACGATGAAGTCGACGGAGCTCGCACCGAGTGTCCCGACGCGGATGACCGGCGCTGGATCCTTCAGCACCAGCGGATGCGCCGATACGACCTCCTCGAGCACACGCTGCGCGGTCTCGATGTCATCGTCGTAGCCAATGCCAAAGGTGAGGTCCACTCGCCGTGTCTCGCTCGTCGTGACATTGGTGATGACGTTGCCCCAGACGTTCTTGTTAGGGATGACGATCACCTGGTTGTCGGGTGTGGTGACGGTGGTGGCGACGATGCTCACCGACTTCACGGTTCCCGCGACACCGCCGATGTCTACGTAGTGGCCCTCGTCGAACGGCCGGTTGATCATGATCATCAGCCCACTGGCGAGGTTGCCCAGCGTGTCCTGGAACGCGAAGGCCAGGATGAACGAGGCGCCGCCAACCAGTGCGAATACCGGTGAGATATCGACACCGAGCCCCGACAGCACGATCATCAGTCCGAAGGCCAGCACGATCCAGTAGGTCAAGCCGACGAGGAAGACCTGCAGCAGTTTCGACAGGTTCGGCACACGGACGATATATTTGCGCGTCACGCGCCGGATGATCCGCGCGACGAAGAGCAGGCCGAACAGCGAGGCGAGGATTACAGCGATGTTGATGGCCAGTGCGACCCCTCCGTCCTCGTCGGTGGACCAGGCAAGCGCGCGGGCCATCAGGGTCTCAAAATCGGCGGTGCGCGTCTCTTCGACGATGATGGAGTTACGGTAGGCGCGGAACTCCGCGATCGCCTCTTCGTTGCCGCCCTTTTTCTCCCAGCTGCTCACCACTGTCGAATAGCGGTCAAACAGCGCGCCGCGCGCCTCGGCCAGCTCGGTGAGCTGCTGCCGTGCCTGCTGCTCGACGGCGTCGTTTTTATCGTCTTTTGCCTCGTTCGCCGCGATCTGCGCGGAGACCAGTTCTTCGGTCTTGGCCTTCACGATATCGCGCCAGGCCTCCGCTGCAGCGGCCAGCTCGGCGACGGTGAGCGGCGTCAGGCGCAGGGCGAGTTCGTCAACCACAATGTCCGGGGCCACTATCGCTTGAGGAACGATTGGCTCGTTTGCATTGGCTGTGTCCGTTGCCCAGCCGAAGCTCGCCATGAAGAACAGGGCCACTAAAACGGCGGCAAGATTTGTCGCGAATCGCATGATTGGTTTCCGTGGGTAGGGTTGAGGTAGACGTGAACGGCGTCGATATGCCACTGATCAGTCAAGTAACATCCGGGCGGATTATAGGCCGCTTCAGTCAGTCTCGGAAACCATGGGGTCACGGAACCCATGGGGTCAGACTCAATGTCCGGTCGATGCCGCCGGAGAAAATGCTATGGAGCAGCGCGAAACCAGCGATCAGGGCAAGACTCTCGTACACCGGGCGACCTTTCTTTTCTCGGCGCCACGCTGTCGCATCTGCCTCCTGGGCGCAAACCCTGACCAGGATAAGGGTGCGCGGGCCATCGCTGCGGCCGATCTTTAAGATACACCGCCGTAGGTGACACCCGAGAGGTGCGCCATATCACGATCCCAGGTGGCCAGGTCATCGATACAGAACTGGTTGAGGTGTTCGTGACCGCAGGCGCGCGCCATTACCTTCATCAGATCGGTGGACGCGCGGAAGAAATTATTCAACTGCTCGGCGCCTTTCTGAATCTCTAAGCGCTGCCGCAGGTGCGGCTGCTGAGTAGCAATGCCGACCGGGCAGTTGTTGGTATGACAGGCGCGCATACCGAGACAGCCGATCGCCTGCAATGCCGCATTGGATACCGCGACGGCGTCGGCGCCCAGCGCCATCGCCTTGATGAAGTCGGCCGGCAGGCGCAGGCCGCCGGTTATCACCAGGGTCACATCGCTGCGTCCCTGTTTACCGAGGAATCGACGCGCACGTCCCAGCGCCGGGATCGTCGGCACCGAGATATTGTCGCGGAAGATCAGCGGTGCCGCGCCAGTACCGCCGCCACGGCCGTCGAGAATGATGTAGTCGACGCCGATCTGCAGCGCCGCGACGATATCCCGCTCGATATGTTGGGCAGACAGCTTCACACCGATCGGTATACCCCCGGTGGCCTCGCGCACCTCGGCCGCAAAGCGGCGATAGTCTTCGATATGTTCCCAGTCCGGGAAGCGGGACGGTGAGACGGCCGGCTCACCTTCAGACAGCCCGCGTACCTGTGCAATCTTGCCCTTCACCTTGATGCCGGGCAGGTGGCCACCCGTGCCGGTCTTCGCACCCTGGCCGCATTTGAAATGGAAGGCCTGTGACTGCTGTACCTTGCTCATCGAATAACCAAAGCGCCCGGACGCCAACTCGTAGAAGTAACGCGAGTTGGCCGCCTGTTCTTCCGGCAGCATGCCGCCCTCGCCGGAGCAGATCCCGGTACCCGCCATCTCGGCGCCCATCGCCAATGCGGTCTTGGCCTCTTCCGACAGCGCGCCAAAGCTCATGTCGGAAACGAACAGCGGCATCTCGAGCACCAGCGGTTTCGCTGCATTCGGTCCAATCACAACCTCGGTACCGACGGGGTGATCATCCAGCAGCGGCACCTTGTGCAACTGTGCGGTAAGAATCTGGATGTCGTCCCACTTCGGCAGGACGTCACGGGGCACACCCATGGCGCTGACGCGACCATGGTGACCGACCTTCGACAGGCCATGCTCGGCGAGATGTTGGATGTACTGGTAGTGCGGTTCTTCGGGTCCGCCGTGTAGATCCTTATAGCGGCCCTGATAGGCCTCCCGTTCATAGGGCTGCGGATTCTCCACTGCCCAGGCACGGATTTCTTCCTCATCGACCCACACCTGAGCGTCTTCGACCCAGGCCTTGAAACGATGCAGGCGCTCCGCCGGATTGTAGGAGCTGATGCCGGACTTGAAACAATAGTCCCAGTCGTGCACGCCACAGATGATATTGCCGCCCTCGACGTGGCCGTCCGCCATCAGCGCGCCGCGGTGGGCACAACGACCATAGAGGACCGATACATTTTCGCCCTGCGCCCAGCGGACAATGACCAGGTCGACATCGGCAACCAGGGCGTAGGCGGGTTTCAGCGGCTCCAGGTCGGTCCACGCTGCAATGGCGATTTTTTGCATAAAAAACTCTTAGCCGTGTCTAAGGGTAGGCGCTCACCGCAGACGCGCAGCGACAGGTTATTACTCCTGCCAAAGGTAGTCGATAGTGGCAGTCTGTGCAGCGGCTCGATCTGATCCTGGCGGAGACGGTGCGATACGCTGTGCTATCGGACTCTATGATACTGTCGGAGCATCCGCTGCCGATCAACGACGCGACGACGGCCGCACTTTGTGCCAGCATATCCGCCGGAAAAACAGACCAAACACCATGCTGTCTATCTCTTACCTCAACCAGTAAGCTGGATGCTCAAAATTGATTTCACATTGCTGGACTGGATATCGCTCGCCTGGTTCGCGGCCTGCTGGATCGGCTATACGTTTTTCTCAGGCTTCCGCTCCGCAAAGCACCATCGGCTACAGGATGCCCTGCACTCGAATATCGAGCAATGGATCGAAGTGCTTTACCAACGCGACCTGCGCATAGTCGACACGTCGGTCATCGCCAATATCGAGCGCAACGCGACCTTTTTCGCCTCCAGCAGCCTGCTGGTCATTGCCGGCCTGGTGACTGCGACAGGGTCCACCGACAAGGCCATCACCTTCCTCTCTGATCTCCCGTTTGTGCAACACATCAGCCGGCAGGTCTGGGAGCTGGGGATTCTGCTGATGTTGTTGATCTTCGCCTATGCATTCTTCACCTTCACCTGGTGCATGCGGCAATGGGGCTTTGCCTCGATCCTGGTCGGCAGCGCGCCGCTCGCTGACCAGGCCTCTCGTGACGAAGAGGCGCTACAGCGCCACGGCGAGGCCCTGTCGCGGGTCGTCTGGCTGGCGATCTACAATTTCAATCTGGGCCTGCGTGCTTATTATTTCAGTATCGCGCTACTGACCTGGTTCGTGCACCCGGTGTTGTTCATACTCATGACCACCTGGGTGGTCGCCGTACTGTACCGACGCGAGTTTCGTTCGCGAACGCTGAAGGCATTGCTGGCCGGATTGAACCGAGCACCTTAGGGACGCGGCTGCGCCGACCGGTGCCGGGTTCGGCCTCGGGGCCTCATCGTTTTTCAGCGCGGAGGTTGGACCGCAGGGCGTCGATAAGCTCCCCATGGACATCCTCGCCGCATACGCAGGACATGGGTGGCAGGGCGGCGGCGACGCCATCGCCGAGATAATCCAAACGGGCATCTGGCTTCGCCATCTGGCCGCTAGCAGCTAAACTGGTGGATGATGAAACCCGAAGATGCACTGATCGCCCATTCCGGGCTCGACGAAATCGCAGCCAAGAGCCGACTTCCCGCCCTGCTCGACGTCACGCAGAGCGTCAGCGGATTGCTGTTGGCCCTGTTCATGTGGGGCCACATGCTGTTTGTGTCATCGATTCTCATCAGCAAGGATGCGATGTACAGCGTCACCAAGATGTTCGAGGGTTACTACCTGTTTGGTACATCCCAGCCCTGGATTGTCGCTGTGGTGATTTTTCTGGTGATCTGCCTATTTGTACTGCATGCGGCGTTGGCGATGCGAAAGTTCCCCGCCAGTTATCGCCAGTACAGGAAGTTGCTGGTGCATAAATCGCGCATGCAGCACAGCGACACCAGCCTCTGGTTCATCCAGGTATATACCGGATTCGCGATGTTCTTTCTGGCTTCGGCACACCTGTTCTCGATGCTGGTCAACCCCGGCGAGATCGGTCCCTATGCCTCTGCCGACCGCGTCTGGGGCGGCATGTGGCCGGTGTATCTGTTGTTGCTGTTGGCGGTGGAGCTGCACGGGGGAATCGGCCTCTATCGGCTCGCCGTCAAATGGGGATGGCTGCAGGGAAGTGACGCGGCCACCGGCAGGCGCAACCTGCTGCGTGCCAAGTGGATCATCACCGGCGTGTTTCTTCTGTTGGGGCTGCTCTCGTTGGCGGCCTACATGAAGATAGGCTTCGAGCACCGGGATCGCGCGGGTGAGCGCTACCAGCCCAGCCTGCTGCAGTCGCCAGCGCCGCTGCGTCCGAACGTGCCGGGATCGGCCGCGATCGGTGCTCTCGCGAGGGTGCCGTCATAAAGGTCGTATACACGGACGTCCTCGTTATCGGCGGCGGTCTGGCCGGACAGCGCGCGGCCATCGGTGCGCGGCGGCGCGGTCATGAGGTGGTGGTGTTGAGTCTGGTCCCGGCCAAGCGCTCGCACTCCGCCGCGGCGCAGGGCGGTATGCAGGCCAGTCTGGCGAACACCATCCTGGGCGAAGGCGACAATGAGGACGTGCACTTCGCCGATACCATCAAGGGCAGCGACTGGGGCGCAGATCAGGAGGTGGTAAGGATGTTTGTCGAGACCGCCCCCAAGGCCGTGCGTGAACTGGCTAACTGGGGCGTACCCTGGAATCGCGTCCAGCGCGGCGAGCGCCACGTGGTGATCAGTGGTCAGAAAAAGACCATCTGTGAACGCGACGAGGCGCACGGCTTGATCACGGCGCGCAACTTCGGTGGTACGAAGAAGTGGCGCACATCCTACGTCTCCGATGGCACCGGGCACTCGATGCTGTACGCGGTCAGCAACCAGGCCATCGCGCATCAGATACCGGTGCATGAGCGCATGGAGGCCATGTCGCTGATGCACGACGGCGGAAAATGCTTCGGAGCCATCGCACGCAATCTCATCACCGGTGAACTCGTCGCCTATGTCGCGAAGGCCACCGTGATCGCCACGGGCGGCTTTGGGCGCCTCTATCGTGTGTCTACCAATGCGGTGATCAACGAAGGCATGGGTGCGGCGATCGCGCTCGAGACCGGTATCGCCAGTCTGGGCAATATGGAGGCGATACAGTTCCACCCGACCGGCATCTTTCCGGCAG
Source organism: Chromatiaceae bacterium (assembly GCA_024639005.1). GTDB lineage: Bacteria > Pseudomonadota > Gammaproteobacteria > Chromatiales > Chromatiaceae > Thiosocius. Next base: position 37,778 of record JAHEJD010000007.1, on the reverse strand, counting down.
CGATCCTGGTGACCGAAGGCTGTAGAGGCGACGGGGGGGTGTTGCTCGATGCACAGCGTCACCGCTTCATGCCGGATTATGAACCGGAAAAGAAGGAACTCGCCTCGCGCGATGTGGTATCGCGACGCATGGAGGAACACATCGCCAAGGGTCATGGCGTCGAGTCCCACTATGGCGAACATGTCTGGCTGGACATCACGCTGTTGGGCGAAGCGCACATCAATAAGAATCTGCGCGAGGTCAAGGAGATCTGCCAATATTTCCTCGGCATAGACCCGACCAGGGAACTCATCCCGGTACGCCCTGCACAGCACTATTCCATGGGCGGCGTGCGTACCGACCACCGTGGCGAGAGTCCGACCCTGCGTGGCCTGTTCGCCTGCGGTGAAGCCGCTTGCTGGGATATGCATGGATTCAACCGGCTGGGCGGCAACTCGGTGGCCGAGACCGTGGTGGCGGGCATGATCGTCGGCGAATATGTGGCGGACTATTGCGACGATCCCGCTAACGGTATCGACATCTCGAGCGGATTGATCGGCGAATTCTGGCAGCGCGAAGATGCCGCGCTCGATGCGCTGGTCAAATCGCAGGGCAAGGAACGGGCGATTGATCTGAGCAACCGGATGAAGGACATCATGACCGACAGGGTTGGCATCTTCCGCAACGGCGAGGATCTGCAGCGGGCGGTGGATGAACTGCAGACCCTGCTGGTCAGGAGCCGAGACATCGGGATAGAAGAGAAGACGCGTGCCGCCAACCCGGAACTGGTGGCGGCGTACCGTGCTGGGCGCATGCTGAAGCTGGCCTTGTGCGTTGCCTACGGCGCCCTGCAGCGCACCGAGAGCCGCGGTGCCCACTATCGACAGGACCATCCGCGGCGCGACGACAAAAATTGGTTGCGGCGCACGCTGGCTACCTGGGTAGACCCGGATGACGGTCTGCCGAGCCTCGACTACGAGGCACTCGATGTGATGAAGATGGAGATGCCGCCGGGCTGGCGCGGCTACGGTCCAGAAGATCACATCGAGCACCCGCAGACCGCGATTCGGTCACAGGAAATCGAGGACATTCGCCAGCGACTGGCGTCCACCGGGCGCGAAGAGCGCGAGGCGGCGATCATGTCCTTTCGGCACCTGCTGCCGGCGCAGTTGCGCGGCCATAACGCTCGGCTTGGGGAGACGGACTGATGGATACGACAGCCGAGCAACGCAGTGCGCGACGTCTCAGCTTCAACATACTGCGCTATAACCCGCAGGATCCCGCGAGCCGGCCAGCGGTACAGCGCTTCGTGCTGGAAGAGGCCGACGGTATGACCCTGTATCTGGCGCTCACCGAGATCCGCGAGACCCAGGCGCCGTCGCTGCAGTTCGATTTCGTCTGCCGCGCCGGTATCTGCGGTAGCTGTGGCATGCTGATCAACGGTCGGCCGGGGCTGGCCTGTCGCACTCTGACGCGGGATCTCCCGGCGGATATCAGCCTGGCGCCGTTGCCGGTGTTCGAGCTGATCGGTGACCTGTCGGTCAATACCGGCAGGTGGATGCGGGCGATGAGCGAACGACTGGAGGCGTGGGTGCACAGCCAGGCGGCCGAGGATCTCGAGGCTATGGAGGAGGTCATGGAGCCGGAACTGGCGGAGCAGATCTACGAGCTCGAGCGCTGTATCGAGTGCGGCTGCTGCATCGCCGGCTGCGGCACCGTACGCATGCGTGAGGACTTTATCGGTGCGGTGGGTATGAACCAGATCGCCCGGTTCAGGCTCGATCCCCGAGATGAACGCAGCGACCAGGACCTCTATCAACTGGTGGGCGACGACGACGGCGTGTTCGGTTGCCTGTCGCTGCTGGGCTGCCATGATGTCTGCCCGAAGTCGCTCTCTCTGCAGACGCAGATTGCTTTTCTGCGCCGCAAGATGCTGCGCAGCGCGCTCGAGCGGTAGCCTGCTGCTAGACAAACATGCCGACGACGGCGCCCGTCATCAGCGTGGCCAGCGTGCCGGCGAGGATGGATCGCATCCCGAGCGCTGCGATCTCGGCGCGGCGCTCCGGGGCCATGGCGCCGAGTCCGCCGAGCATGATGCCGAGGCTTCCGAGGTTGGCGAATCCGCACAGGGCGTAGGTCATAATGAGCCGGCTGCGATCGCTGAGTGCGGTCTCCGGCACGGCGGCGAGTTCCAGATAGGCGAGCAGCTCGTTGAGAATGGTCTTGATGCCCATCAGGGAGCCCGCAACCTGCGCCTCGCTCCATGGGATGCCAATGAGCCAGACTACCGGCGCCATCAGCCAGCCCAACAGGCGCTGCAGTGTCAGTGGGGCGTCGTCGATGTCAGGCAGCAGTCCGAGCAGCTGGTTGGCGATCGTGACGAGCGCAACGAAGACGACCAGCATAGCGACAATGTTCATGAACAGCGGAATGGCGTCGACGGTGCCCCGCGTGACCGCCTCGACTGAGCTCCGATATTGACCGTGTAACTCGACGGCATCGTCGGCTTCGGTCTCCTCGCGCGACGGTATCAGGATGTTCGCGATCATCAGTGCGGCCGGCACCGAGATAATCGACGCCGTCAGTATGTGGCCTATGGCGTCGTCGATGACGCCGGCCAGCACGCTGGCATACAGTACCATGACGGTACCGGCGATCGTGGCCATGCCGCAGGTCATCAGCGCGAATAGGGCGCTGCGCGACATGGCATTGAGATAGGGCCTTATCAAAAGCGGTGCTTCGGTCATGCCGACGAAGACGTTGGCCGCCGCACCCAGCCCCAGGGGCCCACCCAGGCCCAAGGTCTTGCGCAAAACCCAGGCAAATCCCCTGACCAGCAGCGGGAGGACCCGCCAATGGAACAGCAGTGCGGACAGCGCGCCGATGACCAGCAGCAACGGTAGGGCGCGGAAGGCGAGAATGAAACCGTTCTGGGGATAGCGGGTCTCGAAGGGTGGATCGCCACCGCCGAGGTAGCCGAAGACAAAGCCGGTCCCGGACTCGGTGGCCTGCTGCAGGGCCAGGACGGCGTCATTGAGCGCGACGAACAGCGTCTTGACCGGCGGCAGGCCCAACAGTGCCAGCGCCAATACGATCTGCAGTGTCAATCCCGCCAGGATCAATCGGGGTCGCACTGCGCGACGGTCTTCGCTTAGTAGCCAGGCCAGCGTCACGAACGTGGCGAGACCGAGGAGGCCATGGATCACGTTGTACAGGGGCTCGGCCATGAATCTGTGATCGCCCGGTCGCCGAGGGTCCTGTCAGACGCTCTCTTGACGCAGCGCCGAGGTCAGACGCTGAAACTCCCGCTTCATCTCCAGGTTCTCGAACGCCCGCAGCGGCGGTACCTGCAGGCGGAACAGGCTGTCCAGGAGCTGGCGGCTGTCTTGCATCATGGCCACTAGATCACCCGACATCTTGACCGTGTCATAGGTGTTCTGCGCCACTGCGATATCTTGCGTCAGGCGTTGGCGGGAGGCCTCGACCTGACGCTGCTGCCCCTTCAGATACTCGGCATAGCGTCCGGCGGCCTCGATGGTGAGTCGCTGTGCCGCGAGGTTGGATTCGAGGACCTTGCTGGGGCGCTGTGCAATCAGCGTCTGCGTCTCCTGCTGGAGTTCCCGCGCGCGCCTGGCGATGGCATCGATGCGCGGGAGGTAGTCCGTCGCGATACCGTCAAGCAACGCGGCATGCATGTGATCCAGGGTCTTGAGCAACACCACATACATACCGTAATAACGTCGCGCTGTCGGCAGGTCTTCCCGGCTCTCTACGGTCAGTGTCTCGAGCTGCTCGGTCAGCGCGCGCACCTGTTCGAAGGCCAGGGTCATATCCATGACGTTATCGCCGACGACGGTCGATAGCAGAAATTCCAGCCCCTCGGCGTCGATATCCAGGCCCATGGCGCGCAGTTCGGCGGCCGCCTCGGTGTGAAGGTCTGCCATCGCCTGCCGCTGCTCGGCCAGCAGCCTCTCGCGTTTGGCGATCTCGTCCTCGATATCCGCGACGGTCTTGCGCCACATTGAGTCCGACGGGGCGCTCATCTTGCGGCGCTTCAATTGGACGACCGCCTGGCGGTTGTCGGCCATCGCCGCGGTCAGTTCCCGCATTCGCTCGCGCAGGGTGTTATCGCCGATCAGGATGTCTGCGACTTCGTCGAGCAGGGCGTTGATGTCGTCGGTATTGGATGCCTGGTCGTCACCGAACCAGGCGGACTCGGGCAGCTGCCGCTGACGATCCTGCAATACGATGACCTCGTCCAGCCGCGGGATCAGATCCTCCCATAGCTGCGCATCCTCGGGATGCTCCTCGCGCCAGAGTCGACGCGCCCGGTCCAGCGTTGCGCCGGCGTACTCGACGGTCTTGTCCCAGAGTATGTCGGCCTGCTGCAGAGACTCCCCAACCACGTCGGCCGAGGCGCCTGCGGTGTAAAGGACCAAACCGGACAATATCTTCGCGCATCGGATCATCGTAAGTCTCGATTACTGGTTAACCGCGCATTCTATGCCATTACTGTCGCCGCAAGCGCCGGTAGCCTTCAGACGTGTAAATGGCAGCACGCTTCCTCTCAAGGTGGCCGAAAGGGCAGCTCGGGAGCTTATCGCGAAATGACAATGCGAGTAGACCGGGTGACCTGCCTGGAAAAATTACCGTGGAGCCGATGATGAAAATAGCGCTGATCGTGACTGTCTCCGTCCTTGGGCTGGCCGTGGCCGCCATGCTGGTTTTCGTCTACGTCGTCCAGAATGTGGAACTGCCCGACTATGTGCTGATCACCCAGGACGGCGATTTCGAGATCCGCGACTACCCGCCGCTGGTGGTCGCAGAGGTGATCCGAGAAGGTAACCGCCAACGGGGCCTGAGCGATGGGTTCGGACCGCTGGCACGATACATCTTCGCCAAGGAGCGCGCTGGCGAGCGTATTGCGATGACGGCCCCAGTGCAGCAGCAGGCCGTGGCCCCCGATGAGAAGATCGCGATGACCGCGCCGGTAACCCAGACAACGGCTGGCGACGGCGCATGGGCGGTGCAGTTCATCATGCCGTCTGCCTATCGCATCGAGGACCTGCCCGCGCCCGCTGGTGATGGCGTCCGGTTGCGCGAGTTGCCGGCACGGCGAGTCGCCGCGGTGCGCTTCAGCGGCCGCACCGACGACCCGTTAATCGCCGAGCAGGAACGACGCCTGCGCAACTGGATGCTCGGGCGCCAGCTCGAGCCCGCCGGTGCGGCGGTCTACGCCTATTACAACGATCCGTTCACACCGGGTTTCCTGCGCCGCAACGAAATCATTATTCCGATCACAGCCGGGCCATCACAACCTTTGCAACCTTTATTGGAGTGAGAGTTTCGGATCCCGACGAGAAGAGACGTTGCTCACAAACCGTCGGCGTTCGCGTACGACCGGCGCCTCAGTGACGCCACAGCTGTCGGTGGCTGATGGCGCATGCCTGGGAGGTAGATCCGCGTCGAATGCGTGCTAGTGGGCCATGCGGGAAGTTCGGTAACCCACAGCCAGTCCACAAGCCGGGTTGGCAAGGCACGCGAGCGCAGGACTGGCCGTCGCCAATTCCAGCGAGCGTAACGCGGTCAACGTGGCTTGTGGGCTGGCCCGGAGGGAGCGTCGCTGATGAGCCAATGTGGCGTTGCACGCCTTGAAAAGGGCCTGCCATTCCCTGCGGCGTGCGCCTTACCTTGGCTCATCAGCGGCGCTCTGTGAGTAACCGAACTTCCCGCATGGCCCACTAGGTAGATTCCAATATCCACAACCAGGTGCTGACGCTCAGTATCGATGCCGCCGTTCCCAGCAAGACCGCACTGGCAGCTGTACTCTGCCCTCGTTGGTACATGCTGGCAAATAGATAGGCGTTTACGCCCGGAGCCATGGCTGCCATCAGGACCACTGCGCTGGTGGGTCCGTCCGGTACATTCAGCAAATGACAGATGGCGAAGCTGATGCCCGGGTGGACTACCAGCGATATCGCCGAGATGGTGCTCGCCTCACCGACCGACGCCTTCGCCGAATAGCGTGTGAGAGTGCCCCCGAGGCCGAACAGCGCCGCAGGCAATGCCGCGCGGGCGACGATGTCCACCGATGAAACCAGGGCCTCCGGCAGCGAAAGTTGGGTGACGTTGACGATAAAACCCAGAGCGATGCCGATCATCAGGCTGTTGCGAAACATCGCACGCGCGACCACTGTCGCCGTTTCGGGCAGTGATCGCCCGTCGGCCCGCAATAACTCCATGCTGGTGATGCCGAGCAGATAACAAAACGGCGCATGTACCGAGACGATCGCATAAGCCGGTGCCATTGCAGCCGTATCGCTACCCCATGCGCGCTCCGAGATCGGGAGGCCCAGCAGCACCAAGTTCGAGAAAAGCGCCCCGAACCCCACGGCGACTGCTTCGCCGGGCGTCCGACCAAATACCTTCCAGGCGAGTAGCGTCGCGGCGGTGAAGCTGGCCGTAGAGCCAATGTAGAACGCGCTCATCAGCCGCCAGTCATAGGCAGTACCAAGGTCCATGGTTGAGGTGGCAGCGAACAACAGACACGGCACCGCAAACTGGATGGCGAACTTCATCAGTCCATCGACCATGTTGTCGCTGAACAATCCGCGGCGTACCGCCAGGTAGCCCGCACCAATGACGAGAAAAACGGGTGCGACGATATCGAAAATGATGGAAAGCATCGTGGAAGGGTATCAGGCAGTGTTCGGGCGTGGTCGCCTCTGGTTGCGCAGAGTATCTGTTCGGATGCCGAACGCAAGCTGCGCACTTTGGTGCTGCGCGGGGCTTGCGCCGCTTTCCCTGACCGGCCCATTGCGCTTAACCTGCGTTGGGCGGGGAAAGGAATGCATGGAACGGTACCTGATCAGCATGTTCGAGCGCGGCGTCAAGGCGGGCGCGGTGGAGGTGGCGTTTCCCTCCGGAGACAAGCGGGCGTTCGGTGACGGCTCGTCGCCCGTCGCCCGGCTCCGCCTGACGGACTCCGGTGCGGTGACGGCCCTGTGGCTGGACCCGTCGCTGCAGTTCGCGGAGCTCTACATGCACGGGCGACTCGTCGTGGAGGAAGGCGATATCTTCGACTTTCTCGCGCTCGTCAAGCGCAACGGGGCAAAGAACTTCGCCTCGATCCCCGCCCTGGCGCACGAGGCCGGCCGGATGTTGCACCGCATGCTTCGCCGCCATATCCTGCCCGAGACGGCGAGACGCAATGTCGCCCATCACTACGATCTGGACGAGCGACTGTTCCGCCTTTTCCTCGACCCTGACATGCAATACTCCTGCGCCTATTACGAAAACGGCGACGAGACGCTCGAGGAGGCGCAGCGCAAGAAAAGGCGCCATATCGCCGCCAAGATGCGACTGGCGCCCGGCCAGCGGGTGCTTGACATCGGCTGCGGCTGGGGTGGCATGGGACTGTATCTGGCGGAGGTTACGGGCGCGGACGTCATCGGTGTCACCCTGTCCGAGGAGCAGCTGCGCGTCGCCAGCCAACGCGCCAAGGAGGCGGGAATCGCGGATCGCGCGAAGTTCATGCTCAAGGACTACCGTAAAGTGGAAGGCAGGTTCGACCGTATCGTCTCGGTTGGCATGTTCGAGCACGTGGGTCCGCAGCATTATGACGAATACTTCCGCACCATCCGCAGCCTGCTGACAGATGACGGGGTTGCGGTGGTCCACTCGATCACCCGCGCCAAGCCGAATCGTGCCGATCCGCCTTTCGTAGAGAAATACATCTTTCCGAACGGCCACATTCCGGCGCTAAGCGAGACCATGCCCGCCATCGAGCGGGCAGGCCTTTTGGTCAAGGATGTCGAGATCCTGACCATGCACTACGCCGATACCCTGCGCGACTGGCGCCGGCGGTTCCGTGCTAGCAGGGCCGGGGCCGTTGCGTTCTATGACGAGTCGTTCTTCCGTATGTGGGACTTCTACCTCGCGGGCTCTGAGGTCAGCTTCCGCTACGGGAAACTGACAAACTTCCAGATCCAGCTGATGCGGCGCAACTCGGACGGGCCGCGCAATCGCAACTACATCGACGAGATCGAAAGAGATCTTGCCAGGCGGGAGCAGTCGCCGGAGAGGTAGCGGAAGTCGAACGCGGCCGGGCCGACCCGGCATTCGACGCCGCCATGGCTCCCTCTGGCACTGTAGAATTCAGCGAATGCAAAGCAACCCGAACATCGTGGTCTATTTTGCGCACCTCGCGATCGAGCAGTCGGTCATCAATCGCCGACTTCGCGATGTCGTCTGCGACCTCCCGAATGTCGATTTTCGGGACCTGTACGAACGGTATCCCGATTTTTATATCGACACCGCGGCTGAGCAGAGCGCCTTGCGCCGCGCCGACCTGATCGTCTTTCAACATCCTATCTACTGGTACGGCGCACCCGCGATCTTCAAACACTTTCAGGATACGGTGCTGCTGCGCGGTTTTGCCTATGGGCCGGGCGGGACGGCGCTGCACGGTAAGGACTTTCTGCTGGTCGCAAGCACCGGTGCCCCGGTCGAGGAATATGGCCCCGACGGCGTCCATCGCTATGCGTTCGAGGATCTGATTCGGCCGATCGAACAGACGGCGCGTTTCTGCGGGATGAATTTTTTGGCACCCCTAGTGCTGCATGGCGGCCACACCCTGCCAGCCGACGTCATCGAGTCGCATGCCCTCGAGTATCGACGCAGGCTCGAGGCCTACCGGCCCGCCGGTTTTCGATAGGAGTCGTCGTGGACGATCACAGCCTGCTGTTCAACGCCTTTATCTATCTGCTGGCGGCAGTCATTGCAGTGCCGATCTCCAAACGACTTGGCTTTGGCGCAGTGCTGGGCTATCTGCTTGCCGGCGTCGTCATAGGGCCCTGGGGGTTCGGGCTGATCGCCGAGGCGGAGGACATCCTGCACTTTGCGGAGTTCGGCGTGGTGTTGCTGTTGTTTGCTATCGGCCTGGAGCTCGATCCAAAGCGGCTGTGGGCGATGCGCAGGCCGATTCTCGGTCTTGGTGGCGGACAGGTAGTATTAACCACTGGTGTATTGGCCGGTGTCGGTGTCCTGCTGGGGCTTGCGCCGGCCATTGCGCTGGTTGCCGCAATGGGCCTCTCCCTATCATCCACCGCCATGGCGCTGCAGCTGCTCAATGAAAAGAACCTCCTGCCGACCCCGGCGGGTCAAAGCGGCTTTTCCGTACTGTTATTCCAAGACATCGCGGTGATCCCTATGCTCGCGGTGATACCGCTGCTAGCGATTGATAATGGCGCGACGGCCAATGGCTTCGACTGGGTCGCACTGCTCAAGGCGATCGGCGTCATCGCGCTTATCGTTATACTCGGGCGTCTGTTGTTGCGGCCCGTGCTGCGCCTGATCGCCGCGACTGGATTGCGCGAGGTATTCACCGCGTTTTCCCTGTTGCTGGTGATCGGTACCGCGTTGCTGATGGCGGCAGTCGGTATGTCCATGGCGCTCGGTGCTTTTCTCGCCGGCGTACTGCTGGCCGAATCCGAATATCGGCATGCCTTGGAGTCCGACATCGAGCCCTTCAAGGGGCTACTGCTCGGCCTGTTTTTCATCGCAGTGGGCATGTCCATCGACTTCGGCATTCTCCTCAGAGATCCGATCATTACCGCGGCTCTCGCGCTTGGCCTGGTGGCGGTCAAGGGCGTGATCCTGTTCGTGCTGGGTCGAATCTACGGGCTTCCTTCACAGCAGCTTCCGATGTTCGCCCTGGTACTCTCCCAGGGCGGCGAGTTCGCCTTTGTGCTGTTCGGAGTGGCTCAGATGACCGGCGTCTTTGCCGGCGAGATGACCGATACCCTGATCGTGACCGTCGCGCTTTCCATGCTGACTACGCCCCTGCTGATGGTTCTGAACGACAGGTTCATCACGCCGCGACTCGATCGCGGCACTGCGCCGCCGATGGATGCGATGGAAGACCAGGGTCATGCAGTGATCATCGCCGGGTTTGGCCGCTTCGGACAGATTGTCGGCCGCCTGCTGCATGCCAACGGCATCGACGCGACCGTGTTGGAGCATGACCCCAATCACATCGAGACGCTGCGACGCTTTCACTTCAAGGTGTTCTACGGTGACGCCGGCCGACTCGACCTGCTGCGGGCGGCGGGTGCGGAAAAGGCGCGCATGCTCGTGGTTGCGATCGATGACCGCGAGGGTATGCTTCGACTGGTGGAACTCGCGCGCGAGAACTTCCCGAACCTGAAGGTCGTCACACGCGCCTGGGACGTGCCGCATGTCTTCGAGCTGCTCGAAAAGGGCGCCGACGTCTACGAGCGAGAGACCTTCGAGGGCGCGCTGCGCCTGGGTGAGCGGGTGCTCAAGCAACTGGGGTTCACCGCCTGGCGTGCCAAGCAGGCGGCCCACCGCTTCCGCGCCTATGACGAACAGACCCTGCAGGAGCTCTACCAGCACTATCACGAGGAGCTGGATGTAAGGGCGCGAATGGCGGCCGATGCCCGGGAGCGCATGCGAGAGATCATGCAGGCCGACGAAGACCGCCTGGCCGATCGCTCGGATGGGGATTGGCAACAGGCGGCGCCTGAAAGACCTGCGGCCCCGCAGGAGTGACCGCAGACCGTCGGAGCAGCACCATGAGCTTGGAGACCGTTGAAGACCTGGGGCCGGAGCAACGCGATGCGAGTAGCTCGGCCATCGAGCGCATCGTCACACCGAAGCCGCATGATCTCGGTGGTTTCTCGGTGCGGCGTGCATTGCCGTGTGGGCAGCGGCGTACGGTCGGACCATGGATATTCTTTGACCACATGGGGCCGGCGAACTTCCCCCCTGGCAAGGGCATCGACGTGCGCCCGCACCCGCACATCAACCTGGCTACCGTTACCTACCTGTTTAAAGGCGAGATGCTGCATCGCGACTCACTCGGCAACGAACTGGCCATACGGCCCGGTGATGTGAATCTGATGATCGCCGGGAGCGGCATCGTGCATTCGGAACGCCAGCGTGATCAAATCAAGGCGAGCGGCAACCGGCTCGAGGGACTGCAGCTCTGGCTTGCCCTGCCCGAGGCGGATGAAGAGATGGCGCCCGAGTTTCATCATTATGACGCCGTATCGATCCCGACGGCCGATGTCGGCGGCGTGTCCGTACAGATCCTGATCGGCGAGGCCTACGGTATGCGCTCACCGGTCAAGACCCTGGCGGAAACGCTGTATGTCGAGGCACGGCTGCCGCCGGCGCAGAGCGTACGTCTGCCGGAGTCGGTCGAGGAAAGGGCAGTCTATGTCGTTAGCGGACGGCTCGAGGCCGAGGAGAGTGTGATCGACGCAGGAACCATGGCGGTCGTCCGCGCCGTCGGCGGCGTTGTCGTGAAGGCCGTCGCAGACACGCATTTCGTAGTCATCGGTGGCGAGCGCCTGTCACGACGTCACATCTGGTGGAACTTTGTCTCCAGCCGCAAGGCCCGCATTGAACAGGCCAAACAGGATTGGCGCTCAGGGGCCTTCCCCAAGGTACCGCATGACGAAGACGAGTTCATTCCTCTGCCGGAGGATTGATGCCGCGCCGGCCCGCCGGTTCGAATGCGTCCTTGATGCCCGCGATCAACTGGTCGATATCGACGTTTGGGTTGGCGGCGACATTGCGGAACCAGGTCTCGCCAAGGATCATGATGCGCGAGGTCGAGCCCTGGGGCAGGGCGTCGAAGGCGGGCCCCAGGGTCGCCGTGTCTCTCGGTCGCCAGACGATGACGCCGGTCTGTGGGGGTGCGAGCAGTTCGAGCGAGCGATTGGTACTGACTGCGTCAGCCAGCCGTTCAGCATAATTCATTGACTGGTCGATCCACTGCGCGAGTCCGGATCGGCCATAGGCGAGCAGTGTCGCCAGCAGCGGTGCCGCCGTTGCGCCGTGGGAGCCCAGCAGGCCGACATTGGGCACCGCGAGATAGTTGTCGCCATAGCTGATGGCGGCGTGAGACGCGGCGGTATCCTTGAACAAGACGAGCGCAGACTCTTTGGGTTGGAACAGCCATTTGTGGGCCGATACGGCGACCGAATCTGCGCGCCCGATGCCGTCCAGCGTCGCGGCATAGCGCGCCGACAGCCGGAGCGGACCGGCCCAGGCGGCATCCACATGCACCCAGGCGGCATCGTCGCCAAGACCCAGGTCATCGACCGCGCCACGGCTCGTCGTGCCGGCGGTCAGGACCAGGCAGGCATCGGACAGGTCGCTGGGCATATCGGCGTTGCGCAGGCCGCCATCTGCACCGGTGGGGACGCTCTGGTAATCGAGACCCAGGATGTCGGCTGCCTTGCGTATGGAGAGATGGGCGTCTTCGCTGGCGACGGCGCGGCGAATGCCCCGGCACTCGCGCGCGGCCCACAGTGCCGTCAGGTTTGCCACCGTCGATCCCGGCGTCATGTGGCCGCCGTCCATCCCGAATAGCGGCGCCAGCCAATCGACCACGCTTCGCTCCAGGCCGCGTGCCGCCGGCGCCGTGGTCGGGTGCAGCAGGTTCTGGTTTCTGGACGCGGTCCACAGCGTTACGGCCCAACTGATCCATGGGGTCGGAGGGTCCATGTGGGCAAAGGCATCGGGCGCGCCGAGATCTGCGGCCTGCGCCAGCAGTGCCGGCGCCAGTTCGCGCAGCGCGCGCTCGGCGCCGATCCCCTCGGCCGGCAACATCGCCGGCAGCGAAGGCGTCGGGTCGGATCCGAGCGCCGGCTTCAGCAAACGCTCCAGGGCGAACCGTAGCCCGGCCGCATCGGCATGGAAGGCGTCGAAGGTCATCAGTGGGCTCCGAGGTACGCGCCGATCGGTAGCTTGGTTGCCACGATCGCTCAATCGACGACGGGAACGGCGGCGACGGCCAGGTCCGCGACCGATCTCAGCGATCGTCGTGTGGCCCCGTTCTTCGCCAGTACCCCGAGGCCATACATAATCGACAGCAGGTACCTTGCGAGCTGTAGCGTATCCGCCCCTGCTGCCAGGTTGCCTCGCGATCGCTCGTCCTTCAGAAAACCCACCAGATGCTTTTCGGTCGCCTTCGCCTGTACAAGCAAGGCGTTGGTGATGTCTTCAGGCATTGCATGGCTGCCGGATTCGCAGCTGCTCTTGACGAACAGGCAGCCTGGCGGTGAATCCTTGGCCGACACCAGATCCGCGATGCCGTAGAGGTAGGCCCTGATGCGCTCGGCGAGTGGAACATCGACGGGCTCGAGCAGCCTCTGCCAGAGTGGTGCGCCATAGTCTGCCCTATAGCGGTCTAACGCACTCCTGAACAGCTGCTCTTTGTTACCGAAGGCCGCATACAGGCTGGGCTTATTGATCCCGAGAGCCGCGGTCAGGTCACTGACAGAGGTCCCCGCATAGCCACTCTCCCAAAAGACGCGCATGGCCTTGTCGAGTGCCTCCTGTTTGTCGAAGCCCCTTTTTCTACCCGCGTTCATGCCCTGTGTTTTTACTCGATATTCGTATTGACATAGTGTACCGACCGGTATCTAATGTCAATTGTGTACCACGCGGTACAAAAATCAACCGGGAGAACCCAATCATGAATTCAGTGGAAGGCCGTTCAGCCCTCGTTACAGGTGCGAACCGCGGTATCGGCAAAGCAATCGTCGAGGGGTTTCTGGCCGCCGGTGCCAGCAAGGTCTATGCGGCCGCCAGGCGCACCGATGCGCTGCGGCCACTGATCGAGGCGCACGGAGACCGCATCGTACCGCTGGAAATCGACCTCAATCGACCACAGACGATCACCGCGGCAGCCGCAGTGGCGAACGATGTGGAGATCGTCGTCAATAACGCCGGCATGTTGAATACCGAAGGCCCGGTCTCCAGCAATGCTGTCGCTGCATTGCAGACCGAGATGGAGGTCAACGTCTATGGGCTGATGCGCATCGCGCAGGCCTTCGCGCCGATACTCGCGGCCAACGGTGGCGGTGCGCTGGTCCAGCTGAATTCGGTGGCGTCCATGAAGAGCTTTTCCAGCTTCGCCACGTATTCTGCCTCCAAGGCGGCCGCCTATTCCATCACCCAGGCGCTGCGCGATGAGCTTCAGGGGCAGGGCACCCAGGTGATCAGCGTACACCCAGGTCCGATTGCCACCGACATGGCCCAAGACGCGGGACTTGGGGATCTTGCCGAGCCACCGCAGCTGGTCCCTCAGGCCATACTCGCCGCGCTCAAATCAGGCGAGTTCCACGTGTTTCCCGATACGATGGCGAAGCAGATTGCCGGCGTCTATCAGGGGTTTGCGACCGATGTCGTGGAGGCCAACCTGATGGAAGGTTAGCCACCTGTCGGACTTGACCGTTTGCGGCTTAGCGAGGCCATTCCTCGCGCAGTCCGGCCGCCAGGATGGCATCGAGATGGATCTGGTTGCTGGGGTGCAGGACGCTATCTGTACTGCAGATAACGTCGACCCCAGCCGCCCGCAGACGGGCCAGCGCGCCGTCGACGAACAATGCATGTGTCACCAGTACCGAGATCGATGCGGGGCCATGGGCGCTCAGTTGCCGCGCCGTTTCGGTCAGGGTGTGTCCGGTGCTCACGATATCGTCCACCAGCACGATCTGCCGGTCTGCAAAGGTCATCGCGGGCAGTTCGATGCGGACTTCACGATCGCCGAGGCGCTGTTTGCAGGCCACACCGAACTCAAGACCGTCGGGCGCGGCGATCGCGCTCACCCATTGAGCCGATTCCTCATCCGGCCCGAGCAACAGTGGGCGCTGCGCGTGGGATGCCAGCCAGGCCGCCATGGCCGGCGCCGCGCTGGTCGCCAGCGCGCGGCGTACCGGGACTGCGTCGCTCAGGTCACTTGTGCGGTGCAGATGCGGGTCGACGGTGATCAGGGTATCGAAGTGGCGCGCCAGGAGATCGCCGATAATTCGCTGGCTGACCGACTCGCCCGGATTAAATGCGATGTCCTGACGCATGTAGCACAGGTAGGGGGCGACCAGGGTCAAGTGCTCTGCGCCCAACTGCACCGCGGTCGCCGCAGCCAGTTCCAGCTCGATCAGCCTGCGGTTCGCATCGTCTAGACTGCCGCACAGGATCACCCGCGGCGGCAGGTGCTTGGGCAGACGCACCAGGCTCTCGTTATCCGGGAAGCTGTGTATGACGATATCGTCGTAGTCGAGTCCGGCACGCTGCGCCAGCCGCTGGGCCGGCTCACGATATGTCGGGAAACCCAACACAATCGCGGCCTCCTCTCGACTGCGTTCAGTGGTCAGGCCCATGGGTTCATGGTGTCAATGCAAAGCCGCTGTTGTGCGCCGCCAGTTCGCAGGCGAAGGCGAAATCGGCGGCGAACTCCGCGTGGATGGCATAAAGCGGTTCACTGCGACGCACTTTGTCGCCGATCTTTTTGTAGAGGTCGACGCCGGCGCCCTTGTCCATCGGGGCACCGGCCAATCGGGCAATGCGCGCCATCTGCTGGTTGTCGATCGCGGCGATGCTGCCGTCCCGCTCGGCATGGATGGTGTTGCACAGGCCGCCGACTTTGCGCGCGATGTCGCCGGCGCCCTGTGCATCGATGATCGCGCGCATCTTCTCCAGCGCGCGGCCGGACTCGAGGATGTCACGTGCCAGCGTGTAACCCCGGCCGCCGCGTACGTCGGGATCGAACTCGAGAATGCGGCCGGCCAGTTGCAGGGCCTTTTCGCGCAGATCGCGGGGCTGCTCAGGGTCGTTCTCCAGCACCTGCATCACGTCGCGCGCTTCAAGCACCGGGCCTATGCCGCGGCCGATGGGCTGCTGGCCGTCGGTGATGACCACCTCGAGCTGCAGTCCGACGCGGTCGCCGACGAACTCGAACAGCTTGCGCAGGCGCAGCGCATCGGCCTGGCTGCGCACCTTGGCCGTTGGGCCCATCGGGATGTCGATCAGCAGGTGAGTGGCGCCGGCGGCCAGCTTCTTGGCGAGGATGGAAGCAACCAACTGGCCGGGGGAATCCAGGGAAAGTGGGCGTTCGACCGAGATCAGGATATCGTCGACCGGCGCCAGCCGTGCGGTGCCGCCCCAGGCCAGGCAGCCGCGCTGAGTGCGCACGATTTCATGGAGCTGGTCGGGCGGCAGTTCCACCCGGGCCAGCACCTCCATGGTATCGGCGGTACCGGCAGGCGAGGTGATCGCGCGGCTCGATGTCTTCGGGATAAACATGCCATGGGCCGCGACGATCGGGACGACGAGCATACTGGTGCGGTTGCCTGGGATGCCGCCGATACAGTGTTTGTCGGCGACCAGCGGCTCACGCCAGTCCAGCTGCTCACCACCGGTGGCCATCGCGCGGGTCAGGTGCAGTACCTCATCGCGCTCTATCCCGGTTTCGCTGCAGGCAACGAGGAAGGCCGCCATCTCGATCTTGGCGTAGCGGTGCTGGACGATGTCGCGGGTGATGGCCTCATAGTCCGCGTAACTCAGCCGCTCCCCTGCGATCTTGCGATGCACTGCGTGCAGGGAGGTGGGCGGCTTCGCATGCGCCACGGTCGCGGCCGCGCCCTCCGCCAGGCCCAACTGCTGAAACGCCTCCTGGCTGAGCCCAAGCTGTCCCGGATCGGTGATGCTGGCGTCGTCCACGACATTCAGCACCGCCAGTACGGACTGGCCGCCGGCCTCGCCACTGATCTCCACCTTGGAGAGCGCCTGAAAACCCTCGCTTCGATACACCTGACAGTCGCGGTGCAGGTAGGCGACATTCTCCTTATAGGTATCGATAGCGACACGTCGCAGCCGTAAGGCGTCTCTTGTCTTTCCCTCCATGGTTCCAGCATAGCAGCCTGGCCATTTCGGCAGCGGTACCTGGGTCCCCTGCCGGTCGATTGCGCTCCCGCCAGTCCGCTACCATAGTGAGTAGGCCGCTTACGCCTCTGCGGAATCTTTTGTCGGGGTCACGATGAGTCGCGAGGCGCCGGTCGGTCGATGGCCAGTAATCGCAGACACCGGGAGACAGTCTCCGGTGCTGATGAGATATCGAGATCAGGAAGCCGGTTTGCGGAACAGTGAAATAGAACGGGAAGGCCCGGTGAAATCAGGTGTCCAGAATCTTGAGGAGGGCGTGGAGATGACGTTGCTACCAACACTGTGTTCCCGGTGGGATGGAGAGGGCGTATGAACTTGGACGCCGACGCGAATCACGAGTTAGTGGCGATTCCACCGATCAGACGGGTGCCACCGGGACGCGTCGTGGGCTGGGTGAAACTGGGTTGGAGAGATTTCCTCAGCGCCGGATGGCCCAGTCTGCTGCACGGCCTAATCGTATTCTTTGCCAGCCTAGCCATCGTCGAGATCACCTATCTCTACTGGCCGATGATGCCTGGAGCAGTATCGGGTTTCGTCCTGGTGGGCCCGATTCTCGCGACCGGTCTTTATGCACTCAGTCAGCGTCTGGAACAGGGTAAGAGACCACGGTTCAAAGATGCCGTCGCCGCGTGGCGGCGGAGTTCCCGATGCCTGATCCGCCTCGGTTTGCTGTTGATACTTGCCGGTTCTGCCTGGGTCGCGATCACCGCAATGCTCTTTGGCCTGTTCGTCGAGGCCGAGATCACCCAGCCGGTCGAGTTTCTGCGCTACGTGTTCGTGCAGAACGAGCTGCACTTTTTCCTGTGGGCGATCCTGGGCGGCCTCGGTGCAGCCTTGGTATTCGCCTTAACGGTAGTGTCGGTTCCGTTATTACTCGATCGCGATGTCGATACCCCTACCGCGCTAATGACCAGCATACGCGCGGTCAGCGAAAACCCTGTCGCGATGGGCTGGTGGGCGGTGTTCATTCTGGTTGCCACCGGGCTCTCGGTAATCACCTTGATGTTCGGGTTCATCGTCCTGTACCCGGTCATGGGGCATGCCTCCTGGCACGTCTATCGAGACCTGGTCGATGCCGCGAACCTAAAGTCCAGAGACCTGGCGGTATAGCACCATGTTCGGACTGAGCGAGGAAAGGATCAGCGAGATCGGGATGACATGGGGCCTGTCGTTTTTCATCGGCTTCATGCTGTTCATCATCTGGGAGCTCGCTCGTAAGTCCAATGCAGGGCGCTTCGGCACCTTCATCCTGTTCTTCGTTCTGGCCTTTGGCATGTTGGGATTCATTGCCAAGACCATCATCCAGTGGATCCTGGATATCTAAGCCATAGACTAAAGAGCATAGGACGCGGGATTGCTATCGATTGGATTCCCAAGGCGTTTGCAGGGAAAATAAGGGTGTTCGGCCCTTTCGGAGCGTCAATTGATGGATTCCTGGCTCTACCGTCTGCTGCCATTTCTGCGCTGGTTCCCGATGTCGCGCGTCGGCCTACGCGCCGATCTGGTCGCCGGGATCACGGTCGCGCTGGTCTTGGTTCCCCAGGGCATGGCATACGCTCAGCTGGCCGGTCTGCCGGTGGTCTATGGCCTGTATGCGTCTTTTGTCCCGGTCATCATCGCCTCGCTGTGGGGGTCGTCAAGCCAGCTGCACACTGGCCCCGTGGCGATGCTCTCGCTGATGTCGGCCGCGGCCCTGATCCCGTTTGCGACACCGGGGTCGGCCACGTTTATCGAACTCTCCGTCATGCTGGCACTCATGGTCGGCGTGCTGCGTCTGGCGTTGGGTGCGCTGAGCCTGGGGGCCGTCGTCAATCTGTTGTCCAGCCCCGTCATCATCGGCTTTACCAATGCCGCGGCCTTGATTATCGGTCTTTCGCAGCTGAGTAAGATCCTGGGGGTGCCGTTTCCGCGCACAGAATCCTATCTGGCCGATCTCTGGCGCGTCATCGAACAGATTCCCGAAGTCCACGTGATGACACTGCTATTTGCAGTCGGCGCCTGGCTGCTGATCGCCGGGCTGAGACGTTACCGACCCACACTGCCGGGCGTCCTGGTGGCCGTGGTGATCGCGACCCTGCTCAGCGCATTGATCGGCTTCGAGCAAAAGCTCAGCGTCGACCCTGCGCAGATAGAGGACGACCGCGTCGTTGCGACCCTGGACGCGCTTGCGAATGGACAGGAGCGCATGGCCCGAATCACTACGGAACTCGCTGATATTGCCCATCGTGCCGATGTCCTGGAACGCGAAAGTGGCCTCAGCGCGATCGCAAGCGCTGCGCAAGTGCGTTCTCATGCGCCGGCCCTGGTGTATGAAAAGGCGGCCAAGAGGCGCGAGGTAACCCGACTCACGGTCGAGATGCATGACTGGTCGCTGCGGCGCGCGCCGCTGACGGACGGTTCGTCGGTGTTTTATGCGGAAGATGCCCTGCCGGATGGATTCGAGGGGGATGGAGGGCGCTGGCGTTTTGCCGGCCTGACAGATGGTCAGGTCACCCTGTCGGCCGGCGGCGACGTCGTCGGTGTGATTCCTCGAGGACTGCCTAGCCTGCGCGTTCCAGCCGTGGAATGGGACTTGGTGTGGGCGCTGCTGCCCGCGGCACTGGTCATGGCCCTGATCGGTTTCATGGAGGCGACATCGATATCCAAGGCCATCGCCACGCGGACAGGCGAGCGGGTCGACACAAACAAAGAACTCATTGGCCAGGGTCTGGCGAATATCGCCGGCAGCTTCTTCAGTTCCTACACGGTGAGTGGGTCATTTTCCCGTTCGGCAGTTGCGGCGCGTACCGGGGCGAAGACGGGCCTGTTCGCTATCGTGAGTGCGCTTGCCGTAGTCCTGGTTCTGTTGTTCTTTACGTCTTATCTGTACCACTTGCCGCAGGCGGTTCTGGCGGTCATCGTGATGATGGCGGTCTTCAGCCTGATCCGCGTGAAGCCGCTGATACAGGCCTGGCGAGTCGACCGCCTGGGGGCGCTGATCGGTATTCTGACCTTTGCGGCCACGTTGGCTATGGCCCCGGCGATTGCGGATGGCATACTGCTCGGCATCGTCCTTACGGTGCTGCACTTCCTGATTCGGACGATGAAGCCCCGCGCCGAGATTGTCGCGCGCAAACCGGACGGCACCCTGGGCGGTATCCGCGCCAACAAGCTGCGCCCGATGAGTGAAAGATTTGTCCCGGTGCGCTTCGATGGCTCGCTGACATTCATCAATGTTGCGTACTTCGAGGATATTCTGCTGGAGGCCCACGCCGACTTCCCGAAGGCGAAAAAGATCCTGGTCGTCGGCAGCGGGATCAACGAGATCGATGCGTCTGGCGAGGAAAAGATTCGCGAAGTGGCGGTGCGTCTGAATAAGGCCGGCGTAACACTGGTCTTCAGTGGGCTTAAGCATCAGGTCAGACGCGCATTGGAGGCCAGCGGGCTGGTGGAAGAACTGGGTAGAACGTCATTCTTTCCCGACAAAGAGACCGCGTTGCGCAGCCTGCTGCGTGCCGCCGACGAACACCGCGAGCCCGATGACTCTCGCACGGCCATGCCTGGATGAGCGCTGAGCGCAAATCCTAACCAACCTGAATAACGTGACCAATCGCCGGCTACGGCAAGCCCAGCGCGGCCTGAGCCCGAGAAGGACAAACCGCAACCGAAGTGAAAGCGTCTGGTGCGAACAAGACCACCGAAAATAGTGCGGCAAACTTAGATGCGTCGATCTGCCTTCCTGCAATATGCGGGCGTATGCGGCGCATTACCGACATGCGGCTGACTTGGGTTCGCAACGCCGGGAGATCCCGTTTTCCCTACCCATCGTGCGGCACGGGTGTCGTGATAATGTCTTAACCTTCGACGTTTTCGAGCGGGCTGAAGCGCCGCTCGACCCTGGCAAACCAAACATGAACCGACCCTGAGATGGCCACTCCCTCTGCCCGCAAGCGCGACAGCACCGCGTCGTCCAATCGTCTTTGGCACTGGTTCGACCGCAACATCCTCGAACTGGGCCGCGAAATGCGGTGGTCTTATCTCCCCCCGCTGATGGTCTACGCCGCCGCGGGTATCTCGGGCCTGACCGGCATCGTCGGTACCTTTTTCGTCAAGGACTATCTGAACCTCTCAGCCGAGTTCCTAGCCGCGCTCGCGTTCTGGGCGGGCATCCCGTGGGCCCTGAAGATGCCGTTAGGCCACCTGGTAGACCTGATCTGGCGGCACAAGGCGGGGTTGGTATTTCTTGGTGCCGGCATGATCAGCGCCAGCCTATTCATAATGCTCGGTCTGCTCGCCGACCCGGACGGGATGGCCCGGGTGATGCCGGTCGAGGCCTGGTTTGTCGTCAGCGCGCTACTGGCGCCAGTGGGCTATGTCGTTCAGGATGTTGTGGCCGATGCGATGACCGTCGAGGCGGTACCTCGTGTGGATGCGCAGGGTGAGGCGTTCGACGCTGCGACCCGGCGCCTCATGCACACGACCATGCAGACCCTCGGCAGGGTGGCGATCATCGGCGGCGGCGTCTTCGTCTCGCTCCTCAACGTGCTCCTGTTCCAGGGCGCCGAGTCGATGCCCGAAGCGCAGAAGGTCGCGACCTACATCCGGATCTACGAGTATGCGCTCGCGATCCCGATCGTTTCGGTGCTTGGCGTGATATTGGGCGGGGTGATGAAGCGTCGCCAGCTGTGGCGGCTGCGTGAAAGTGGAATGCCTGCGGACCAGGCCGCGGAGCTCGCCTTCGGCCGAATCGAGAAAACGCAGCCGAACTGGTGGATTCTCGGCGGTGGTCTGGTCTTCGTCGCCTTCACCATCAGCATGGGTCTCAGTGATATCAGCCTGAACAAGGAGATCATCTTCGCCGGTTCCATGGCGATCGTCATCTTTCTGATGAGCCGTCTTATCAAGGTGTTGGAGCCGGACGACCGGCTGATCCTGGTCGGCACCGCGGTGATCATCTTTATCTATCGCGCCATGCCGACACCGGGCGCCGGCCAGACCTGGTGGATGATCGACGAACTCGTTTTCGATCAGCAGTTCCTGGCCGTGCTGTCGTTGATCAGCAGTGTATTGACGCTGTTTGGCATGTTCATATTCCGCCGCTTCATGGCGGAGCGCTCCATCGCCTACGTCATCGTGTTCCTGACGATTGCCAGCACCGTGCTGTACATGCCCATCGTCGGCATGTACTACGGACTGCATCAATGGACCGCCTCATTGACGGGTGGCGTCGTCGACGCGCACTTCATCGCATTGGTGGACACGGCGTTGGAGTCGCCGCTGGGTCAGATCGCCATGATCCCGATGCTCGCCTGGATCGCCAACTCCGCACCCAGCAACCTCAAGGCGACCTTCTTCGCGGTGATGGCCTCTTTCACCAATCTGGCACTGTCGGCGAGCCAGCTTGGCACCAAGTATCTCAATCAGGTCTTCACGGTGACGCGCGAGGTCAAGGATCGCGCCACCGGTGCGATTACGGTCCCTGCGGACTACAGCGAACTCGGCTGGTTGATGACGACCGCGATGCTGCTCGGGTTTGCCGTGCCGATTGCCGCGGTGCTCCTGATCAAGGCCACCCGCTTGAAGAGTGCCTAGCTAGCGCGCTGGTCCAACAACGCCGGTCCTCGCGCACCAGCCAAAGCACCTTAAGACCACAAAGATCTGCGACCCCTCCGCAGCGGATAACCATCAGTTCTGTAGGGGGAAAGAAAGCACGCTCGATCCCGGTCTAGACTCTCGATTGGACAACACGCCATTCCGGGCACTACCGCGGGCCTCGATTGTCGCCGAGCTGCGGCGCTGACTCACTTCCAGGAATACAGGAGCTAAGCAATGCGCTGTGCAGAACTGTTCGTACGCTGCCTCGAGAATGAAGGCGTGGAGTACATCTTCGGTATCCCAGGGGAAGAGAATCTCGATGTCATGGACGCGCTGCTCGACAGCAGCATCCGTTTCATTACGGTGCGGCATGAACAAGGTGCGGCCTTTATGGCAGACGTCTACGGCCGTCTGACCGGGCGCCCCGGGGTCTGTCTGGCAACCCTGGGTCCGGGTGCGACCAACCTCATTACCGGCGTGGCGGATGCCAATATGGATCGGGCGCCGGTGGTGGCGATTGCGGGCCAGGGCTCGACCCACCGCCTGCACAAGGAGAGCCATCAGATACTGGATTTGGTGAATCTGTTCGAGCCGATTTCCAAGTACGCGACCCAACTACGCGAGCCCGAGATCGTTCCCGAGGTGATTCGCAAGGCCTTCAAGGTCGCCAAGGCGGAGAAGCCCGGCTGCTGTTTCATCGATTTCCCGGAGAACATCGCCGAACAGCAGGTCGAGGGAAAATTGCCGCTCAAGGTGCAGGATCCGCTGCCTCCAGTGGCGCCTCTCGCCAAGATCGAGCAGGCGGCCGACGTCATCGCCAGCGCCCGATTTCCGCTGATCATGGCCGGCAACGGGGTGATCCGGGCAGGCGCCAGTGCCGCGCTGGAGCAACTCGCCTCGGCGACCGGCATCCCGGTGACCATGACTTTCATGGCCAAGGGGGCGATACCCCGCACGCATTCGATGTCGCTCGGAGCGACCGGTCTCTCCGCGCATGACTATGTCGGCTGCGGGTTCGACCGTGCCGATGTCGTGATCTGTGTCGGCTATGACATCGTTGAGTATCACCCACATCTGTGGCACCAGAATCCCGAACAGAAGATCGTGCACGTCGATGCCTTGCCGGCGGAAGTCGACGAACACTACATCCTCGAAGTCGGGGTCGTCGGAGATATTGCAGCGTCGCTGCGCGAGATGGCTGCGCGCATTCCGCCCCGCAGCGAAAATTGGGCCGAGCCGCTGCGCAGGGAGATCGACCGGGAGACGTCGCGCTACGCGGAAGACCAGGCATTTCCGGTCAAGCCGCAGAAGATTCTCTGGGATCTGCGCGACGTTCTGAAGGCAGAAGACATCCTGATCTCTGACGTCGGTGCGCACAAGATGTGGATCGCTCGACTCTGGCAGGGTCGGGCACCGAACACCTGCATCATTTCGAACGGATTTGCGGCGATGGGTATCGGCGTGCCGGGCGCCCTCGCGGCCAAGCTCGCACATCCCGATCGACAGGTGGTCACCATCACCGGCGATGCCGGCTTTTTGATGAATTCACAGGAGATAGAGACCGGATTACGGCTGGGTCTGTCGTTCGTGATTCTGGTCTGGACCGACAGCAAGTATGGCCTGATCAAGTGGCATCAAGACAAACGCTTCGGTCGCGACAGTCATATTGATTTCAAGAACCCTGATTTCGTGCAATACGCCGAGAGCTTCGGCGCCCGCGGTTTCCGGGTCGATTCGACACAACAGCTGACCCCGGTGCTGCGCGAGGCGCTTTCCTGCGGGACCGTAGCCGTGGTGGACTGCCCGGTCGACTATGCCGAGAACATGAAGCTCACCGAGGAACTGGGCGGCCTGGTCTGTCCGATATAGGGGGCGATGCAATGACGATAGCCGAACGAGACCTCGCGCATTACCAACACAGCTGGCGATCCAGGCCGCGCCGTCGGGCACGATGGACGTGATTGCGCCCTACGACGGCGAGACCATCGCCAGGGTCGATACCGTAGATACCGACGCGGTGGACCAAGCCCTGAACAGGGCACAGGCGCTGTTTATCGATCGCTCGGGTTGGCTGGCAATCGATCAACGGATGGCGATTCTCAATCGCGCGGCGGATCTGCTCAGTGAGCGGGCAGAGGCGTTCGCGATGGCGGCGGCGCACGAGGGCGGCAAGCCGCTCGTGGACTCGCGCGTCGAGGTCGCGCGTGCGGTCGACGGCCTGCGCAACTGCGCCGAGTTGCTGCGCTCAGAATCCGGGCGAGAGATCCCCATGGGCGTCACACCTGCCTCCGCCGGGAGACTGGCGTTCACTCACCACGAGCCCATGGGCGTCGTCGTTGCGGTGAGCGCGTTCAAGCACCCGCTCAATCTCGTCGTGCGTCAAGTGGGTCCCGCGGTCGCTGCCGGTTGCCCGGTGATCTGCGTCTACCCCTACCGGGACCTAGACTGGGCCATCCAGCAGGCCAATGCACTGCCGTTCGCGTTTCAGTCGGCGGTCTTCACCCGCGACATCGATTTTGCGTTGAACACAGCGGGTCGATTGGCGGCCTCGGCGGTCATGGTCAATGATCACACCGCGTTTCGCGTCGATTGGATGCCGTTCGCCGGGCTGCGTGAATCCGGTCTCGGCGTCGGCGGAATCCCTTACACCTTTCACGACATGCGCGTCGAGAAGCTCGTCGTTATACATTCGGCCTGACGCTATTTCTGGATATGCCGGACGTGGAAAACCCTTTTGGCTCGAGGAAATCCCTATGAGTGAGCAAACCACCGGTTTCCTGTTGAGCGCGCTCGAAGTCATGGCTGCGCTGTTCGTCTTTGCCGTTGGACTGTTGGCGCTGTGGGCAATCTTTGCCTACGTCGTCGATGTGACGCAGACGTCGCAGGCCGTCCGGCGCAATTATCCGGTGATTGGCAGGTTCCGGTATCTGTTCGAGCACCTCGGCGAATTCTTTCGCCAGTATTTCTTCGCCATGGATCGCGAGGAGCTTCCGTTCAATCGTGCGCAGCGCTCGTGGGTCTATCGGGCGGCCAAGGATATCGACAACACGGTGGCCTTCGGCTCGACCAGAAACCTGAATGTCCCCGGTCAGGTGCTGTTTGTGAACTGTCCGTTTCCGACCCTCGGCGCCGATGCCGCAGAGGCGGAACCGGTGACCATCGGGCCCTATGCCCGTCAGCCCTACACCACGGCATCTTTATTCAATATCTCCGGTATGAGCTACGGGGCCCTGTCCAGACCCGCTATCGAGGCCCTGGGGGAAGGCGCGGTGAAGGCCGGCTGCTGGATGAACACCGGAGAGGGCGGGGTGTCGCCTCACCATTTGCGCAGTGGCGCGGACCTGGTGGTCCAGATCGGGACCGCGAAGAACGGTGTACGGGATATCGACGGCAATCTCAGCGATGAGAAGCTGCGTGAGGTAGCCGCCCATCCCCAGAGCAAGATGTTCGAGATCAAGATGAGCCAGGGCGCCAAGCCGGGTAAGGGCGGCATCCTGCCGGGCGCCAAGGTCACCGCCGAGATCGCCGAGATCCGGGGGATTCAACCCGGGGAGGACGCCATCAGCCCGAACCGTCACCTGGACGTTGGCAACAGTCAAGACCTCGTGGCGCTGATCGCACGCATCCGCGAGGTGACGGGCAAGCCGGTGGGCTTCAAGGCCGTGATCGGTGCCTACGGCTGGCTGGACGAGTTGTTTACCCTGATCAATGAGCGCGGCATCGAGTCGGCGCCTGATTTCATCACGGTCGATAGCGCGGACGGCGGTACGGGCGCCGCCCCCCTGCCGTTGATCGACGACATGGGCCTGCCGCTGCGGGTCAGTCTGCCCATGGTGATCGACAAGCTCTGTGAGCACGGCCTGCGCGATCGGGTCAAGGTGGTCGCCTCCGGCAAGCTGGTGACGCCGGCAGATGTGGCATGGGCACTGTGCATCGGGGCCGACTTCATCACCTCTGCACGCGGCTTCATGTTCGCGCTGGGTTGCATTCAGGCCCTGCAATGCAATAAGAACACCTGCCCGACAGGCATTACGACGCATGACCCCAAGCTACAGAGGGGCCTGCACCCACCGACCAAGGCGGTACGCGTCGCCGCATATGTGAAGAATATGGTGCGTGAGGTGGGCGTCATTGCCCATGCCTGCGGCGTTCGCAACCCCAGAGAGCTGAAGCGCTTTCACGCCCAGGTTGTGCAACCCAGCGGGCTGACGATTCCTTTGAACGAGCTGTATCCAGACCGAGAATCGAGCCTGTCCCCGCACAAGGCAACCGCCTGATGAGGCAGATCGGTGCCGGCGCTGCCCGTGGGTAACATCTTCCTGGTCGAGCGGGAGTGCATTACTCGCCTGCAGGCCGGTGCCAACGAAGTAGTCGATTGAATTTCTCAGTGGGGTATAGGCTCCAAGAAGATCTTCGCAGGTTCAGGCGAAAGCCCCAGTACGGGGGTTGATTGCGAGGCTAGGCTTTTCTTGCGATCACCACGTAGTGTGCCGAGTACAGCGACCGAAACGGATACATCTTTCGCCGCAAGTCATAGGGCGCGCGCACTTTCTCGAAGAAGAAGGCGAAATAGACGTAAAGGTACTGGATGGGGAACACCAGCAACGCGAGCGGAAGCATCCAATAGTCTTTCTTTTTGTTCACCAGATAGCGGATATCTTCTATCGTGAAACCTGCGTCGTGCAAGAATCTGACGAGGATCGCCATTGGAACAAGGTTCCACAGATTCTGCCGGTAGATCCTGAACAGCTTCATTCGTCTGGTTCGACCGAGCAGCAAATACAGAAGCCGATCCTGAATAGTCGAAACGTTATCGTTCGAAACAAACAGCGCGCCATCGTCATTCAGGCGTGTGTGGCAATAATCGAAGAACTGCGAAGTATTTCCAAATTCTCCGATTCCGCTGATGCAGGTGATGACGTCGAACTTTTCATCAGGCAATGCCGGAAAAGGGTTGGCTGCATCTATCACAATGTATTCGTCAGGTGACAAGAGGGTCGGCTGTTCCCTGATATCTCCGCCCTTGACGTTCATGCCGAAGTGCTTTTTTACTGAGGATAGGAACATCCCATTGCCGCACGGTAGGTCCAATAGAGACGTCCACTGATTCTTTGTTGTGTTCTTGTGTAAGTACTCCAAGATAGTCTTGTTGACGCCTGCGGCCGTGTTGCCTCGCGGTACCTCGCCAAGCGTCGCCCTTTCGGTTCGGTAGGGTTTTTCTCGGACATGTCGGTTCCGGTCTTGACTCACGGCGTATTGCTCCAGGGCTCCCCGGCAAGGAGGTCGCGTCTAAGTATTAGAGTATGCTAATCGTTGCACCCCGGCGCAGCAACGGCGTCGCAATCAAGCGCCTGGGCAGACAGCGCCGTATCGCAGAATCGCTGTTTGCCACTATGGTCTTTGGCGGCCGTCTGAGTATTATCACGCAAACACAAGCGGCAGAGGTAGGGCCCGGCAATTTCTTGTATTACTATGGCAATGATCCTTCGGAAAAGAGGTAAAAAGAAGTCCGGGCAGCTGATCGGCGAGCGGGCGGATGCGCTTGCGCTTCGCGTCCTGTGGTGGCTGTTGACGCCGCTGCCGATTGATTGGGCCTCGGCGATGGGACGGCGTGTCTTCCGCTTCCTGGGTCCCCGCTCGCGCAAGAATCGGCGTGTGCTGGCAAATCTGACGACGGCCTTCCCGGAAAAGCGTCGCGATGAAATCGAGCGCCTTGCGGTCGAGGTGTGGGGGAATTTCGGCGCCGTAGCGATTGAATTCGCGCAATTGCCGAAGCTGACCGATCCGGCGCGTAACCGCGGTCGTTTCGAAATTGTGCCCGATTTGCGCGACCCGGCCTTTCCGGCGGGCAATGGGCCCTGCATCTTCGTCACTGCGCACTGCGCGAACTGGGAGCTTGTCGCGTACATTGCGCAGCAATATGCCGGTCCAGGGGACGTGCTCTACTCGCCGCAGGCCAACCCTCATCTGGACCGCCTGCTCCAGGAGAAACGGCAAGCGTTGGGGTGTGGTTTTATCAGCAAGGACAACGGGGTGCGGGGCCTGCTCCGGGCGCTCAAGAACGGTCGCTCCGTTGGTTTGGCTGTGGATACCCGCATCGACGAAGGGCCGCTGTTGCCGTTTTTCGGCGTCAAGACGCATGTAACCACAGCGCCGGCCTGGTTGGCACTCAAGACCGGCTTCCCGATTGTGCCCATCCATGTCGAGCGCATTCGTAATGCACGCTTTCGTGTCACCTTTCACCCGGTTCTGAAAGTGGCGCGGGGCGAGGGCGAAACGCGGGAGCAGGCCGTACTTCGGGTAACTCGCGATATCAATGCCCTCGTGGAATCCTGGATCCGCGCCCACCCGGCCGACTGGATGTGCACCAAGCGTCGGTGGCCGAAGGAATCGAAGCGCGTAGGCAACGCCGACATGGCGACGCCGGATTCGATAGTCTAATGCAAGCGCAGCCCCGAAAAAGATGCGACAGAGCCAGATGCGTCAGCCCCCAGGGGCCTCTCGAATCGCCTGCTTCAGAAAATGCGCTAGTCGACGATCTCGAAGGTAGTGGAGGCCCAGAGGCTTTTCCAGACGACACCCTGATCGTTCGGCGGCGGCTCGATCATGTGCACTGCGTTCAGAAGGTAGACGCCCGGCGCATCGCGGCGAGCGACGGTGATGCGACCCCCGGCGTCTGTCCTGAGGTTTGTTCGGCTGACCATGCCGCGGTGACGTCTAAAGACGCTGATCTGTGTGTCCGCTAAGGGTTTCCCCAGCCATTGCAGCCGGGCGACGATGACAGCATCGAGGTCGGTGTAGGGGTTCGTCTCTAGAACCAGCTCGAATTCCAGGCCAAGCGGGCGATCCTGCCCCTTGCCGTCGCCCACCTTGACCAACGACTTGGCGAACCGCTGATAGTCCTCGTTGAAACCCTGCGCGGGTAGTCCGCGCCTTTCGTGAGCGGCGCTTACCCAATGGATGCCTTCAGTCTCTACGAAACGCCGGAACTTTTCCGGTTCAGAATAGGTAAGCTGCGAGTCCGTCGAGACATAGGAAAGCAGATGCAGGCCGCTTGCCGATACGCGCTCACTCAGCGCGGGATCGTCGCCGATGCGCGATTTGACATCGCGGGTTGCGCCGCCGGCGCTGAGCCTGAACGCCTCGATCAGCCGAGGGATATAGTGAAGCGTGTCGCCTTTCATGTTCTGACCGATCCGTACGTGGGCCTCCAGCAAGTCGCCGGGTGCCACCTCGAATTTCACCGGCTCGATCCAGAACTCATGCGCCTCAACATCCAGGCCGGCCGTAGAAGACAGCAGCCAGAGTGCGGTCAGGGGCCATTGCGGTCGGTGGCGGGATATCAGCATGCTGTCGGGTTATCAGAATGAGATGGGGCTCCGGCATTATGATCGTCTGCGCGGCGGTATCACAGCGCTACGGTCTGCTCCGTCGGGTGATCACCTGTTTCCTTGTCGGGTTTGCCGCAGCCTCGGCTCATGCCCATGAGATTAGGCCCGCGGTAGTCGATATACAGCTGCGGGCGGATGGTAGCCTCGAGGCAGATATCCGGCTCAACCTCGAGGCTGTGCTTGCCGGGATAGGGGGGTCGCACCAGGACAGCGACGACTCGGAAGACGCGCCCGTCTACAATCGTTTGCGCAGCCTTACCCCCACAGAGATTCAGCGGGAGTTCGCGCTGTTCCAGTCAGAATTTCTGCAGGGTATCGTGCTGAGGGCGGACGGCATCAGACTCCGGCTGGCGGTCCAGCGCGTGTCCGTACCCGCGATCGGTGACCAACAAATGGCGCGTGATTCAGTCATCACGCTGACCGGGGCCCTTCCGGCAGCGGCGCGGGCCCTGGTCTGGGAATGGGATAGACGCTTTGGCGCCAGCGTTGTGCGCGTCGATGCCGGCGACGGCCGTGAACTCTACTCGGCCTATCTGCAGTCCGGGGCAGTCAGTGATGACATCGATCTGCACACTGTGGTGGCTCAATCGACGGGGTCCATCTTCGGCAACTATCTTGTCATCGGCTTCGAGCACATCATTCCGAAAGGCGCAGACCACATCCTGTTCGTGGTCGGCCTCTATCTACTCAGTCCCAGCTGGCGCGTACTGCTCTGGCAAGTCACGGCCTTCACGCTCGCGCATACCCTAACCCTGGCAATGTCGATGCTTGGCTGGGTGCAAATACCGGCGACGATCGTCGAACCGCTGATCGCCGCCTCGATCGTTTATGTCTGCATCGAGAATCTTTTCCATCAGCGCCTTACCCGATCGCGGACGCTGGTGGTGTTTGCCTTCGGTCTTCTGCATGGCCTGGGCTTTGCCAGTGTGCTGACCGACGTCGGGCTTTCGCCAGGTCACCTCGTGACCGGGCTCATTGCGTTCAATCTTGGGGTGGAACTCGGGCAGCTGACGGTACTCGCCCTGTGCTTTCTGCTCGTCGGCCTGTGGTTTCGGAATCGCTCCTGGTATCGGGAGGTGATCGCCATCCCGGCCTCGCTGGTAATCGCGCTCGTAGGCTCGTACTGGCTGGTCGAGCGGACCCTGCTAGCCTGAGCTATCGTCGGCGCAAAGACTGGTGAAGGGCTCGCGGTCGTGGTGCCCAACGGCGTGGCGCTCCTTGGCCGGACTGCCGATAACCTGGTCGTCGTCGGGCAACTGCTCTGCCGCTGGTCATGACGCGCGCGTTTCGGGCATCGCCGGCTATTCCCGGACGATGGGTTCACGCCGCTAACCGGCGAGCAGATCAACTGGTTGCTCGATAGCGCGAGGGTTTCTCTGGCAAGGTCCCGTGCATCTGCATCGAGCGGCCGCTGAGCGATGAAGAGAATGTCGGGACCTTAACTTATCGGCCACCCTGATTTCAGGTAGGACCACATTCTCCTTACGCCTAGCCTGTACTCCATTAGACCGTATTGTTCCGCCTGCTAT
Organism: Chromatiaceae bacterium; assembly: GCA_024639005.1. Classification (GTDB taxonomy): domain Bacteria; phylum Pseudomonadota; class Gammaproteobacteria; order Chromatiales; family Chromatiaceae; genus Thiosocius. The sequence continues at coordinate 6,547 of JAHEJD010000007.1, read as the reverse complement.
GAATTCTGAAATGCTCCGCAACGCCGTGTATCGTCCTCCGCTGGATCCCAACCAAATCGCCATCTGCCACGATGATTGCTCCCTCGGCCGCATAGCTGGAGAGCAGTGATTTATCGCCGTCCTCGCCGATTTCCTCGACAATGCAAAACGCGCATTCACCCTTCGATGACCGAAGCCGCCCTGTCCAGACGGTGGTTTTCTGGGCTGCACTCTGGGCTGTGGCGTTGTTCGCCCTCTATCAAGGTAGCGCATCGGTTGCGTTAATCGACCCTGACGAGGGCCGCAATGCTGAAGTTGCAAGAGAAATGATGGTGTCCGGCAACTATGTGGTACCCCACCTTAACGATTTGCCTTACTTGGATAAGCCGGTGTTCTTCTTCGCCGCGGCGGCAACTGCCATCAAACGTCTTTTATATCTACTCTGGCCACTGCATTGCTGGTGGTTGCCTTCGGCACTGTGCGCTTTAATCGCGCTACTGGGCTGGTCGCCGGCCTAATCCTGATTACTTGTCCGTTGGTCCAGCTTTTCTCTCGAGTCGTCATCTTTGACGCAACGATGATGTTTTGGGTCAGCCTCGCCTGCATCGCCGTGCACTTCAGTCGGGAAAGCAACCGGGTTGGATGGCTGTTGTTAGGATGGACGGCGGCCGGTTTCGCAGTCCTTACCAAAGGGCCGGTTGGTTTAGTAGTGCCACTGTTGATCGGCATTGCCGAGGCCTTGGCCAGACAAGAGCAAATACGCCGGCTGTTTCATCCTCTAGGCATCGCCGCATTCGTTCTGATTGTTGGCCCTTGGTTCTTGGCGGTGACCCAAAGTCACCCCGAGTTCCTGCACTATGCTTTTGTGCGAGAGACTTTTGAACGGGTCGCCACCGATAAAATGAATCGCACGGGGCCCATCTATTACGTAGCCGCGTTCCTGATTGTCGGCGCCCTGCCTTGGATTAGTCTGCTATTCCTGGGCGGCCGGCATCTGATCGGATTCTGGCGGCAACGCCTGGATACGGCCCGCACGGAAGTTTTTCAGCTGTTGTGGATACTCATGCCGCTGCTGTTTTTCACCCTCTCGCAGTCCAAGCGGCCCGGGTACATCCTGCCGGTCCTGCCGGCGGTCGCCCTGCTATGTGCGCGGTTGCTGCAGGTCGCGCCTCATCTGCTCCGCTATGCTGCATGGACTGCTGCCGGAATTGGCTTCATGCTGGGGTCGATTCTGCTTTTTGGCAGTGACGCGCTCGCTCCCCACATTTATGTCTCCCGCATCGCGCAGGTGCTCGATGCCCAGGGACCAGTGCTTGGTATCGCCCTTATTGCCGCGGCCGGGATGGCGTTGCTCGGGGCAGTATCGCCCAACCGCGCCATCGCCGGCCTGATCATGATCCCCGTCGCATTGTTACTCGGTATCCAAGGCGTTCTTGCTGAATTGGGTGAATATCGCTCTGCGCGCGCGTTGGCCCGAGTCATCGAGATTTCGGCCCCTGAAGCCATTCAAGTAATCGGTGTGGAGGCTTACTCACCCTCTCTGGCCTACTACCTCGAAATGCCCATACTGCTGGCCACCGGGAACCAAGTCCGTCAGATACGTAGCAACTACATCCAAGAATATGGGGAAGCGCTGCGCAAGTTACCGGATTCCACCCTGCGCTCAGAGCATTGGTGGCAACAAGCGCTGGCACAGTGCACTGTGCCAGCGGTATTTTTGGTGAAGGCTGAAGCGTTGGACAAATGTGCATCCCTGGCCGCTGCACTGCCGTTGATCCTGGAAGGTCCCAACCATGCGGCGTACAGCCCCTGCAAACAGGTTGCACATTAGCTCATGTGTGGAATTTTCGGTGCGCTGAATCTGACCGGAGCGCAGCTGCGCCGCCCTGGGGCGGTAGTGAACATGGGCCAGCTGATTCCCTATCGGGGGCCCGATTGTGGCGATGCTGCCGGGCTAGCGCGTACCTTGGGTACCCGGCACCATACCGTTCGCGCTGATTCGCAGGCGCTGCACCGGGCCTTGAATAGGGTGACGGAGCATCTGGCAGAGCCGCTGAGTGATCCTGCTATTCTGCCCACATATCTACTTGCGGAAGCGGCATCTCGCGAGGTGAAGGTCATCCTTACCGGTGAAGGGGCCGACGAATTGTTCGGGGGGTTATCCCACCTACTTGGGGCACCGCTGGGCTGAATGGTACTCCAGCTTGCCCCATGCCCTGCGGCACGTGATTCGCGCTGGGCTCAGGCGGTTGCCGGTCACAACCAACCGGGTTTCGCTGCGTTTTTTAGCTCGGCGGTTTTGTGGATGAGGCCGAACGCGATCCGTATGAGCGGCATATCGCTTGGTTCGGTACATTTGGCACCGACGCTATGAACATCGCCAGGGATTATCAGCCTACCGAAATCAACGCCACCTGGTCAGCACTGGCAGCTATAAAGCATCCGGTAAAGCGCGCTATGGTATTCGATTTGCTGACTTATCTGGGTGAGAATCTGCTGACCAAGGTGGATCGCGCGACCATGTTGGCTTCAATCGAGGCACGTGCGCCGTTCCTAGGTCGGCGCTTGATGGAAGGCTCTATGCCAGCCGCTCACAGCCAGCGTAGGGAAGTTAGCCACCAAGGTCGCTCTGAAACGCGCGGCGCTGGCCCGGTTGCCGCGTGCGCTGGTCCATCGGCGTAAACACGGACTGCGGGTGCCTATCGCCGACTGGATTAATAATGAATTGAAGGACGAAGTCGATGTGCTGTTGGCACCCCAGCGTTTACAACAGCAGCAGCTGATACGTCCCGAACCGGTCACTTAGTTGTTGGCCGAGCATCGCGCCGCCAAGGCGGACCATAGTCGCCGCCTCTGGTCATTGTTGATGTTGCAGCGCTGGTTTGAAAACTCAGCAACCTGCGATTGACAATCGGAACTATTGAATTGCCGTTTGTGAAGATTGAAATGCGATCTTGCCCAGTAGTGGGGTGCCAGCGATACTGCGGCTTATTTTTCTCCTCTCTTCAACTCCCCTGGTCCCAGCGAACTTGCCAGAAAGTCGCTCTCTCTTCAAAGTCACATGCATATGCCGCGACGGGAGATTCGACGCATGGCAGAACTGGGGAAAAAATCCGTCCCTTACAGGAAGCTGCCGGGTCAAAGCTTTACTTGCTGACCACCCTTTTCGAACAAGAGATCGACGGGAGCCGATACGTCGAGCTCTCGTGAAATGAGAAGATCCGGTCACTGGCCAGAGGGACTGATGCAGCGGGCAGATCATCGTGCCCGTGAACCCGTCGTTGGCGTGGGATCGGGTGCCGAAAAGCCATTCTGTGGGCGTTTGCGGGTCAGCACGACGATCGACCGTTAGCGCCGATGGCCGCCGGGGAGGGGTATTGCTGGACGAAAGCTTGTCTATGCCGCCTTATACTCCCGACCTGGGGTGCTGGCGGACGCAAGGAAAGATTGCTGCCGGACGAAAAGGTGCTCTATCCTTCCTGTGTGCCAAGACCGCAACGCCTCTGAATCGCGCTTGATGAATTTCGCTAACTCTCTATTTCATCCCTGTCCTCCTGAGACCAACTGTCCTAATTGCTCGGCGCTCTCGACGGCGGCCGACAGCAGTGCGTTCGACTGGTCATTTCTCGATGGCGTCTATTGCATTTCGCTGCAGAGCCGCGACGATCGGATGGCAAGCGCGGCGGGCGAGTTTCACAGGGTCGGACTGTGCAAACACGTGGAATTCTATAGACCTGCCAAACATCCGACATCACCCAAAAAAGGGATTTGGGAATCACACCGGGCAGTGGCTCAGCAGGCCCGTGCTCAGGGGCAATCAAGAGTCCTAATCTTCGAAGATGACGTGGTCTTCTCGCGCTTGCTAAACCCTCGAACGGTGCTCGCTATCCGAAAAGCGCTGCAACAGTTGCCGCCAGAGTGGAAGGGTTTTTATCTAGGGCACTGGCCACTTTCGGCGCAATTTTTGAATTGGAAGACCTTCCGCACCATCTCTTATTGCGCCCACGCTTATATCGCCAGCGACCGCCTCATCGACTGGCTCTGCGAACATCCTTACTCCAAGAAAATCCCGCGGGTTGTCATTGGCGGGAAAGGCATTGATGCCGCGTTTGCGGCGCTGTCGGAGATGTATGCGCTTTTCCCGATGATTGCCTTACAAAGCGGCAGCCCGGGCGATCACAAGGCCCCAAACCCAAGACGGCGCAAGCTGCGCGACTACGTGCTGAATACTAGATTTCGCGACCCGCTACTGGCAAACCTGTTGCGGCCGAACGAGATGATCGTCGTTGCGATGTCCCCGCTGTTCTCGCTTTACGCGGCTACGAGGCATTTGCTCGCGCGGTTAGTGGGCGGAGGCGGCTAGACATGATGTTTTGTCCAACCTCAATAATAATCCGCGTGCGTTGAGGCTCGGCAGGTCTTGTTGCCCGTTATGCCTGGCTGTTCTGAAGGGCCAAGCAGTTTGACTCTGGTCTTTTCCCGTTCCTCTGGGCAGGTTATTGTCCAGGCTGTACTTGATCGATTCACTGGTTCGATTGGGAGACGGAAATCGGTGAGCTTGAGGATTGCGCATCACGGCCGGATAAAGATCGGGATGGCGCCGATCGAGCGCGGTGCACCGCCGTTCGGGTGCCGATGAGTGTTGCGGGCTCTGTGCCGACAGCAGGTGATGTGCCACTCGACGCAATGACCTCCAAGCCGCCACTAATCTGGCTTTTGCTCGGCGAGAAGACCGGTGATAACAATCAGGTCGATGTGATCGCGGATGTGCTGCCCTGGCCCCTGGTCCGCAAGACCCTGCAATTTTGCCCGCCTTACGATCAGGAAAAGCCGCCCTTTGCGGTATCGATCGATCATGTCGATCTGCTTCGCTCGGACAGGCTGGAGCCCCCCTGGCCGGACCTGATCCTGACCTCGGGCCGGCGTCCGTCCATGGCCGCACTCTGGGTGCGGGAACAGGCGCGCGGGGGTTGCAGGGTGGCGCTGATCGGCAAACCGTCCGGCCTGCTGGAGCGTTTTGACCTGATCGTGATGAGCGCACAGAACCGGCTGCCCGACCGCAGCAACGTGTTGGCGGTTGGTCTGCCGCCGATCCGCGTCGATGGCGCCGCGATCCAGCGCGCCGGCGACGCCTGGCGAGAGCGCCTCGCGCCGCTGCGTCGACCGCTGATTGCGCTGTTGGTTGGCGGTCCCACGCACCCGTTCCTTTTCGACGAGCGTATTACCGAGCAACTCATGCGACAGGTCCGCAAGATGCTCGATGAGACCGGCGGCTCGGTCTATGTGACGACCAGTCGGCGCACGCCCGTGGCCGTGACCGACGCACTGGAATCGCACCTGCCCCCAGGCAGCCAGTTTTACCGATGGCAGCCTGGCGATGCCGATAACAATCCCTACCTCGGTCTGCTGGGCAATGCCGATGCCTTCGTCGTTACTGGCGACAGTGTCTCGATGATGATGGAGGTCGCCAAGCTCGGCAAACCACTGGCCATTTTCCCCTTGCCCTGTCCGCCGCGATCGCTGAGGGCGCGCCTGCGGTCTGTATTCGCTGACCTCCTGCTGCCACCGGCCGGCAGTCGCGGTTGGCGGCGCATGCTGCAGCCGCTCGGATTTCTGCTCTATCGCCGGGGAGCACTTAGCCACCCACGTGACCTGAGCGCCATTCACGAGACCCTGATTCAGCGGGGCCGGGCGGTGCGTTTGGGCGAGCCTCTGCCGCCGGCCGGCCGCGCTGCGGACGACGAACTCGCGACCATCGTCGCGCGCATTCACGCGTTGCTCGACCCTATAGGTGATGCCAAGGACCAACGCGGCTTGTATCCGAGATAGTGCGTTTAGCGCACTTACTCGCTAACAGTGGGCAGACTAGCCGGACAGGCTTTTGTTATAGAATGCGAAGCCTGTAAGCCAGCGAGACAAACAGTGGAACCTTGCGTTTTTATTCAGACCAACCCGCAGCAGATGGTCGGCGCGCTGGTGTCGGCCTACTCCATGCGGCGCAACTCTGCCCATGCCGACAAGTTCTCGGTGCGGATAATGAATACCGTCGATCAACCCTTTCTGCAGGCGCACGACGGTCAGGCCTATTTGCGTAAAGGCCTCCGGCGCATCTGGCGCACCAGGGACCTGCAATCCTTCACGCCCTTGCGGTTCATGCCGCCGGAGCTCATGGACTACGAGGGGCGCGCGCTGGTCGTCGATCCGGACGTCTTTGCGGTGGGTGACGTGTATGAACTGCTGAACCGTGACCTCCACGGCAAGGCATTGATGTGCCGCCCGCGTTCGCGTAAGCAAGGTCCCACAGGGCCACTGGCCAGCAGCGTGATGCTGCTCGACTGCGCCCGCCTGCAACACTGGCGATGCGCCGAGCAGTTCGCCGAGTTGTTCGCGTTCAAGCGCGATTACGACGAGTGGATAAGCCTTCAACTCGAAGACCGAGAGACCATCGGCCTGTTCGAGGACTACTGGAACGACTTCGATCGGCTCGATGAAAAAACCCGGCTGCTGCACAACACCAAGCGCATGACCCAACCCTGGAAGACTGGCCTGCCCGTCGATTTTCGGCAAT
>JAHEJD010000052.1 GCA_024639005.1 Chromatiaceae bacterium | reverse complement strand
TGATGGCGTTGACTACCTCAGTCCGGTCGGTGACCGGTGGGGTGAGGTCTGTGGTTCGGTGGAAGTTGCCGGGCGATGGGCAGATGATCTGGTTTCCACGTTGCGCTCCTGTTGGTCGGATTCGAATCCTGGTAACTATTTCCACGGCGCGACGGCGTGTTTGTCCTGTTTGTTTGTGGCGGGACGTCACCAGGAGTTGCTCGAGCTTTTGGAATTGGATCGGTATCCCATGTGGCATTACCGGCGCTATGGTGTCGAGGCACTGCTGGCAATGCGTCAAATCGCTCCAGTGCATTTGTGCGGCCGATCAGGGCGCGTGCCCGTGGAAGACGTTCTATTGTGTGCCCCCGATGTTCATCAGGCTAATCCTGCGCGTGGGGCTGAACTTTGGCCTGTCGGGAATCCCCCTTGCGGAACGCTGCCAGCGGATTTGCCCGTGCGATTGGGCGGTATCTGGACAAACTGTCGATTATCCGCGAGTGCGACTCACACCGAATTTTGCTCAGATCCGCGACGAGAGTCGGCCTAGCGGGATACATCTGGCATGCGCCAAGCGAAGCCCGCGGCGATGAGTGAAAGCACTCCAAGCAACAAAATCAATTCGGCGATTCCTACGAAATCAGCGAGGACTCCAACCAAACCGGCGCCTAACATCGCCACACCGATCACGGTGTTGCTCACCGCCACCATACTGGCGCGATTTTCTTGTGTTCCTAGGTCGACGAGATACACCTTGCGACCAAGACGGACACCACTGTGTGCAACATTGGCGATCAGGAAGATCATTGCGTGCGTAAGGCCGTGGTCGAGCAGTGGCGAGTCCTCGAGTATCCAGGTCGCGACACCAAGCAACCCAGCGATCGTAGCCGCGCTAGCGATCACCACGCGACTGGAACGGTCGCCCATCCAACCCCAAAAAGGGGCGCTGACACTTCCGGCCATTGCGCCGGCGATGATGAGCATGCCAAGCCCAGTAAGACCATCGCCAGTGCGCGCTTCAGCGAGCAAGACATAGAAAGGCACGGCCAAAGCCACACTCAGGAGCCAGGTTCGAGTGATGACGTAGCGGCGGAAATCTGGATCTGTCTTCAGGATTGCGAGACTTCGGATCGCCTCGTGTAGGGCATTTCCACCGCCCGACGTCGATCCGGGCAGCTCTCGGATCGTGGAGAACAGGCCCATCGCGGGTAGCCAGATCACCGCAGCCAGCAAAATGAGGCCTGTGGCAGCGCGAGAACCTTCGATACCGCTGGTGAAGAACTCAAGATACAAGCCGATGGCCAGCGTTGCTAACCCCGCCATACCCGAAGCAAGCCCCATCAGTCGGCCTCGACGACTCTTGGAAACAGTCTTGCCTAAGACATCTTTCGCCGAAACCGAACACAAGCCTCGTGCCAGGCTGAACAGGATCAACGCAGCAACGATCGTCCATCCTGCGATAATGCCTTCCAGGTTCGTACCGACTAACGCGATCAACACAAGCGCAAGCGCCGATAGGCCTGCACCACTGATCCATACCCATTTCCGCAGTTTCAGACCTCGAATGTAAGCCGCCACGACCAGCTGCGGCAGTAATACACCCGCCTCACGAATCGGTACCAGAAAGCCAATGAACGCGGCCGGCGTTCCAATCGATGCGAGTAGCCAAGGGAGAACCAGTCGTGCGCTAGCCAGTTCATCAGCTACCTTGCTCAAGAGGTTTGCACCCAGGTAGACAAAGAAATTGTATGGCTGATCGTTACAGGCTGATTCAGGTATGTCTTTACATACTCGCGCATCCTCGTCGCCGGTGATCAGATCGTACAGACTTTCGATTTTGTTCTTGTGGTACATGATTGAAACGAATGTAGGGACTTCGTGGCTCGCTGTAGGGCATCTCGAATAATCCCTCGATTTGGGCAGAATAGCACCCAGGCGTCAGACACAGGACGGATCGCATGCAATCAGGCTTCTTTGACCATGAGGACCGGCTGGCGAAACTCGAGAAGCTGAGCGATCCCCTACCGCATTTGGAAGGTCCGCGCCCGCGTCGAACACGTCTTCGGCGATCAGCGCATGCTCCAGGGCAACATCCTGGTTCAAACCAGGGGCAAGGTCCGGGCGGCTGTGAAGATCGGACTGATGAATCTGACCTACAACATGCGACGGTTGGAATTTCTATTCAGGTCGCAATTCGCCTGCTGCACGGGCTGAGTGGCCGACAACGGCGAATGAAACGAGAAAACTGGGCCGCATTTTGCGAGGACGCCGACATGCCGCGCATCCTTGAGGGCTGCCGAGCGCACCAGGTCTGTCACGCCGCGAGTTGTCGCAGGACGTAGTGCAGGATACCCCCGTTTTCGTAGTAGTCGCGTTCTTTCGGTGTATCGATACGGACTAGTGCCTTGAAGTTCGTGACATCGCCGCCATCGGACGTCGCGGCCACGTTGACGGTTTTGGCATCAGCATCCGTCTGTCCCCTGACATCGAAGACCTCCTTACCCGTGAGCCCCAGGGATTCGGCATCCTGACCCTCCATGAACTGCAGCGGCAATACGCCCATGCCAATGAGGTTGGAGCGGTGAATGCGCTCGAAGCTCCGGGCAATTACGGCTTTGACGCCTAGCAACATGGTGCCCTTGGCAGCCCAGTCCCGTGAAGAGCCTGTCCCGTATTCGCTGCCGGCGAGGACGATCAGCGGTGTGCCTTCTTCCCTGTAACGGCTGGCAGCATCGAAGATCGGCATCTGCTCGCCGCTCGGCTGGTGGCGAGTCCAGCCACCTTCCGTGCCGGGGGCGAGCTGGTTACGCAGACGGATGTTGGCGAACGTTCCGCGCATCATGACTTCGTGATTTCCGCGCCGCGATCCGTAGGAGTTGAAGTCCGAGGATTTGACACCCTGTGCCTCGAGATACTCGGCGGCCGGGCTGTCGGCGGCAATGCTGCCCGCTGGTGAGATGTGATCGGTCGTTACGGAATCGCCCAGCAGTGCGAGCACGCGAGCGCCTTCTATATCGCGCACCGCATCCGGTGCCTTGCCCATGCCTTCGAAATAAGGCGGGTTTTTCACGTAGGTCGAGGCGGCATCCCAGGTGTAGATCTCTCCGCTCGGCGAATCGATGCCCTTCCAATTGGCGTCGCCTTCGAACACGCTTTCGTAGCTGTGTTTGAACATTCCGGAGTCGATGTTCTTTGCGACTGTATCCTGCACTTCCTTCTGGTCCGGCCATATGTCGCTCAGAAAAACCGGCTCGCCGCTCGGGTCCTCACCGAGCGGATCGTTGAAAAGGTCGACGTCCATGTTGCCCGCCAGCGCGTATGCCACAACGAGCGGGGGTGAGGCGAGGAAATTCATGCGCACCTGTGCGTGAATCCGGCCTTCGAAGTTTCGGTTTCCGGACAGTACGCTCGTTCCCACGATATCTGCGGACTTTACCGCCTCGGCTATCTCCGGCCTGAGCGGACCCGAATTGCCGATGCAGGTCGTGCAGCCGTATCCGACATTGTAGAAACCGGCCGCCTCGAGATCGTCGATAAGTCCGGCTTTGTTCAGGTAGTCAGTTACCACGCGCGACCCCGGTGCAAGGCTGGTTTTGACCCAGGGCTTCGCTTTCAGACCTCTGGACGTGGCATTCCGGGCCAACAGGCCGGCAGCGATCATTACGGCCGGGTTGGATGTGTTGGTACAGCTCGTGATGGCCGCGATCAAGATCGCACCGTCGCGAATCTGCACGTCCTCGCCGTCGATATTCGCGGTCGCCGTGCCGCCGGCCTTACGATCGGCGATTGCCGCCGCCAAGTGCTTGCCATAGGTCTTCGCAGCGGCACTCAATGCGATACGATCCTGTGGACGCTTCGGACCGGCGATGCTGGGTTCGACCGTCGACATGTCCAGCTCCAGCGTGTCGCTATAAAGCGCATCCGGCTGGCCGTCGTTGCGCCACAGGCCCTGTTCTTTCGCGTAGGCCTCGATGAGTTTGATTTTATCGGCATCGCGACCGGACAGTTCGAGGTAACGCATGGTTTCGCCATCGATCGGGAAGATCGCGCAGGTAGATCCGAATTCTGGCGACATGTTGCCGAGCGTCGCACGGTCGGCCAGCGGTAGCTGGCCGAGACCATCGCCGAAGAACTCGACAAACTTACCGACCACGCCTTTTTCTCTGAGCATTTCCGTCACGGTCAAAACGAGGTCGGTAGCTGTCGTGCCCTCTTTGAGTTTGCCTACCAGCTTGAAGCCGACGACATTCGGAATGAGCATCGTGATCGCCTGGCCCAGCATCGCGGCTTCGGCCTCGATCCCGCCGACGCCCCAGCCCAGCACGCCGAGGCCATTGATCATCGTCGTGTGCGAGTCGGTGCCGACAACGGTATCCGGGTAAGCGGCGCGGCGTCCGTCCTGTTCTATGTCGAAGACAACTCGGCTCAGGTACTCGAGATTCACCTGGTGCACAATGCCGGTATTCGGCGGGACGACGCGAAAATTATCCAGCGCCGACTGTCCCCAGCGAAGGAACGAATAGCGCTCCTTGTTGCGTTGAAACTCAATCTTGTTGTTGAGATCGAGCGCGTTGGCCGCACCGTAGTTGTCTACCTGAACGGAGTGATCGATTACCAGTTCCGCCGGCGACAAGGGGTTGATGCTGCCGGCGGAGCCGCCGAGATTCACCACGGCGTCACGCATGGCGGCCAGATCGACGATAGCAGGCACGCCGGTGAAGTCCTGGAGAACGACGCGAGACGGCGTGAAGGAAATCTCGGTGTTTGGTGCGGCTTTTGCGTCCCAGTTTGCCAGCGCGAGGATATCCTCTCGGGTTACGTCGCGGCCGTCTTCATGGCGCAACAGATTCTCGAGAAGTATTTTCAGGGAGTAGGGCAGTCGGTCTACATGCCCCTCTTTTACGGCGTCGAGGCGGAAGATCTCAAATTCGTTTTCACCGACCGCGATCTTTGAGCGAGCGCCAAAAGTGTCCGTCATTTTTCGTTCTCCGGGTTTACCAGGTTTTTGTCGGGACGATGTGCCCAGTTGTATTTTAGCGGACCGTTTTGCCCGCACTCCATGCTTGCCCCATGCTAGTCGATTTCGACCCCGTCGCGGCAGTGCGTGTCTCCGTAAAAACCACGCAATGGCCGGGTGCAATGGCGAATGCCCAGAGTCGTGGTGCATCAGCGTGCGTTGGCCGGTATGAAGGTGGGTAATTCAATGGGTTTTTCCCCGGACGCATGGCGCTAGGGTGGCGTCCGGGGTCTGTTGGAACAGCCTGTAAATCAAAGCGAAATGAAGACGATGCGCAGCGTACTGATAATTCTCCTTCTGGCTGCTGCTTTGCCTGCTGTGATGCCCTTGGTAGCGGGGGTGCAGACCATCGCCGACTTCGAAGACGGGCTGCCGCCCGACACTAGGAGCGTCGATTCGTCGGGCAGACACTGCATCGTGTCGTCGAGCTGGTCAAGGGCCGCGTGCTTAGCGCGACTGCAGAGGGTAGCGCGTCTGGTCTGATCTTCCCAACCCGGTTCAATCCCGCCGAGTGGCCGTGGCTGGAGTGGCACTGGAAGCTGGTCCGTTGAAGCCGGTCTTCATCTTCGGCACCAGCTGCAGACGTGAATTCCCCCACCAAGCACGATTGAAAAGGCCGCGACTCGCTCCTGTCCAATGAGGAGTAACGATCCAGCCAGGCTAGGTGCGGTGATGCAATATCGACGTCGAAGATCCCTTCTCCCAGCGACTGTCGGACCGCTGGCGATTTTCTCTCTGCTGTTTGCGAGCGCCGTGGCGAATGCGGCACAGCCCGCCGTACCGGTGATTGTGTCCGACGTCAGCGCCATGGCATTCGAGGATCGCGTCGAGGCGCTGGGCACGCTTCGGGCAAATGAGTCGGTCCAGATCACGGCTTCGGTGACCGAGACGGTCAGCGCGCTGCATTTCGACGACGGAGAAAGGGTCGAGGCCGGCCAGCTCCTGGTGGAGATGACGAACGCCGAGGAACAGGCTCGGCTGAAGGAGGCCCGCGCCCGCGAGCGGGAGGCTGCGACTCGATTTCGCCGCGTCCAGTCGCTTGCCAAGCAGGGTACCGCGTCACAAGCTTTGCTCGACGAACGCAGCCGAGAATGGCAAACCGCTCGCGCTCAACTGGTCGCGATAGAGTCGCAGCTTTCCGATCGCGTCATCAAGGCGCCTTTTCCCGGCGTCATCGGCCTTCGCAATATTAGCGTCGGCGCTCTGGTCGAGCCCGGTGACCGCATCGCGACGCTGGACGACGACAGCATTCTCAAGCTCGATCTCGCAGTACCGAGCGTGTACCTTGCGACCTTGAAACCGGGTCTGCCGGTGACTGCCACGACGCCAGCGTATGGCGATCGTGTATTCGACGGTGAGCTTAGCAGCATCGACAGTCGTGTCGACCCGGTCACGCGCTCAGTCATTGCCCGCGTGCTGTTGCCGAATGAGGACCGGTTGTTGAAGCCGGGGCTCCTGATGCAGGTGACGCTCCGGAAGAACCCGCGAACCGCACTGGTGATTCCCGAGGCCGCATTGATGCCGATGGGGCGTGAGCAGTATGTCTTTGTAGCCGAGCCGAGTGATTCGGGCCACAAGGCGAGCAAGCGCAGAGTCGCGATCGGCACCCGCCGCCCCGGACTGGTCGAGGTGCTTACGGGATTGCAGAAAGGGGAGCAGGTCGTCACGCATGGCACTTTGCGTGTGCGCCCGGGACAGTTGATTGCGATTAAGGCAGTCGACGACGGTCAACAGCCAATCGACGTGCTGTTGAGCGCCACGCCGGGAGATTCGGGGAAATGATTCTCTCCGACGTCTCGGTCAAGCGCCCGGTGTTTGCGGCGGTGCTGGCTTTGCTGCTGATCGCTTTCGGTCTGGTCGCCTTCGATCGGCTGCCATTGCGCGAGTACCCTGACATCGACTCCCCGGTAGTCTCGATTGAGACACTGTACCCCGGGGCATCGGCGAACATTGTCGAGAGCCGAATCACCCAGCTGATCGAGGACCAGATCGCCGGCGTCGAGGGCATCCGTTTCGTCGAATCGGTCAGCGAGGACGGGCGTTCGGTGATTACGACCGAATTCGAGGTCGACCGCGACATCGACGCTGCCGCAAACGACATCAGGGATCGCGTGGCGACTGTCCTGGATGACCTCCCGACCGAGGCTGATCCTCCGGAGATTCAAAAGGTCGATAGCAATGAAGATGTGATCATGTGGCTGAATCTGGTCAGCGACAGGCTGACCGTTCCGGAACTGTCCGACTACGCGCGGCGTTACTTGGTGGATCGTTTTTCGGTGCTGGACGGAGTAGCCCGGATACGGGTCGGTGGTGGCCAGACCTTTGCGATGCGTATTTGGCTCGACCGCAAGGCTCTGGCCGCACGCGGCCTGTCCGTGGCCGATGTGGAGTCCGCGTTGCGCGCGGAGAATCTTGAGGTCCCGGCTGGTAGCCTGGATTCAGTCGATCGCCAGTTCACCGTGCGCGTCGAGCGGACTTTTGAGGCTGCCGAAGATTTTGCCCGTCTGGTACTCGCGCGCGGCGAAGACGGCTATCTAGTCCGCCTCGGTGACGTTGCTCGGGTCGAAAAGGGGGCGCGCGAGAATCGGACCTTCTTCCGCGGCAACGGCGTGCCGATGGTCGGCATTGGGATCATAAAACAGTCGACCGCGAACACGATCGCGGTCGCCGATGCGGCATCGGCCGAAATGAAGCGGATCAATCCGTCCCTGCCGGACGGCATGTCGATCAAGCAAAGTTACGACACCTCGGTATTCGTCAAGGGCGCGATCGCGGAGGTTTACAAGACACTGGGCATTGCGATCGGATTGGTGGTAACGGTTATCTTCCTATTTATAGGGAGCGTGCGCGCGATGCTGGTTCCGGCCGTGACGGTGCCGGTATCGCTGGTCGCAACCTTCCTGGTGCTGTGGGTACTCGGTTTCTCGATCAACATTCTCACCCTGCTGGCGCTGGTACTGGCAATCGGTCTGATCGTTGACGATGGGATCGTGGTGCTCGAAAACATTCACCGCCGCATGGAAGAGTATGGCGAGACGCGTCTGGTTGCCACATTCCGCGGCGCGCGCCAGGTTGCGTTCGCGGTAATCGCCACCACTATCGTGCTTGTTGCCGTATTCGTGCCGATCGCCTTTCTTCAGGGCGACGTCGGGCGCTTGTTCTCCGAGTTCGCGTTGACGATGGCGGCTGCGGTTGTGATCTCCAGCTTTGTCGCTTTGTCGCTGTCAACGATGCTGGCGTCTCAGATGTTGCCCTCGGGTGGACGCAAGGCGGGTTTCTCGTACCGCGTCGATCAGGCTTTCGGCGCGATCCGCGACGGCTACATCAGGTTGCTGCGTGCGGCACTGCGGGCAAAGTGGCTTGTCGCGTTGCTGTTCATCGGTATTGTCGGCGGCAGCGGTTGGCTGTTGCAGAACCTGCCGAGTGAGTATGCGCCGAAGGAAGATCGCGGTGCCTTTTTCATATTGGTGAATGGGCCAGAGGGAGCGTCTTACGACTACATGCGCGGTTACATGGACGAGATCGAGCGACGCATGATGCCGCTGGTCGAGAGCGGGGAGATCACCCGTCTGCTGGTCCGCGCACCTAGGACCTTCAGCAACTTCGAGATTTTCAATAGCGGCATCGTGATCAACGTGCTGGATGATTGGCACAACCGTCGGTCGGCCTGGGAGATTATGGCGGATGTGCGCCGCCGGCTTGCCGATCTTCCCGGCGTGCGGGCCTTCCCGGTGATGCGCCAGGGGTTTGGTCAGCGGGTGCAGAAGCCGGTGCAGTATGTTCTTGGCGGCGGTACCTATGCCGAGCTGGCGCAATGGCGCGATACGCTGCTGGCAAAGATTGAGGAGTCCAACCCGGGCCTGCGGGGTATCGACTGGGACTACAAAGAGACTAAGCCGCAGTTGCAGGTTCTGATTGATTATGACCGGGCGGCCGATCTTGGAGTCACTGTCAGCGAGATCGGACGCACGCTGGAGACTATGCTCGGATCGCGGCGCGTCACCACCTACATTGAGGACGGGGAAGAGTACGATGTGGTGCTGGAGGGGGCACGCGAGGACCATCAGACACCGGCGGACCTGTCTAACATCTATGTGCGTTCGCAGCGCAGCGGCGAATTGATCCCGCTTGCCAACCTTGTGAGCCTCGAAGAGATCGCCGACTCCATAAAGCTGAACCGCTACAACCGGGTGCGGGCGATAACGATCACCGCCAATCTGACCGACCAGCTGGCGCTTGGTGATGCGCTCGACTATCTGGATGGACTGGTCGAAGAAAACCTGCCGCCGCAGGTGATTGTCGATTACAAGGGACAGTCCCGGGATCTGAAGGCGACCGGTGAATCGATCGTTTTTGTCCTGATCCTGGGTGCCATCGTGGTGTACCTGGTTCTCGCCGCTCAGTTCGAGAGCTGGATCCACCCCTTTGTGATCATGCTCACCGTTCCACTGGCGATGGGTGGCGCACTGCTCGGGCTGTACCTGGCCGGATTGTCATTGAATATCTACAGTCAGATCGGGTTGATCATGCTGGTCGGGCTCGCAGCCAAGAACGGCATCCTGATCGTCGAATTCGCGAACCAGCTGCGCGATGATGGCAGGGCCTTCGCAGAGGCACTGACTGAGGCGACCCGGGTGCGTTTTCGACCGATTGTGATGACCGGTATCACGACGGCGGCAGGCTCGGTGCCGCTGCTTCTTTCATCGGGGGCGGGCTCTGAGACCCGGGTCGTGATTGGTACTGTTATTTTGTGCGGAGTGATTGCGACCACGCTTTTCACGCTGTTCATTGTGCCTGTAGCCTATGACTTGCTGGCTCGCCATACCGGTTCCCCGAAGCTGGTGGAGCGTCAACTGGCCCGCGAGCTGAAACAGGCCGCGCCGGTTGCGCCGACAGAACGTTGAGGCGCGAGCGTCGTCCACAGCGAACAGTCCGCTTGCTTTAGCCAGTGGAACGTCCGCGATGCAGCGGTCAGTCGGCGGGTGAGATTTCAGCCGGGTATCGTTCCGTCAGCCATTGTGACAATCGGCGGGGAAAATGCGTCGGCCATCATAGGGCCTCCTCGTCCGGCGGTGCGCCGAGCTCTAGGGCGAAGTCGGCGCGACCCACGGCCACGATTCCCAAAAATCCGTCCACGGTGAGGCGGTCGCGGTCCCGCACGCGGTCGAGGATTCCTGGGATGCCGTTGACGCAAGGCAGACCCAGTTCGCGCGCGATGATCACGCCATGGATGAGCATGCCGCCGCGCCCCTCCACCACGGCGTTGGCCAGCGGCACCAGGTGGGTCATGCTGGGCTCGATGGCGTTGCAGACGAGCACGTCGCCGGCGCGGAAGCGGTTCAGGTCGGCGGCGTTACGGATGCAGCAGGCGGGGCCACTGGCCAGGCCCGGCGCTCCCGGTTGACCGGTGAGCTGGCGCGCGCTGACGCCGGGTTCGGTTGGTGCTGGCTGTGCCTCACGGATTTGGTGGGGGGCGAGCGAAACAGGCTGGTCCGAACCCGCCTTGAGCGCGTCGGCCAGCGGGAGGGCGAGCTCGAGGGAAGGCGACCTGTCTCCGCCAAGGCGCCCGTTGGCTCGAAGCCGTGCGATCGCCACTTGCACCGCCCGCAGGAGCTGGCTCTCGAGCCGGCCGATCAGCAGGTTGTCGTCGTCGCGCAGTCGCCAGCTCAATCGTGCCGTCGCCAGGACCTCTTCGGCCTCGAGGTCGCGATCGGGTCCGACGGCCTCGCGGAGCTTGCGCTCCAGTTCGCGCGCGACAGCGCGGCCCACGTCCCGGTCACCGCCAGGCGGGGGCATCGCGGCCATCTGGATCACCAAACCCAGCAGCGTTGTTGCCTGGTCGGCCAGCCGCCGGCCGTCGTACGTGATGTCGAAATCGTCGTGCGTAAGCTGGTCGAGGCCTCGCCGCAACGCGTCGGCGCCGGGGATAGCCGCCAGGACCTCGAGCAGGGCGGCGCGGTCCAGGTCATCGTTGGCGACGCGCACCACCGTGGTGCGAAGCTTGGGGTCGTCGCGCAGCATGGTTGCCAGCACCTGTAGCTCATCGTTCCGGCGCCGGGCCAGGCGGTCTTCCGAGGACAGCAACGCCACGAACTCGTACGGGTCGTCTGGTCTGACGGCGTCGTTGTAGTACACCCCCAGCCGGCGGACACCGTGGGCGAACGGAATGAAGTCCTCTGCGTAGACACGCTGCCAGCGTTCGAGCAGATCATGTCGATGGCGCAGGGCGTTCGCGAGCGCATCGTCGTCGATATCGTCGAGGGGTTCGGCTGCCAGCGACACCCCCAGGGCCGCGAGTTCCGGGATCAGTTCCTCGGACACGCGACGGCAGAGGCGGCGCAAGCGATCGGCGCCCAGACGCAACGCGAGGTACCATGGACGGCGATCGTCGGACTCTGCCGAGGCTGGCGGGCGCGGGCGGGTTATGGGGCGCGCCTGCAGCACGGTGAGCGCGTCTCCGCGACCAGTCCATTCTGTATCCGGCGGCCAGCCGAGATGGTCTTCCAGGTCCCTGACAGTGCGGTGCAGGACTGCCAGCTCGTCGGCCGTGAGCAGGGGGCCCTGGCCCTCCGGCCGCTCGCCACGACGATGCTCGACCACTTGTCCGGTGTCGCGGTCGACGACCCAGCGATCGGGGTCGACGGCTCCGTCCACCAGCTGCTTGCAGAGCCCGGGCACCGCCTCGATCATCATGACAGGTCGATTCGCCTCACGCGGATCGCGGGCAAAGGCAACACCGGAGGTATCTTCGGTCACCAGCGGCTGGATGAGCACGGCCATGCTGCTTCGCGCGGGATCGAGGCCCAGCTCGCGCCGGTACAGGAGTGCGGCGTCGGACCAGAGTGACGACCAGACCGTGCGCACGGCGTCCAGCAGCGCCGCCCGGCCGCGCACGCCCACGATTGACTCGTGAAGTCCGGCGAAGGAGGTTTCGCCGCCATCCTCGCCGGGTGCGGACGATCGCACGACGAGGTCGACATCACCGAGATCGGCCACGCTCGTCGTGATGGCGTCGGCGAGGTCGTCCGGCATCTCAGCCGCCAGAAATGTGTGGCGAAGACGCAGCGCCGCATCCCACAGTTCTTCCCAGCGCATCCCTTCCAAACGCTTGCGTCCCAGCTCCATGCGGACCCGACGCTCCAGGTCACCCTCGCGCAGAAAGTGGTCGTAGGCCTGGGTCGACACCACCACGCCGGGCGGCACACGCCAACCGTAGCGCAGAAGGCCTCCGAGGGTCCTCGCCTTGCCACCCACTAGCTCCTCGCCGGCAGTGGCGCACTCGGACAGGGGAATCACGCACCGGCCCGTGGAACCCACTGGGACACCTCCTGGAAACGGACAACGTGGAGATAGCGGACGATGTCTACCAGAAAGATCGCGCACGACGGCGAGGCGAGGAACTCCTCGAGGTACGGGTGGCGTACGAGGAGTTGGGCCTGCCAGTGATTATGATCGGGGCCCGGCGCGAGTTCGGCGGCGCGACCCGTAGCCGTGACCGCCGACACGCGGCGGATGTCGTCGCCGTGCTTGCTGCGATCGTCGATTACCAGGGCGACGCGTTCGCATCGCGCGAGCAGGCCGTACTTGCGGGTAGCGCGCGAGGTGCAAAAAGCGGCCTGGGCGAGGTCGGCGCTGACGGCCAGGGCGATCACCGATCCGTACGGTTGCATGTCGCCCTGCGTGGCCAGCACCGCGTATGGTTCACCCTCGACCAGGTCGCGGATGCGCGCGGGCAGCGAGGCGTCGCCGGGGGACTCCGACCGGTCGTTGGTCGGCCCCAGGGTCGGTTCGTCAACAGGGTTCATGACGACCTCGTGGGCATTGAAGCAGCGTTGCGTTGGCGAAGTCATCCTAGCATGGCCCCCAGGGGGCGGCCACGGTGTTGGGTCGAGAGGGTATCCGACCTCGTCAGTCTTGCGCGACCGGTGTGCGACAGGCAGGCGCTGAGGAGCTCAAATCCGATGTCGCGGCACCTGCTTATTGACTGTTGCAGGGGATCGGTGGCAAATGCGTGTTCTTATACGTTTGTCGCCGGCCCCGTTAATCCAATGCCACACTCGATCCTTCTCTACGACGCCCTGCGGTCCCTCGACAGAGGGCACCTGCTACGTCGAGCGGGTGGCATGAGCAACGGCCTGTTCCTTGAGTTCGTGCCGGAGATCGCGCTGGTGTTCGATCGACTGCAACGCGATGGCTATCTGCGCGAGGTCGATTTCCCAGAACGTAATCCGGAGGCAATCCGGTTTTTCACACTCAGCGATGAGGGCCGCGAGAAACTGCATGAGGTTTCGCGGTGGTACGGGGAACTGCCGTGGTACCTGAAACTCTGGGGACGCATGGGGATGCCACTTCCTGGCCGGACTCGGTGACGGACGCGCCTCGTTCGCGTTAGTGGAGAGAGATTGGGTCGAGGCGCCGAGGAGATCCGGTAGCCTTCCCAAAAATGCAGAACCGACTTGCGAGCGATAGGTAATCGCTCTACCCCGGAAGCCAAGGACGTATCTGCCCGGCCTTCCTCGATACCTTGTGCCGCGGGATTTGGAGCAGCCGCCGGGGGAAGCGGCATTGTCCAAGCCTTTTACCGACTATCACCATGGTAACTGCGCCGAACCAAGGGGATCGCTGCAGCTCCTATTCCGGGTATTTATCAATTTTTTGGCTAACTTTTGGAGTCACAATGAAAGCAGTAAACTCGACGCTCGTAAGTATGGCCTGTGCGCTCACACTTTCTGCCGGCGCATCGACGGCGGTAGCCGGCCACAAGCACGGCGGTTACTTCAACCACGGAGGCTATGGAATGCACCCGCACATGGGTTACCCACGCTGTAGCGCAAAGGTTTACCGGCAGCCTCCGCGATATGGAAACTGGAGTTACCCTGGCCGTTACGGGTACAAGACGCACGCCGGGTATGGCAAACCGTCCTTACAGCAGGGCTACCCGGCAGCGCGCGGCTACGCTGAGACATATGCTAAAGCCGACGGCTACGGCACAGAAAAAGGCGCCGACTACAGGGCGAGCGAACCCGTGGCGCCCGAGGCCACAAACGACATTATCGGCACGGCGGCGGCCGCCGGCAGCTTTTCTACCCTTTTGTCGGCGGTCAAGGCGGCCGGGCTGACAGAGACTCTCCAGGGTGAAGGGCCTTTCACCGTGCTGGCCCCGGCCGACTCGGCGTTCAGCAAGTTGCCGAAGGAACAGATTGAGGAGCTGATGAGCAATCCGGATGAGCTGCAGGAAGTCCTTACCTACCATGTGATACCCGGCAAACTCAGTGCCGCCGATCTGCTAGTCGCGGGCGAGGCCGAGACTGTCAACGGCGCAAAACTGACGCTGGCCGAACTCGACGTTGCCAAGGCCGATATCGAGGCTTCCAACGGCGTTATTCACGTACTGGATTCGGTCTTGCTACCGGCCGAATGACCGGATATCCGGCCGACCCGACCCCGCGACCGGGTCGCGTCGAAGGTGGCGCGGTGCGTCCGCCACTGCCTCTGGATACGGTCGGTGACATCCGCTCCGACCACGCTCGCGAGACGGTTGCTGTCTGTATCTACCGCGGCATTCTTGCCGCGACTCGCAACACCGAGGTGCACGCCTTCGCCCGCGATCACCTCGTAACCGAACAACGGCATCTGCAGCTGATGGAGGAATTACTGCCGCGGCTTCAGCGCAGTCGTTTACTACCTATCCGGTGACTCGCGGGTTGGATCACCGGCGCACTGCCGGCAGTCCTCGGGCGAATGGCGGTCTACCGCACGATCGACGCGGTCGAAACCTTCGTCGGCCAGCACTATGCCGAACAGGTCTGTGAGCTCGAAGGTCGGACCGATCTAGCCGCACTGCGCAGGCTGCTGGATATCTGTCGATTGGATGAGGTGGGATACCGTGACGAGGCGAGGCAGATGGCGGGGCAACGCACTTCTGTATTTGGCAAGATGAGCGCAAGAAGCTCGAGCGTCTTTGCCGGTACATCAGTTGGCCGGCAATCGCAGAACAGCGCCTGTCGCTCGCCCCAAATGGCAACGTCCGTTACGAGGTGAGGGTATTCACGAGTGTCGCGGGCGCAGGGATGCGCAAGAGCGACCCAGTTGAAGACGCTTTACCGCGACGGCACGACCCACGTCATTTTATGTTGGGCAATCTGCCCTCCACCCTTCGGGCTAGCCTGCGGCTATTCAAAATCGCTTCCGGCGCTCTTGTCGAGCCGCTCGACTTCATCGCCCGGCTGGCGGCCTTGGTGCCCAAACCGCGGGTCAATCTGACACGTTTCCGTTACGGGTTTGCGCCAAACAGCTAAAATCGTGCACGAGTGATACCGGCCAAGCGGGGCAGAGGCGGTGAGCACCTCGCACAGAAAGACTCGGACGGGCCCATGCCTGCCGAACGTGGCGGCTGGCCTGGTGGCCGGCATGAGCTGAAAAAGTGCGCCGGCGGAAAGCTGGTGGGGTGGATTCAGGCCCTGGAATGCCGCAAGGGGCCACTTCTCAGATCAGATCGACGGCCGACCAGGGGCGCCAACGGACGCGAGGAGGGACTGCCACCGGGCAACAAGGCGTTTATCCTTTCTACACGCTGCGGATTCAAGGTCGTTATGTTCGGTGGTGTTTGCCTGGCTTACCTGGGATGCCTTCGTTTTTTACGGGGTGAACGTGCCGCTGGGCGCCCCCATGCTTCGTCTGTCGAGCTGCCCACCTGGCGCTCGCGATACTGAGAGATAACGAATGACTGAAGAACCGGACAGATTCCTCAGGCGGATGCGTGGGGTGTTTCTGCTGCTCGCGATGATCCTGGTGTTTTGGCAGTTTCTGCCTTGGGTCGAGCGTTACCTGGTAGGCCTGACCACTGAACCGAGGGCGGTGACCGCACGCGGGGAACTGGCTGCAGATGAACTCGCAACCATCGAGATTTTCGAACGGGCGAGTCCGTCGGTCGTGTTCATTACCACCCGCCAGCGTGTGATGAACGTATGGACGCGCGACGTTTTCAGCGTGCCGCGCGGCAACGGCTCGGGTTTCATTTGGGACGATCTCGGCCATGTCGTGACCAACAACCATGTCGTCGCGGATGCCTCAGAGGCCATCGTGCGCCTCAACGATGGTCGCAGTTACCGGGCCACGCTGATCGGCGCAAGTCCGGCGCACGACCTGGCAGTGCTCCGAATCAAGGTGCCGATCGACCGTCCGCCGCCTGTGCCGATTGGCGTCAGCGCCGATCTCAGGGTGGGGCAAAAGGTGTTCGCGATCGGCAACCCCTTCGGTCTGGATTATTCGCTGACCGGTGGGCTTGTCTCGGCGCTCGACAGATCGATCACCGACGACGAAGGAACGAGCATCGATCATTTGATCCAGACCGATGCAGCAATCAACCCCGGTAACTCCGGTGGTCCGCTGCTCGACAGCGCCGGTCGCTTGATTGGCATCAATACGGCCATCTACAGTCCGTCCGGTGCCTATGCGGGCGTCGGCTTCGCCGTCCCTGTCGATACCGTGAACCAGGTGGTACCGCAGCTGATCGCCGAGGGTCGATATATTCGTCCCAGTCTGGGAATCTCCGTTGACGCCGACATGAGTCGTCTGGTCAGGGAGCAGCTCGGCGTGGAAGGTGTTCTGGTATTGCAGGTGACAAGCGGTTCGGCCGCAGAGGCCGCCGGTCTGCGTGGTTCCGAGGTGGACGCCCAGGGCAACCTGGTGCCGGGCGACATCATCCTGGCGGTGGCGGGAAAGTCTACTGACAGCGTTGCCGCGCTGCTGTCTGCGCTCGACGATCATCGCATAGGCGAACAGGTCAGCGTCCGGGTGTGGCGCTCGGGTCGTGAGGCCGAGTTCCCGGTGATACTTGAGCCCGGGGGCTAGACAGCAAGTTTGAGGTAGGTCGGGCTGCGCCCGAAGCCGATCGGCAGGCACAGCCTGCCCAACGATTAGCGCATGGCCGCGATGCATTGTTGGTGAGCACAAAATATCTGCCTGGTCTCGTTGAAGATCAAGAGCCCGAAGATTCCATGTAAGCGCATTTTTCGTGACGTAATTCTTCCTTATCCTGCGGCTATCATTGCTGTTCTGAAGTGCCAGGGCTTGCCGGGCTCACGACCCGCCCCGCGCGATTTCGACACGTCACGATCTTGGAGATCACAAATGAAACTGATGAAGATGTTTTTCGCAAGTGCGCTGATTGCCGCGACGACCTCCGCTTCCGCCTGGTGGGGTGGTCCCTGGGGCGGAAACAACTGGGGCAACCGGTATAACAACGGCTACGGCAGTGGCTACGGCGGCATGGGTGGCGAACAGTATCGCGGGGGTGATGCAGCCGGAGGTGGCGATTTCAGCATGAACCTGTCCGGTCGCGGTAATACCAACATGCGCGGTTACGGTAACGGCTATGGAGCGGGCGACACATGGGGCCGCAGTTACAACTACAGCAGCCCTTACTACGGCGGTTATGCCCCCTACGGCTACATGTCTCAACCGCCGGGACCTCGCTATCCCGCCCGAATGGCGCTGCCTGAGTCGGGCGACGATACTGGAACCCGTTCGGGCTATTCCGGATACGGGGCTGGGCAATATGGTTTCAGCCAACGAGACGCAGGTGGTGAGGCACCACCGGCTGCATCGGTAGCCAATCAGGCATCCGCCGGCGCCACTCAGAGTAACGTTTTGACCACCGCGGGCGGCATGACGCTATACACCTATTCGCAGGACAGCGAAGGTGTTTCGAACTGTTACGGGCAGTGCGCCGCCAACTGGCCGCCGGCGGCGGTGTCGGATTTGATGACGCTTGAAGAGGGCATGTCAGCGATCGAGCGTCGAGACGGGACAGAGCAGCTCGCAGTCAACGGAAAGCCCCTGTATCTGTGGGTTGGCGACAAGAAGCCGGGAGACAAGACCGGTGACGGTGTTGGTGGTGTATGGAGCGTGGTACGGCGCTAATGTCCTGGCCTTTCTATCAAGGCCGGTGCGGTAATGACAGTGAACATTTGCCTGCCGCCTGAATCGAAAGGGAGGCCGAGAGGTATGTTCGACGTGGCAAGTGCGTGCGACACCGCTTCTCTCGGCAACGTGCGCAACCCAAAAATCTGAGGCAAGGCCGCCTTTTCTGCACGTTGATGGCTGTTCCCGGCGGCTTGCCTGATTCCGAAAGGCGGAGGCCCTGTGAGCGAATTGTCACTTACTCAGCATGTGCGCGAAGAGATTGAAAGGTGGAAGCGCCGATTTCCTCAGGATCGCGAGCAATCGGCTGTCATTGCGGCGCTTCATGCTGCGCAACACGAAAACGGCGGTTACCTCACGACGGAGGCCATGGATGCCGTGGCCGTCTACCTTGATTTGCCTCGTATCCATGTCTACGAGGTAGCCTCCTTCTACTCGATGTTCGAAACTCAGCCTGTCGGTCGACACAACGTGGCGATCTGCACAAATATCTCCTGCATGCTTCGCGGTGCTGAGAAGATCGTTGAGCATGCCAAACAGCGGCTGGGTGTAGGGTTGGGAGAGAGTACCGCAGACGGCCGCATCTATCTGAAGCGCGAGGAGGAGTGTCTTGCAGCTTGTTGTGGTGCCCCGATGATGATGGTGAATCACAGGTTTTACGAAAACCTCACACCGGAGCTGCTCGACGAAATTCTGGACGAGCTGGACTGATGACCTACCAACGGAATCTTGTCAGCCTGAACACGCTGAATGAAGACAGGTCCTGGGAACTCGCGACTTACGAAAGGTGCGGCGGCTACACCGTGTGGCGACAGGTGATCGCCGGCGAGATATCACCCAAAGAGATCGTAGACGCGATTAAGGATTCCGGTCTGCGCGGCCGTGGTGGGGCAGGGTTTCCGACAGGTTTGAAATGGAGTTTCATGCCTAGGAGTGCAGCAGGACAAAAGTACATCATCTGCAATTCGGATGAGAGCGAGCCGGGAACCTGTCACGACCGGGATATCCTCCGTTACAATCCGCACGCGCTCATCGAGGGCATGGCGATCGCCGGGTACGCTACCGGTGCGGACGTTGGTTACAACTACATCCGCGGTGAGTTCATGGACGAGCCTGTTCCGAGATTCGAAGCCGCCGTCAAAGAGGCCTATGACGCGGGACTCCTGGGTAAGCGCATCCTTGGCTCTGGGGTCGACTTCGATCTCCACACTTTTGTCGGTGCAGGCGCCTACATCTGCGGCGAGGAAACTGCGCTGCTAGAATCGCTTGAAGGTAA
The DNA here is from genome assembly GCA_024639005.1 of Chromatiaceae bacterium. Taxonomy (GTDB): domain Bacteria; phylum Pseudomonadota; class Gammaproteobacteria; order Chromatiales; family Chromatiaceae; genus Thiosocius. The sequence continues at coordinate 2,550 of JAHEJD010000052.1, read as the reverse complement.
ACCCGGCAAGCCGAGATTCAAACCTCCCTTTCCCGCCAGCTATGGTCTGTATGGGAGGCCTACGACAATAAATAATACCCAGACGCTCGCCAGTGTCCCGATGATTTTGCGCAAAGGTGCAAAATGGTATGCCGGTTTGGGTCCTGAGGGTTCTGGCGGTACCGCGCTTTTTTCTGTATCCGGGCACATAGAAAAGCCCGGTAATTACGAGTTACCCATGGGGATCCCTTTCAAGGATCTTCTCGAAATATGTGGTGGGATACTCGGGGGGCGTCAGCTCAAGGCCGTTATCCCCGGGGGTTCGTCTGTCCCGGTTCTCCCGGGAGAGTTGATCATGAGCTGCACGATGGACTATGCCTCTTTGCAACAGGCGGGATCGTCGTTCGGCACGGGCGCCGTCATCGTGATGGCTGATACGACCTGCATGGTGAGAGTCTTGCAGCGCATCTCTCGTTTCTATATGTCCGAATCCTGCGGTCAGTGCACGCCTTGTCGTGAAGGAACGGGCTGGCTCTATCGCATGCTTACCCGGATAGTCGACGGTAAAGGTCGAGAAGAAGATCTTGAACTGTTGCTCGAAGTCGCTAACAGAATTGAGGGGCGCACAATATGCGCGCTCGGTGATGCTGCGGCATGGCCGGTACAGAGTTTCCTTAAACACTTTTACCAAGAGTTCGAATACATGGTCCGAAACGAGGGACGCAGCATGGTGATTGAAACAGGCTAAGCAGCGTTTCACGAGGGACTCGCATACTCACGATACGGATTTCCGTTCGTGAATTTTCAAGGCTTTGGGTCAAGGAAAGAGCGTGAGCAGCAGTTTTCACAGTCTGCAGCCGGGCGCTGCGGTCATGAGCCTGTGCGGCTTGATAACCCTGGTGGAGTTTGACCTGAGGCAAGCGGGCAAGCCCCGTTCAGGAGGCACGAAAGTCGGACAGGTCTTGACGTCTGCGTGTTCCGCTTAGTCTCAGTGTAAAACTCAAGGGGGCGGTGGAAAAGCTACCTTGGCAAAGGGTGAGGACGTACCCGGAGGTATCCCCGGATACTTGCCCACTCCGGATAACCGTCGGTCAGGGTTTGCAAGAAGGCTACCAGAGTGATCCCTCCTCTACGGTCATGCGGAGATCACCCAGCTCTTCGTCATTGACGTTCTGTGCAATTTCCGGAGCCGGCCAGCATTTACTGCCGAAGTCTGGGTCGTCTATGTCACGGCTGGACCCGGGTTTGCTGTCACGCGTATCGTAAAAATGCACCATTCCTTGAGGGTGGCCAATGACCCGTTATGCATATCGGGCGAGGTGAGTGTTATGTTGCGCAGCCCCAAGACTTTGCATTTTCCCACTTCCTCATCGTTGGGATCACGCGCTGCGATATCTGCACGGCCACCCAGTCCCAGGCGCGATGCCGTTATGCGACATTTTGATGCCATGTTTGCGGTCCCTCATCGGAGGTGTTGAGATAAAGCAGGTTGGAGACGTCGAACGGCCGCGCGGTAATGCCCAGCTCGGTGAGCCCCGAGCTGTCACAGACATTGCCCTCGAGCAGCATCTTTATTTGATCGCGCGTGATTGGAAAATCCTCGAAGCGATCGAGCATCATCGCGGCTATCGAGATGCCTAATGCCGGCACCGGCAGCATAAACTTGCGCTTTCCACCGACCGCGGCGAGTGTCTCCAGGATCTGGCGCCACGACAGCTTCGACGGGCCACCCAGTGCGATAGTCTGACCGATCGTGTCAGGCCGTTGCAGTGCCGTAACGAATGCGCTGGCGACGTCCTCCACCTGCACCGGTGATAGCTCAAAGCCACCGGCTCCGAACGGCAGGAGGCCGGGATAGAACAGCGGAGCGGGCAGCGACGATCCGATTATGTCGCGATGCAGCTGGGTGGCGAACTCCATGCGACCGCGCGGATGGCCGAAGATTACCGACGGCCGGAAGACAGTCCAGTCAAGGTCGGTCCCCATCAGGTGCTGTTCGGCAAGCGCCTTGGATCGTTGGTACGCAGTGCCATCCAGCCGCACGCCGTTGGCGCTCATCAACAGGAAACGTTTCACGCCCAGCTGCATCGCGGCTTCCATTACGCGGCGCGCAGCCTTGTCGTGCAGCTCGTCAAAGGTGATTCCACGCCCCGGGAATTCGCGCAGAATGCCGATATTGTAGATCGCCGCATCGGCCTGGCCGAGCAGGCCGTTGACCGCGCCAATGTCACCGATGTCGCCTTCGATGGTAACGCATTCGGCCGGGTGCCTGACCTTAGCCGCGTGGCTGGGCCTGACCAGCACCACCGGCTGCATCCCGGCGGCGACCAGGGCATCGACAAGGTAGCTGCCTACGAAACCCGTAGCGCCAAAAAGTGCAACGCGCATGCTGTCTCTCCTCTATTGACCGGCCATCCGGCGCTACGTGAAGGTTGCGCCGGCCTCAGGGTCGTTTGGTGTCTGTGCGCGCCGCCGTGGAATCGGTGGCGCAGCTTATTTCGTCGCAGCGTCGACGCAGACGCCAGCGTGCGAAGCGTGTGTAGGCGAAATCCAGTATGCCGGTAAGCCGCA
>JAHEJD010000051.1:11391-21816 GCA_024639005.1 Chromatiaceae bacterium | reverse complement strand
CGACCGACATGTAGAAGGCGTCGTCGAGATGATGCTCGATGCCACCGTCAACTATGCCAAGCCACTCACCGAAGATCGCCTATTTGGCTGGCACGCTTCCCTATTCCCGACCGGGCGCAGCACCAGCTATTCAATTGTCCCCGGCTAACGGAGCCGCTAGCTCGGTCGTGCGGGTCCATACACAGAGTCACAACGCGGACCTAACCCTCAGCAGGACACTGCCTTCCCCGAGACAACATCGAGATGAGACGCGACCAATGCTTTGGCTGGGTCTACGGATTTCCCTGTCCGAACTTCTAATGACGCTATCGGCAAATGACGCTATCGGCGCCTGGACCGCGCCCTGCAGCACCCGTCGATCCGGCGGCGAATGAGATGCCGGCAGCGCCCCGCCGGCACATCCGTGCTCATCATTTCATTTGGTGCCTGTATCGGTACCTATTTTGTTCCAGACATAAAAAAAGACTTAGGTTGTTAGCCTAAGCCTCTGTTTTTATTGGTCGGAGCGGGGAGATTCGAACTCCCGACCCCCACAACCCCATTGTGGTGCGCTACCAAGCTGCGCTACGCTCCGAAGGTCAGGCGCTGCATCCTAGGGACGCGGCGTTTTGTTGTCAATGAAACAGGCCTGATCAGGCCTTGAGAAACGCGAGCAGCTCTTCGAGTTCGCGACGCAGCTGACGGATTATGTCGACCCGCGAGTGGTCTTCGTATTTGGCCCCCTCACCGGACAGCTGTTGACGCGCACCGCCGATGGTAAAGCCCTGCTCGTACAGCAGGCTTCTTATGTTGCGGATCATCTCGACATCGTGGCGTTGGTAATAGCGACGGTTACCGCGCCGCTTGACCGGCTTTAGCTGCGGAAACTCCTGCTCCCAGTAGCGCAACACATGCGGCTTGACCTGGCACAGCTCGCTGACCTCACCGATGGTGAAATAGCGCTTGCCCGGGATCGGCGGCAGCTCAACGTTGCTGCTGTTGGGATCCAGCATATGCCTCTACTCGTGCCTTGAGCTTTTGTCCGGGGCGAAAGGTGACGACCCGGCGCGCCGAGATCGGGATCTCTTCGCCGGTCTTGGGATTGCGCCCGGGCCGCTGCTTCTTCTCCCGCAGGTCGAAGTTGCCGAAACCCGACAGTTTTACCTGGCGGCCGTTTTCCAGCGACATGCGGACCTCTTCAAAGAACATCTCCACCATGTCCTTGGCCTCGCGCTTGTTCAGCCCGAGCTCTTCGAACAGATGTTCTGCTATTTCTGCTTTGGTTAATGCCATCGACTCAGTCTCTCAGTTTTACGGACAGGACCTCCGCCAGCGCCGCCAGCACCACCGCGCTTGCCTCGTCGATCTCAGTGTCAGTAAGAGTGTGCGAAGTTTCCTGTAAAATCAAGCTCAAAGCCAGACTTTTTAGACTCAAATCTATGTTCTCGCCAGTATACACATCAAAGAGTTGGATTTCTGTCACAAATGCGGGTGCGGCGTCCCGGACGCAGTCGAGAACCGCCTGAAACGGCAGGTCGCGGTCGACCAGCAGCGCGAAGTCGCGGCGGATCGCCGGAAACTTCGACAGCGGCGCGAACTGGGGAATGCCGCCGAGCCGCAGCGGCAGCAGATCGACCTCGAACAGAAACACCCCTTTGGGCAGGTCCAGCGCCTTCTGCACGGCCGGGTGCAGCAGCCCGATCCAGCCGATGGGCGCGTCTTTTCGCAGCACTTGCGCACCCTGCCCCGGGTGCAGCGCGGGGTGTTCGGCGGCGACGAACCGGAACTCGGTCGGATCGGCCACCTGGCCCAGCAGCGACTCCAGGTCGGCCTTGATGTCGAAGAAGTCGGCCTGGCGGCTCGCCAGCCCCCACTGTTCCGCCGCCGCCTCGCCGTACACCAGGCCGGCCAGTTTGGGGTGCTGCTCGATGTCGGCATCGGTGCGCCGGAAGGTGAGTCCACTCTCGAACACCCGTACCCGCGTCTGTTGACGGGCGAGGTTGTACTGCAGTGTCTGCAGCAGCCCCGGCCAGAGGCTCGCGCGCATATCCGACATATCGGCCGAGATCGGATTGGCGAGCTTGATCGGCGCGACCTCGGGGGTCAGCAATGCGGCGAGTTCCGGGGCGATGAAGCTGTAGGTGATCGCCTCGTGATAGCCGCGCTGGGTCAGCAGCTGTTTGGCCCTGCCCAGGTTGAACTCGGCCTCGGGGCGCAGCGCGATACTCACCGGCGCCGAACTCAGGCTGGCCGGGATATTCGCATAGCCGTAGACGCGTCCGATCTCTTCGATCAAGTCGGCCTCGATGGCGATGTCGAAGCGTGCGCTCGGTGCGATCACAGACCAACCTGCATCGGTCGCGGTGACCTGCATGCCGAGGCGCGCCAGGATGTCGGCAATGGTCGCATCGTCGATGGCGACGCCGAGCACGCGCCGGACCCGCGCACGACGCAGCAGGATAGGCTCTCGTTGCGGCAGATGCGCATCGGTCGTCGCCTCGGTGATCGGTCCGGCCTGACCCCCGACGATCGCCAGCATCAGTGCAGTGGCACGCTCCATCGCCAGGCGCTGCAGCATGAAATCCACGCCGCGCTCGAAACGATGCGACGAATCGGTGTGCAGGCCATAGCTGCGTGCCTTGCCGGCGATCGCCAGCGGCGTGAAGAACGCGGACTCGAGCAGCACATTCTGCGTCGCCTCGCCCACACCCGAATCCTCACCACCCATGATGCCGGCCATCGCCAGGGCGCGACGCCGGTCGGCAATCACCAGGGTATCGGCGCGCAGGGTCGCCTCGCTGCCGTCGAGCAACCTCAGGCGCTCACCCGCCTCCGCCATGCGCACCACAATACCGCCGTCGAGTCGGTCGAGATCGAAGCCGTGCATCGGCTGACCGAGTTCGAGCAGCACATAGTTGGTGATATCGACCACGGGCGAGATCGCGCGGATGCCGCCGCGGCGCAGTTTCTCGACCATCCAGTCCGGCGTTTGCGCCGCGGCATCGATGCCGTGCACGATGCGGCACAGATAGCGCGGGCACGCCGCTTCGGCCTGCAGGTCCACCGCGAATGCCGCGTCGATGGCCGGCTCCACGACGCCGATCTGCGGCACGCACACCGATACGCGGTTGAGCACCCCCACCTCGCGCGCGATACCCGCAACGCTGAGGCAGTCCGCACGGTCGGGCGTGAGATCGACATCGATGCATGGATCGTCGAGTGCCAGGTAATCACGCAGATCGCTACCGACCGGGGCATCGGCAGGCAGAGGCAGGATGCCGTCAGAGGATTCGGCAAGGCCCAGCTCGGCGGCCGAGCAGATCATGCCCAGCGACTGCACGCCGCGCAGCTTGGCCTCCTTGATCTTGAAGTCGCCGGGCAGCTTCGCACCGACCGTGGCGACCGCCACCTTCATGCCGGCGGCGACGTTCCTGGCGCCACAGACGATCTGCGCCGGCGCATCGCCGCCGGTGTTGACGCTGCAGACGCTGAGCTTGTCGGCATCGGGATGGGGCGCGCGGGTGAGGACCTCACCGACCACGACACCGCTGAAGGCCGGTGCGGCCGGCACGACCGAGTCGACCTCGAGGCCGGCCATGCTCAACTGGTCCGCCAACGCCTCGGTGGTGATATCGGGGTTCACCCATTCCCGCAGCCAGGCTTCACTGAATCTCATGATTGTGTCCTAACGCAGACTGCCGCAGGGTCGGTGCTGTACACGTTGTTCATCCCGTTTCACCATCACGCTATGCAAACTGCTTCAGGAAGCGCAGGTCATTCTCGAAGAACAGCCGCAGGTCGTTGACGCCATAGCGCAGCATCGCCAGACGCTCGACGCCCATGCCGAACGCATAACCGAGGTATCGCTCACTGTCGATACCGACATGACGGAACACCTCGGGGTGGATCATTCCGCAGCCCAGGACCTCGAGCCAGCCGGTATGGCCGCACACACGACAGCCGTCGCCGCCGCACATCACGCATTGGATGTCGACCTCGGCCGAGGGCTCGGTGAACGGGAAGTAGGACGGCCGGAAGCGCACCTCGAGATCGTCGCGCTCGAAGAAGCCATGCAGGAAGGCGTTCAGTATCCCTTTGAGGTCCGCAAAGCTGACCTGTTCATCGACCAGAAATCCCTCGACCTGGTGAAACATCGGGGTGTGCGTGAGATCGGAATCGCAGCGATACACCCGCCCCGGGGCAATCACCTTCATCGGCGGCTCGGCGTGTTTCATATGCCGGATCTGCACCGGCGATGTGTGGGTGCGCAGCAGCAGGTGCTCGTCGAAATAAAAGGTGTCGTGCATGGCGCGCGCCGGGTGATGCGCCGGGATGTTGAGTGCCTCGAAATTGTGGAAATCGTCTTCGATCTCCGGCCCCTCGGCGACCTCGAAGCCGGCGCTGGCGAAGAAGGCCTCGATGCGCTGCATGGTGCGCGTCACCGGGTGCAGGCCGCCGCTCACCGGGTCCCGCCCGGGCAGGGTCACGTCGATGCGCTCGGAGGCCAGCCGTCTTTCCAGCTCGGCGGCCTCGAGCAGTCGCTTGCGCGCCTCCAGCGACTGCTGGAAGGCCTGCTTCGTCCGGTTGATCGTCTGTCCGGCGGTCTTGCGCTCGTCCGGCGACAGCTTTCCGAGCCGCTTCAAGCGCTCGGTGAACAGGCCGCTCTTACCGAGGTACCGGACACGCACCTCATCGAGTGCACGCAGATCATCGGCGGCAGTGACGGCCCGCTCGGCATCGCACAGGAGATCCTCGAGAGCGCTATCCATTTTTGTTATCCAACTTCACATCCTAGCCTGCACAGAGCAAGTCGCACCGGGATTGGCGGCGTTGTCCTGTACCCGGTGCGATGCATGTCGTTTATCGCACCTACAGGAGAAACAAAAAGGGGAAAGGCCGATTGGCCTTCCCCCTGTCGATAGATCGACACCCGGCCACACCGGACCCGACGGCGACGCCGATCAGCCCGGGAGGGCAGCCTTGGCCTTCTCTGCCAGCTGTTGAAACGCCGGCATGTCGTGCACGGCGATATCGGCGAGCATCTTGCGATCCACTTCGATCCCGGCCTTGTTGAGGCCGTCGATAAAGCGGCTGTAGCTCATGTCGCACATCCGCGCGGCGGCATTGATACGCTGAATCCACAGTGCACGGAACTCACGTTTCTTGACCCTGCGATCGCGGTAGGCGTATTGCCCGGCCTTGATGACCGCCTGCTTGGCGACGCGGAAGACCTTGCTGCGGGCACCGTAGTAGCCCTTGGCCGACTTCAGGACTTTCTTGTGTCTGGCGTGCGCCTGCACACCCCGTTTGACTCTTGGCATCTCTCAGTCTCCTCGTGTCAGGCGTAGGGAATCATGCGCCGCGCGGCGGCCACATCACTCTTGTGCAGCATCGAAGGCGAACGCAACTGACGCTTACGCTTGGTGGACTTCTTCGTCAGGATATGACGACGGTGAGACTGGTTGCGCTTGACGCCACCGGCAGTAACCCGGAAACGCTTGGCGGCACCACGATTGGTCTTGATCTTTGGCATTTTCTTCGACTCCTAATGCTTGGCTTGTGTTGAAGGCGACCCAGGCAATGCCTAGTGGCCCGGCCACCTATTGCGCACGCCGGTCGATCTGTCATCGGACCGGCAGCAGCGCGTCTTCTCTGAACGCCGTTACTTGGCTTTTTTCGGCCCCAGCACCATGACCATCTGGCGCCCTTCCATCATTGGCCGCTGCTCGACCACGGAGATCTCTTCGAGGTCTTTCTCGATGCGCTCCAGCAGGTCGAGACCGCGCTCGCGGTGGGCATGCTCTCGACCACGGAAGCGCATGGTCACCTTGGCCTTGTCACCCTCTTCTAAAAAGCGGTGCAGATTGCGCAGCTTGACCTGATAGTCGCCAACGTCTGTGCCGGGCCGAAACTTGACCTCTTTGACCTGCACCTGCTTCTGCTTCTTGCGCGCTTCCTGCTTCTGCTTCTTCTGTTCGAAGACGAACTTGCCGTAGTCCATCACCCGGCATACCGGCGGCTCCGCGTTTGGAACGATCTCCACCAGATCGAGGGTGGCTGCATCGGCCGCCGCCTGCGCCTCGTCGATTGTGACGATGCCGACCTGTTCTCCGTCCCGTCCTATCAGGCGCACCTCGTGCGCTGTGATCTCTTTATTGAGGCGATTCCGCTTCTCAGTTGGTCTGGCGATAGCCGTTTTCCTCCGCTATGAATCCCAGGGCCCGACAACCAAGAAAGCACCAGCGAGAGCCAGTGCTTTTTCGAATCAGACCCGAACACCCCCCGGACTTGTGTGGCCCATAGGGGCGGCTGCCGGGGCGTCTCTCTCACATATGCTGGGCAACTTCCGACTCGAGTCGCGCAATCAGCGCATCGAGTGGCATGGAACCGAGATCGTCACCGCCGCGCGTGCGTACCGCGACGCTGTGGTTCTCCATCTCGCGATCGCCCACTACCAAAAGGTAGGGCGTACGCTGCAATGTGTGCTCGCGGATCTTAAACCCGATTTTTTCGTTCCTCAAGTCTAAATCAGCTCTAAAGCCCTTATCCTGAAGGCTTTTCACGACTTCAGCACAATAATCGGCCTGTCGGTCCGTGATGTTCAGTACGACCGCCTGCACCGGCGCAAGCCACAGCGGGAAGGCGCCGGCATGATGCTCGATCAGGATTCCGATGAAACGCTCTATCGAGCCAAGGATCGCCCGGTGCAGCATCACCGGCACCTGCTTGCTGTTGTCCTCCGCGATATAGGTGGCGCCAAGCCGCTCGGGCATGGAGAAATCGAGTTGGATGGTGCCGAGCTGCCAGACGCGATTGAGGCAGTCTCGCAGCGAGAATTCGATCTTCGGGCCGTAGAAGGCCCCCTCGCCCGGCTGCAGCTCCCAATCTAAGCCGCGGGCGTTCAGGGCATCTTCAAGTGATTTCTCAGCTTTATCCCATACCGCATCTGATCCGACGCGTTTTTCTGGTCGCGTCGACAGCTTGATCAGGACCTCGTCGAAGCCGAAATCCTTGTAGACCTCGAACAGCAGGTCGGTGAATGCGAGCACCTCGGGGAGGATCTGCTCCTCGGTGCAGAAGATGTGCGCATCGTCCTGAACGAAATTGCGCACCCGCATCAGGCCATGCAGCGTGCCCGACGGCTCGTTGCGGTGGCAGGACCCGAACTCGGCCAGGCGCAGCGGCAGGTCGCGATAGCTCTTCAGGCCGTGATTGTAGATCTGGATGTGCGCCGGACAGTTCATCGGCTTGATCGCGTAGACCCGTCCCTCGGTCTCGGTGACGAAGATATCGTCGCGAAACTTTTCCCAGTGCCCGGACTTCTCCCAGAGCGAGCGATCGAGCACCTGCGGCGTGTGCACCTCCTGGTAGCCGTGATCGCGCAGCTTGTCGCGGATGTACTCCTGCACCGTCAGGTAGGTGATCCAGCCCTTGTTGTGCCAGAACACCATACCGGGCGCCTCGTCCTGGGCGTGAAACAGATCCAGTGCCTTGCCGATCTTGCGGTGATCGCGCTTCTCGGCCTCCTCGAGGCGATGCAGGTAGTCCTTGAGTTCCTTTTTGTCGCGCCAGGCGGTGCCGTAGATCCGCTGCAGCATCTGCTTGTCGGAATCGCCGCGCCAATAGGCGCCGGCCAGCTTCATCAGCTTGAAGGCCTTGGGCAGCCGGCCCGTGCTGGGCAGATGCGGCCCACGGCAGACGTCGAACCAGTCGCCCTGGCGGTAGACAGACACCTCCTCGCCTTCCGGGATGATGTCGTCGATGATCTCGACCTTGTAGGTCTCGCCGATGTCGGCGAATGTCTGCATCGCCTGCGCGCGCTCCCATACCTCGCGGTGGATCGGCAGATCGCGACCGACGATCTCGCGCATACGGTCCTCGATCTTCTTCAGATCATCGGGGTGAAACGGCTCCTCGCGCGCGAAGTCGTAATAGAAACCGTCCTCGATCGCGGGCCCGATGGTCACCTGGGTACCCGGATACAGCTCTTGGACCGCCTGCGCCATCACATGCGCGGCGTCGTGGCGGATCAGCTCCAGTGCCTCGTCACTCTTGCCGGTGATGATCGCCAGGTCGGCGTCGTCATCGATCGTGAACGAGGTGTCGACCATGGCGCCATTGACCTTGCCGGCCAGCGCGGCCTTGGCCAGACCGGGGCCGATGTCGGCCGCGATATCGGCAACGGTGACGGGATTGTCATAGCGCCGGCCGGAGCCATCGGGAAGGGTTACAACAGGCATGCTGCAGTATCTCCAGGTTCAGTGGTGGCCCCTACCAAAGGCCACGTGAAGAGACCGTGCATTGAAGCGGTGATCTCGGGTTGTTGGTTGCGTGCGCAATTATATCGGTTCGGTTGGGGTGGCGACAGGTTGGGATTTTTTTTGATGCGCTCCGCCGAGCGCATCAAAAAGACGGTACGCAATACTCACCTTCGACAACCAAACCACCAACGACCCGCATCACCGCGCTTGTGAGCAACGCCAGATCGTCCTGCTCCATCACGAACGGCGGCATCACATAGACCAGCCTGCCGAACGGCCGCACCCAGACACCTTGTTCAACGAACAACGGCTGCACGCGCCGCATGTCGACCGGCCTGATCAACTCGACTACACCGATCGCACCCAATACGCGCACCTCCGCGACATGCGCCATGTCGGCACAGGCCGCGAGTCCCTCGCGCAGTCCCTGTTCGATCATTGACACACGGCCTTGCCACGGCGAGTCCAGCAGCAGCTCGATACTGGCCAGCGACACCGCACAGGCCAGTGGATTCGCCATGAAGGTCGGGCCGTGCATGAACACGCCCGGATCTCCGTGCGCGATGGCCTCGCCGACCGCCCGCGTGGTCAGGGTCGCCGCCATTGTCGTATAGCCGCCGGTCAGCGCCTTGCCCAGGCACAGGATGTCCGGCGTGATGCCGGCATGCTCGCAGGCAAACAGGCGGCCGGTGCGGCCAAAGCCGGTCGCGATCTCATCGGCGATCAGCAACACCTGATAGCGGTCGCAGAGCGCGCGCGCGGCGCGCAGGTAGTCGGGGGAGTAGAAGCGCATGCCGCCGGCGCCCTGCACCACCGGCTCGAGGATCAATGCCGCGATCTCTTCCCTGTGCTCGACCAGGACCCGCTCCAGCGCCTGAAGATCTTCGGGATCCGCCGGCTGCGCAAAACCGGCCTGCGGCGCCGCGACGAAGAACTGTTTCGGCAGCACGGCACTGAACAGGCTGTGCATGCCCGTGACCGGGTCGCACACCGACATAGCGTGCAGGGTGTCACCGTGATAGCCGTTGCGCAGCGCGACGAAGCGGCACTTGTTGGGTCTGCCTTGGCCGTGCCAGTACTGAACGGCCATCTTCATCGCGACCTCGACCGATACGGATCCGGAGTCGGCAAAGAACACCAGCTCGAGACCCTGCGGGCTGATCTCGACCAATTTGCGCGCCAGATGAACGGCCGGCGGATGGGTCAGACCACCAAACATCACGTGCGCCATCTCCCCGAGTTGGCGTTCGATCGCGTGGTTCAATACCGGATGGTTGTAGCCATGGATGACGCACCACCACGAGGCCATGCCGTCGATGAGTTCACGACCGTCGGCCAGGGTCAGCCGCACGCCGCTGGCCGAGACCACCGGAAACAACGGCATGCCGGCATCAACGGCACTGTAGGGGTGCCAGACATGAGCATGGTCGATGTCCAGCAGGGCCTTGGCGCGTTCTTGATTCATGTCAGGGTTGGCTTGGGTTCTGACGACGTATATGGCGAGTCGACGCGCGCTGCGGTGAGCCACACCTTGCTTGGCGCAACCTCAATGCTACAGCACGCGCCAAGCATTCACCCGCGGCCCGTTTCGCAGGCGCGCTGCAGCCGCCACGGAATGGCGTCACGGATGCGGCATGGCCTTTGCTTGATCTTAAACGTCATCGGGGTTGTGCCGGGGCGGTTACTGACCTGAACACGCAGTGACAACACGTCGACTCGATGCGGGTCATCACAGCGTAACGCAACAGGGTTTAACCTTCGAAATTTACGGCCGACTACACGCGGATAATCGCAGACAACGACAGCGCCGACCGACCAGGCTAAAGATGTATCGACAGCTGCAGCGGTTTGCCTTTTCATTCGTCTTCTCCCTTGTTTTCTGGCTCTTGCTGGTCGGATCGCTCGACCATCAGGAGCCGGTCGCCGGGCTGGTGGTGGCCGGTGCAGCGGCCGTGCTGACACTGGGCCGTCCGTCGGTGCTCGCCGGCCTTCGGCTCAGCCCGCGCGCCCCACTCGCATTCCTCGCCTACCTGGCGGCATTACTCGTCGCGCTGGTGCGCGCCAACCTCGACATGGCCCGCCGCGTCCTGACGCCGTCACTGCCGCTTCGCCCTGCCTTGGTGCGCATCAATACCTCCTGTTCACCGAGCTGTTGCGGCGCGACGATCTCGGTGCGCAGATTGCG
>JAHEJD010000051.1:0-11291 GCA_024639005.1 Chromatiaceae bacterium | reverse complement strand
TGTTGTTGGCGATGGGCCTGCTGTTCCTTGCTGGCGCACGGCGGCATCGGCGCATTACGCCACGCCTCCCGTCGCAGCCTATCCGCCTGGCGCCACAGGCCCAGCTCGAGAGGCTGCAGCAGGCCGGAGAATTCCGCGGTGTGCACATTGGATCGCACTGCGCGGCCTCGTCGCAACTGGCCGGTCGCGAATTCTCGTTCGAGGCCGCACCTCACCTGCCGGTGCAGGGCTGCGATGCGCGTGTCTGTGAATGTGGCTATATCGGTCTGCCCGAGCGTCGTTCGGTGATCGACCGCCGATCGGGACGCGACCGACGGGAAAGCCTGCGGACCGATTGGAACGACCGGCGTGCGGAGAGGCCGCGGCGCGCGGTCGACCTAAACGCCTGGGCGGCGCACGGGCATCTCTGAACAGGCCGCATCACGCTATAATCTCTAGTAGTGCAGAGATGCACGCCGGCAAACGCTCGGGGCATCCCGCGTGTCTGTTACAGAGCGCCACATTGTTGCGATTGCCGGGCACGCAACGCCATGTGTTGGTACGAAGCGGAGGCGCCATGTTTATCCCTGAAGACGTATTCGAGAACACCTCCGACGAACTGTCTGCGGTTATCGCTGGCGTACTGGATAATGACGCGCTGGCACAGCCGGCAACGCTCGCCAGTGTGCGCGAGACGGTGCTGGCCGAGGTGAAGACCGTCACTATCCCACTGAACCGTTTCTCTTCCGATGATTGGCAGGCCGTGGGCGTCGAGATCGATGCCTTGATCGAAGAGTACGGTGCAGATGCGCTGGCGGTCCGTTTCCTCAGGCCCTGGGCGAGCGAGCCGCTGCAGCGCCTGATCGAGGCCGGCCTGGATGGAGAGGGCATACCCAGCCTCGGTGGTCTCTTCGAGGCCGCTGAACGCGGTCTCCTGGCCAGCCTGATCGGCCAGGGCGAGATCGATGACGACGAGTCGCAGACAGTGATCGCGGAGCTCAAAAACCTGATTGACCGGCATGGCGAAGATGCCCTGGCCGAAGGTTTCCTGGGTAGCCCCTGATCTGCCACCGATACATCACAGGGCAATCAACTGCCGATCCCTGAGCCGGAAATCGTGCGGATGCTTTCCCAGCCCCAAGGGCCAAGCTGAGCGGCCCCATCATCGCCGAATAGGCGGGATCCGCCCAAACCCGCCTAATCCTGTAAGCTACCGCGGTCTTTCATTCCTAGTGCTTCGCTGACCCGCTGTTTGGAAGACGATGACGACATCAAGACAACGTCCCCAACAGCAACAACGAGAAGGTAATGACGGACAAACCCACGACCCAAAACATGGCGGTGTTCTGCGATTTCGAAAACGTGGCGCTTGGCGTCGAAGACGCGAGATACGCCGCGTTCGATATCAAGAAGGTCCTGGAACGCATCCTGCTCAAGGGCAATATTGTCGTCAAAAAGGCCTATTGCGATTGGGAGCGTTACAAGAAGTTCAAGGCCGCCATGCATGAAGCGGCATTCGAGCTGATAGAGATCCCGCATGTGCGCCAGTCCGGCAAAAACTCGGCCGACATCCGCATGGTCGTCGACGCCCTCGATCTCTGCTACACCAAATCGCATGTCGACACCTTTGTCATCATAAGCGGCGACTCCGACTTCTCACCCCTGGTCAGCAAGCTGCGCGAAAACAATAAACTGGTCATCGGTGTCGGCGTAAAGCAATCCACGTCGGATCTGCTGATGGCCAGCTGCGACGAGTTCATCTATTACGACGATCTGGTGCGCGACAGTGAAAAACCGCGACGGACGCGGCGCAAGAGCACGGCAAAAAAGGCCAATGCCAAGAAGGCCGCCAGCAAAAAGGCCGCGCCCGAGAATCCCGAAGAGGAGCACAAGCGGCAGGGGGCAATCGATCTGGTAATGGAGACCGTCGAAGACCTGTTCGAGGAGCGCGGCGAAGAGGAAAAGGTGTGGGGCTCGATGGTCAAGCAGGCCCTGAAGCGCCGCCAACCCGGCTTCAGCGAGACCTACCACGGTTTCCGCACCTTCGGCCAGCTGCTCGAGGAGGCACGGGACCGCGAGCTCCTGGAACTCGAGCACGATGAGAAATCCGGCGGCTACATCATCCGGGGCTATTCCCACGACGACGAGTGATTGGCGCCGATGAGTTTATGGATCGGGAGGATGGCTGGGAGGATGGCTGGCCTGCAGCAGCACTATCGCCTGGCGCAGCGGCAGGTGCGTGGGATAGATCACGATCTGGCCTATCGCGCCCTGGTCGCGGGACAGATCCAGTCACAGCGAGCGAGAAGCCACAGGAATCCCAATAGAACAACGCCGGGTACAGACTGTACTTTCCATATATCCCCGAAATCTGCCAAAAAAACGCCGCTATTTCGGATCATTACGCCGCCGGCGTATTTCGACTGGTGCAACACGAGACGTGATGTCTACAGCGGCTCCAGGCGCCCGGCCGTCGGGATGCGTCGTGCCCAGGGGCTCTGCGCCGCCACGTCGGCAGGCAGGCGCCTGGCCGCCGCCAGGGCCTGTCCGGAGGTTCGATAGATACCGTGGAGCAGCACCAGCCATTGGCGTCCGCCGCGCTCGCTATAGTGGACCGCATTGTCGCCCCCTATGCGATGCTGCCCGAGGAACCACGCCATGTGTCGATGCTCGTGAACACCCACCAGCTGCAGCGTGTAGCGACCTTGCGCGCGCGCCTGTGCCCACTTTCCGCTCGGGTCGGAAGCCGTTGTTTGGGCCGGGGTTGATGCAGGTGATGGGGATGCAGTGGGTGCTGAGGGTGAGGCTGGGGTTGATGCAGGTGGTGGAGATGCAGTGGGCACTGAGGGCGGGGTCGGCGCGGGTCGCGGTGCAGGCGATGGAGATCGTTCCGGTCCTGGGGAGGCAGTCGGGGCTGGAGCGGGCGCGGCGACCGCCTTCATCGGCGGCCTCGGGGCGCCTTCGAAAAGCGTCTTGATCTCGGCGGCGATCCTGGCGAGCTCTTTGCGGAGCTGTGCCTGCCCGGCCTGCAGACGGCTGCTCTGCTGCTGCAGCTGGACGCTCTCGCGCGTCAGCCTTGCGACCGCCTCTGTCAGCCCGTCCACCCGCTCGGGTAATTGCGACATTGCCGCGACGGCCGAGGTCTCGGTGCGCAGGTCGCCCAAGACCTCGATCTGGGCCGTGATCGCCGCCAGCTCGGCCTGCAGCTGCGTTTGCACGGTCTGGGTCTCGGCCCGCGCCTGCGCCTGTTGCACGTTCGCTGCGGTAAGCGTCTCTACGATCTCTGTCAGCCCCTCGAGCTGGCGCGACAGCTCCGGCGCGGGGGATGCGATGATCTCGTCGACTGACCGAGCGACCAGGGCCAGAGAATCGCTGAGCCGCGTCATCTCCTCACGTAACTGGGTGATATCCTCGGCGAGTTCTGCGGTTGTAGGTTGATCCGCGCCGTGCGGTGCGATCTCGGACTGCACTGTCAGCTTGGCCGGCTCGACGGGCACGGGCTCGCTCAACAAGACAAGGCCCAGGCCGGCAACGGCCACCAGCAGTACGATCATGCCCAGGATACTGCGTTGTCCCAACCGCTTTTGCAGGTTGCGGGTCTCGTTGTCCTGGCGTGCCTGTCGCACGCTCAGGTCATCTACCGTCTCCTGATGCGTCTGGCGGCGCTCTTCCAGCCTGGCCACGCGATCGTTCAGATTGCCGCCTGCGGTCTTCAGGCCGGCAACGTCATTGGCGAGGGTCTGCTGTTGCGCGAGTTGATCGTCGGTCGCCGACGGTGGAGCGCCCTCCGGTGGTAGGACCTCATCACGCAGACGAGACACCGCTTGATCGAGGCGTTCGCTGCTGCCGGTCAATGCCTGGATACGGCCCTCCAGGGCCTCGGTCCGCCGCGCACTCTCCGTTGCGGCCGCCTCCAGTACCTCCGCACGCGTGCGCATCTGCTCGACGAGTCGCCGGTCCGCCGCACGCGCGGCCTGCAGTTCCGACAGCTGTTTGGGCAAATCGCCCCGCCCCGCCGACGCTGCATCCCTGGCCGTCAGGCGCTCCGCCTGTTCGATCAGCGTCGCGAGTCGACGCTGCATGGTCTGGAGCTGTTTGGGCGATTGCGTCGCGTCGGCGGTGTCCGGGGGGCCCAACGCCGGCATAAGCGACCGGCTGTCATCCTGTTCGGCCTCTCTACTGAGCAGGGCCGTCTGCAGCTCAAGGGTCTCCTGCCCCTCGGATAGCTTCCGCAGCCGCGCTTCCACCCCCTCGAGGCGCCGCTGCAGCGCCTCGACTTTCTGCTCCCAACCCTCATCGCGCAGGTCGCTCGCGGTGCGCAAGTCATCGAGTTCCGATTGGAGCGCTGCCAATCGCTCTTTCACCGCGACCAGATCGGCCGGCTGACGTTCCCCGGCGTCGACGCCGCCGGGTTCGAGGGCCTGTAGACAGGCTCGAAGATCGTCCGCGGCGCGGGCCACCGACGCCGTGAGTTCTTCCAGATCCCCCAACCTGGCGATCAGGACCCAGGTGATCTGGGTCAGGGTCTGTTCGCGCTTCTCCTCGGATAACGGCCCTTCGCCCTGACGTAACTCATCGAGCTCTTGTCGAACCGAAGTGAGACCGGCCTGTATCTGCTCGAGACCGCTGGTGATGGTCTCGACGCTCTTCTTAAGCCGTGCAAGCCGGTCTTGGAAATCCATTCTTGAATATTGTTGTCTGGGCGGTTTTGCGAACCTTTATCCGGGACCGATATTGACCTCTAACCGGCCATCACATCAACTGTCGATTCCATGGGCAGTCTGGTAACGAGATCGGGGACAGCTCTGCCTGGCGCGCTGCGGGGGCACCGGCGATGCGCTAACCTGAGTGGATGTCTACCCAGTTAGCGCAAAAGGCTGGCCGTCGCCTGGTATTCGGCGCCAGCGGCTACATCGGCTCCAACCTGGTCCCGCGACTGTTGTCCGAGGGCATTGCGGTGCGCGCCGCGTCGCGCAATGCCGCGGTGCTGACGGCGCGTGAGTGGCGCGACGCGGAGATATCTGCCGCCGATGCGCTCGAGCCCGCTACGCTTGCGGCCGCCCTCGACGATGTCGACACGGCCTACTATCTGGTCCACTCGATGGCCGCGGGCAAGGATTTCGGCGAACTCGATCTGCAGGCGGCGGCCAACTTTTCGGCCGCGGCTGAAAACGCCGGCGTCAGGCGCATTGTCTATCTGGGCGGGCTGGTGCCCGATGACGCCGACTCTGAACATATCCGGTCACGGCGCGATACCGGTGCCGTGCTGCGCCAGGGCAGCGTTCCTGTCACTGAGCTGCGCGCCGGGATCATCGTCGGACCCGGCTCCGCGGCCTTCGAGGTGATGCGCGACCTCGTCTATCACCTGCCCGTCATGATCACGCCGCGTTGGGTGAGGGCCAAATCGCCGCCGATCGCGCTCGATAACCTGCTGGAATACCTCGTTCGCCTGCCCGAGATTGCGCAGGCGGCGGGCGAGATATTCGATGCCGCAGGCCCCGAGACACTGACCTACGAGGAAATGATGCGGACTCTGGCCGATGTGGCCGGAAAACGCCGTCCGCTGATCGTGCCGGTGTCGGTACTATCACCCAAGTTGTCTTCGTATTGGTTAAGATTTATCACCTCGGTGCCAACCAATATCGCGCAGGCCCTCATCGGAGGACTCAAGCACGATTTCTCGGCAGACACCGAGGCGCTGGAACGGCTGGTTCCGCAGCGTCTACTCAACTTCCGCGAGAGCGTGCAGGCCGCCTTCGAGGCCGAGCGTCAGAGTCATGTCGAGGCCCGCTGGGTCGAGGGGGCTTTTGCCATGCGAAAAGGCCGCGTCGATTACGCCTATTACGCCAAACGTGCCTCCGGCAGCGCGATCTCGACGGCTTCACCGGCGGCGCTATGGAAAATCGTCTCGGCGATCGGCGGCGATAACCGTTATTACTATCTGAATTCGCTTTGGACCCTGCGGGAGATACTCGATTGGTTGGTGGGCGGCCGTGGCCTTAAGCGCGGCCGCCGGGACCCCCAGGACCTGCGGGTCGGTGACAAAGTCGACTCGTGGGAAGTCATCGGGGTAGAGCCCGAGCGCCGTCTGACCATGGTCTTCGGCATGCGCGCCCCGGGCGCCGGTGTCCTGGAATTCGAGATCGATCCCCTGTCGGAGGCGCAGACAAAAATTACCGCCACCGCCTACTGGCATCCCGCAGGTGTCGTCGGGCTGGCCTACTGGTTTTCGCTGGAGCCCGCGCATCTGGTCATCTTCAAGGGCCTGACGCGAGAGATCAGCCGTCGAGCCGAGGCCTTGGAGGCGACGGCGTAAATTATCGCGCGGTGAGCAATTCAGGCGAGCCGCATGGCCTGCAGGGAGGCCGTTACCGGCTTGCCACCGATGTCCGGCAGGACGATCAATTCCAGTACCGTGACGGCCGGCAGATCAACGTGGTGATCCTCGACTTCGTCCGTGGCGCCCAGCGGACTGAAGTTCCACTGCTGTCGCACTATCTCGTGGAACGACGCCCCGCCGTCCGGTGACCAGCGCAACACATACTCCTGCGTGCGTTCCGCCTGACTCTCCAGGAACTTCAACCAGATCCGTGTTAGTCCTTGCGGCTCGGGGAACAGCAGGCGAATGGTCTGCGCGCCCGTGTCGCCGGCACGCCAACCTGCATGTTCGTCGGGCAGCAACGCCGACTCAATGGGATGGGCGGGGTCCTCCGAGGTGACCTCCACCTCGGCGAGTGCATCCAGATCCAGCCAGGCATCTTCCGGTAATTCGGCGGTTGGTTGAACGGGCTTGATGATTCGCTTGCGCATCGGTGGCCTCCACAGTGCCGCGGTGAATGAATCCCTGAACGACAGCGGAGGGTACTGACCATCCTGGCCTCGATATCTCCCCAGCGCCTGACCGCATTATGCAGCCAAACCCGCGCAACGGGTGCGATAGCATCATGTGACAGTCGGCGCGTTGGATACAGCGTCAGAATTGCGATAGCTTGCAGCGCATCTCGCGCCAGGCCGAAGGCGACTTCAGGCCCAACCGTCCGGTGGCGCCCGCCAGCCCACGGGCCATTACGGCAACCGCTGGGCAGACATAGGGAAAGGCGCTGTGCGAGAGTGAACGCACCATGGAATTACTGCCCATGAACAGATCAAACACCGCACTGAGTGCGACGCCCGCCGCGAGACCCAGCGGCAGGTTGTCTGCCAGACCACCGATCAGGGCACCGTAGGCCAGCGGGACAAATCGCACCAGCGCCCGCGACGACGCCTCGGCCTCATCTTCCGGCAACTCGTGGGAGTACTGGACGTACTGGTCAGGGTGGTTAGGCTCGAGGGCCGCGACACGCTCGCCTCCCTGGAGGTCTTCGGTCGCGGTGCGTTCGTTGGTGTCGTTCTTATCTTCAGTCAACATCTTCGCCTCTCAATACTGCTTGAACGATCGACGTTTCATTGCCTGGCCGGGAGCATCCGTACGGCTAATTGGTAAGCACGGCCGGAGTCTGCTCCACGGCTGCCTCGTCGCGTGGCTTTTCCACGCGGCTGGCGGCCATGCGGTCGAGGTAATAGGAGCGCCAGTCCAGTTGCGCCCTGACGTGATCTTCCATGGCCTGGGTTGCATAGTCGCCGCGGCTCGAAACCCCGCCGTTGATACAGGGTTCGGTGTCGAGGTCGCTGGCGTAGGCCGCGCTCGTGAATGCGCCGGCCAGTATGAGAGTCGCTAAATTCCTAAACATGATACTGCTCCGTTTAGTGTCAACAACGTGAAACGAGGTGCCGAGCCTCGCTTGCTTCCAAATCAACTGGCGTCCGGCTTATCGCACCACATCGCGTAGCGGCCGATGATCATCGGCCGAATGCGCGACCTGAGCGCCTCATCCATGTACCGTATGGGCAAAAACACACAGCGCCGCGCGCCGAGCTTCAACAGCAGCGATGGTTTACCGATGCTCCTCAACATTTCCGACTGCTCCTTATCATAATAGTTTCAGCATATTACCGTTTAATGTTAATGCAGTTATCGGTGCGCCGATCACAACCTTTAACAAATCTGGGGTTTGTCGCGATCCGCGAGCCACCATGCCCAATCTTCAGCGAATCAATAGGCGCATCCGATTGGATTGTCGCCCTGACTGCGCACTAATTTCTGAACTGACAGCACGCCATTCCTGCGTATCGAAAATCGTCGTCCACCGCCCCTCGGGGCCGACAGCAAAATCCGCACCCCTGCGCAGATCGTCAGGCGCCCGGTCTCCCGCCTGATCGGCGATGCCCGCGCAGTCTACCGCGGCAAATAGCCAGCCAACACTGCGAAATCGCAAAACGGTGGCCGGCGAGGCAATTGTCCACATCCAAATTTCGCGGCCCCATCGAGGTCTCGCGTCTGATCGGTATCGCAATCGCTGAGACGCATGCCGTGCGGCCCGCGGCGTTCGCCACCATCTCCACACCGTCTGGCGACAAAATGCGCGCCGGCGCAAACGTTTGGTTCATTAAGTCCCTGCAAACGGGTGCATCAACTTCGTTCCCACTTGCCTACATGAGGACATTCATTGGGTTGAGGGTTCAAGATGAGCAACAAATTCTGTGACGCTGTTCACGCATCGCGATCGAGATCGCGTTCTTGTCAAAATGGCGCAACAGAGTTCTCTAAAATACTGATACTTGGAACATGGATTGCGTGATTTTCTTTCGCTGAGCATCTGTTAACGATCTTCACGGCCCAAAAATTTGGGCCAGGCGCCTGCTCGACGGTATCGCAGTGCGTGGGATCGTTGACGTCTCAGGGTTTGGAAGGCGGGGCCCGGTAGCCCAGCTTTCCGTGCAGACCGCTGAACAGCGTCTCGTCGGCACGGGCGACGAAAAAAATTCCGATCAAGCTGCCGTAGTAGAGCACGCTGGCCAGGGGCAAGTTGGAGAGGCTCCATAGCCAGACCGAGGATACCGCAAGCAGCATTACTGCCAGGGTATAACCGCTCGCGCTCGCTGCGCTCACCGGCCGACCGAGCCGCCAGAAAATGAGCCCGACGACCGCTAGCCCCATGACCGCCTTGATCAGGACCATGGTGCGCAGCAGTCGCCGCAGTTCGGGTTCCATCTCAGGCGCCGCCGATAACGGCGCGGTGATCGCATAGGCAGCGGAACCCGCCATCAATAGCGCGAGCCCGACCCCGAGCCGGTATAGCCAGACCGGGTGAGAATCCAGTCCGGAGGCATGTAGCGATACAGCACTTGAGACCATCTCAGGCATTGCATCTTGTGACATCGCCGGGAGTTCCATCGCCTGTAAAAAACGCAACAATCGGTGGCACCTGAAAAAACTAGTACCGAGCGAGCGAATCTGCAAGTTGTCGGCCATCTCGCCTTCGTCCCGGTCCTTGTGCAGCCGGGCGAACCGCAATCATGCGCTGACGCCCTCAGACGATTGACCATGTTGCGGCTCAGATTCTGCCAGAACGGCATGACAAACCGAAGCAGGCGGCACCCGATACAATGGGTGGCATGCCCTGTCGCGACGAATACCTGAAAACATCGCCCGGACCACGTTCATACCCTGGTCTCTTACGGTGGGCGTCGCTCGCCGCTACCTTGCTGATCGGCGGCTGTGCATTGTTGCTCCCGCAGCCCTATGGCGAGGCGGTACCGGATGCGGATTCGGTCAGGCCGGACGGCGGGCCCAACCGCATCCCGCCCAACGCGCCGTCGATAATGAACGGTCACTGGGCCGACTACGATGGTCACGAGGGTATCGACGTGATCGGCGACGTCGGTCTGCCGGTGCTGGCGCCGGCCGACGGGGTGGTGACGCGGTCGTTCTTCGAACCGATGTATGGACACGCGGTGTTCATCGAGCACGGCAAGCGCCCCGATGGCACCGCGCTGCGGACCCGCTTCGTGCACCTCGATGAGCGCCTGGTCGATGTGGGTAACCGCGTGGCGCGCGGCGAACAGATTGGCGCGCTGGGGCGGACCGGCTTGCTGGCGGGCGGCATACCGCACCTGCACTACGAGGTGCAGACCCTGGCGACCGGGCGCTGGGAGATCTTCCAGGTCACCAATCCGCACCTCTACTGGGTCAACGGGCCCGGCGATGTGACCTGCTTTGATCGCCGCAAGATTTACCCGTCGGAGCCATTTCGTACGACTTACCCGGTCCCCTGTCGCGGGATCCCGTGGCGGCAACCGTTGGCGTTTAATGGATATCGCAAGTGCATTGCCAAGCCCAAATTCTTGCCACAATTTTGTCACAGCGCCAACGAAATTCGGGGTGATCCGGTGTGATCGAGCAATCTGCGAAGAAGGCCACTCTCGCCCACCCCTGGGCTTCGCGGCATTGGGACTTCCTGTCCGGCAGGCCACCCGCTGCAAACCAAGACCTTTGAGACCCGTGCCGAGGCCGAGCAATGGGCGCGTGCCATCGAGGTCGAGATGGACAAGGGTGCGTTCGAGTCGCGCGCCAAGGCCGAGTCGACAACGCTAAAGGAACTGCTGGAACGCTACCTCGAAGAGATCACCCCGCTGAAGAAGGGCGCCGAGCCAGAGACCAACCGCCTGCGCCTGATGATGTCGCCGTGGACCGGGTCGAAATGATCGAGCGGTATCATGGCCCCGACAGGCTAATGCGCGCGGTCGTGCTGCAGCGACCGGTCGATGGCCGCCTGCACCATCATGCGGATTGGGCCGCCGCGCCAAATTCGCGGTAGCTTGCCTGCATACCCAGGGCCTGCGCAACGGCCTCACAGACAATAAAGCCCGCAATGGTATTCACCCCTCTGGCGAAACCTGGATCGGCACGCAGCGCGTCGATGCCGCTGGCAGCCAGTCTCTCGACGAACGGCAGCGTCGCCGTCGTCAGCGCGAGGGTCGAGGTCCGTGGATAGGCGCCCGGCATGTTGGCCACGCAGTAATGGGTCACGCCGTGGCTGACGAACACGGGGTCCGAGTGGCTGGTCGGTCGCGAGGTCTCCACGCAGCCACCCTGGTCGATGCTGACATCGACGATCACCGATCCCGCCGAGCTGGAGCATAGACGCGAGCGGCCGGTCCTTCTTCATAAACATAATGCACGGGCTCCGCGGCGGGTTGCGTATGGGGTGCCGGGCACGCCGCCGACCCGCTCCGCGACACCCCACACCACGCTGGCGTTGTTCCTACCGTAATCCAAGCATACCAAGCGTGCAGGGCAAGATTTGAGACCGCCGCGCCCAGACCCTGCCGGTGTGCGTTAGACTTCAAGACATTCATTCCACATCTGTTGGGGGCGAACATGACACTCTCTCTGACGTCTGATGCCTTCGCTGACGGCGGCGAGATTCCCG
>JAHEJD010000050.1:20008-21934 GCA_024639005.1 Chromatiaceae bacterium | reverse complement strand
GCATGCCCTGGTCGGCAACTGGATGGGGCTTGTCTACCAGACGACCCACCGCGACCCCCGCAAGCTGTTCATGGACGGGGTGGATAAGAACGACCCCCTGCAGCTGGGCCGGCGTTGAGGCTGGGCAGGTCAAAACATCGTGTCTAGGTTCGGGTGCCGAGGATGACGCCGCGCTGCCGCAGATCGTCGAGCAGTTTCGCGCCGGCCGTGATCACGCTTTCCGGTTCCGGATGCGAGAGCTCCGTGGCAATGGTGTTCAGCAGATCGAGACCTGAGCGCGACGGGTTTTCCTTTGCCAATTCCAGCAGACGCTGGGTGACCGCATTGATCTGCAGAAAATGCACCGCGTCCTGGCGATCGCGATACACAATCAGGTGGGTGGGATCCTGCGGCATGGCCTCCGGCAGATAGTCCGGCCCGATACTGTGCACCGGCCACTGGTAGGTCAGATTCCAGACGGTCGGGGCGACCAGCGGACGGCCCTGCAGGATGTTGCCATTGGGGTCGAAATCGACTGGCTGACCGTCGGCATCACCGATCGCAACGGCCAGCTCGACATACTCGTAGTGCGCCAGCTCCAGCATGAACGGCAGGTCGCCGTGTTCGGGCGTGCGCTCCTGCTGCAGGTACTCGAGAAACTCGAGGCCGACCTCAGTGAAAAACGGGGTCTTACTGCGATGACGAATCATGAAGTCGCGCACCATCGCATGCCAGCGCGCGTCGCTGGTAATGCGTCGCAGCACCGGGAAATTGGTCGAGAGCTGGTCGTCGATGTTGTTGAAAAACAGTTCCGCGTACAGCGCCATGCGGCGGCCCGGGATGCCGTCCGGCACGGGGTTGTTTGCCGGGTCGCGGATGTGCGCGGTGAATGCCAGCTGCTGGCGTTGAAAGTCCAGCGGTGGCTCAGGCAACGTCGGCACCGCTCACCCCCTGCAATCTGCGCTGGCGCTTGACGATCTCGTCGACTTCATGGAGCAGTGTAGCGAGCGGCGGTATGTTGAAGTCGCGCTCTAGCAGTGTCGGGAAGACGCCAAACCGGTCATAGGCTGCATCGAGCAGATCCCAGACCTCAGGCAGTACGTCTTCACCATGGGTGTCGATGCGCAGATCGTCTGGTTCCCGGTAATGGCCAGCGATGTGCGCATAGACAATGCGCTCCGCGGGAATCCCGGCGAGATAGGCACGCGCATCGAGGCCGTGATTGACGCTGTTGACGAAAATATTGTTGATGTCCAGATGCAGGAGGCAATCGGCCTCGGCGAGTACGGCGTTGATGAACTCGAGCTCGTTCATCTCGCCAGCGGGTACGGCGTAGGTCGATACGTTCTCCATCCCGATCCGCCGTTCGAGTACCTCTTGCACATGGCGTATGCGCTTGGCGACATAGCTTACCGCCTGCTCGGTGAACGGGATCGGCATCAGGTCGTAGAGCTGGCCAGTGTCACTGCAGTAAGACAGGTGTTCGCTATAGGCGCGCACGCCGTGCAGGTCGAGGAATCCCTTGAGTTCCTGCAGAAAGGCGTCATCGAGGGCAGTCGGTCCGCCGATGGACATCGAAAGGCCGTGGCAAACGAGGGGATATTGCTCGGTGATGCCGCGTAGGGCCGTGCCGCGCGCGCCGCCGACGCGCATCCAGTTCTCGGGTGCGATCTCCAGAAAGTCCAGCTGGGCAGGTGGGTCGGCGGTCAGCTCCTCGATCAGCTCGAGTCGTAGCCCGAGTCCGGCGCCGGTGACCGGGTATCTTTCGGTTGGACGTTGATGGCTGGGCGCGGTCATGGCCTACCTTCGCTACTCGGCAGGCAGACCGCGTCGGCAGCGTTCAACAGCTGGCGGATGCGCCGCCCGATAATCGAGATGGCGCACCGGCGGCTCGGCCTACTGGGCGCCGCCACACTTGCCGGTCCCGCATTTTCCGTCGGCCATCTT
>JAHEJD010000050.1:0-19908 GCA_024639005.1 Chromatiaceae bacterium | reverse complement strand
CGCGTCGGCAGCGTTCAACAGCTGGCGGATGCGCCGCCCGATAATCGAGATGGCGCACCGGCGGCTCGGCCTACTGGGCGCCGCCACACTTGCCGGTCCCGCATTTTCCGTCGGCCATCTTGGCATCGCCGCCACACTTACCGGCGCCGCACTTTCCGTCGGCCGCTTTGGCATTGCCGCCACACTTACCGGCGCCGCACTTTCCGTCGACCGTCTTAGTATTGCCGCCACGCTTGTCTTCGACATGGTTGCCCGCGAGCTGCGCATAGCCACCATTGAGTTCGGTCAGACCAAAGGGGTTCGCAGCGGCACTGGCGCCGCCCGCGATCAGCATAGACCCGGCGAACGCCGCACCAACAGTGGCCGCAATGGGTTTAATAGGCTTTCGGGCCATGTCTTCTCCTTGTGACGTGCGTTACATCCGATCGTCGGCGGCGAGCGGCAAGGCGCCGGTGCGCTCTTCCCTTGAAGCCCATATTCCAGGGAAATTCCGCTAGGCCGCGTCTTCGGGCACCTCCTGCCCAAGCAGAGTGTTTTCCCTTGACGGCACGGAGCTTCCCGCCGATATAGGTCTGAGACCGCCAGTGGCGCGCGAATGTTTCATCGCGTCAGTTTCTTTATGCATGCCAGATAGGTCCGCTCATCCGGCGTCGTGCCCGATCGCTGTGCCTCCCAGAGCACTGCGCCGAGACACTCCATCATGGCGTGTTCGGCCGCGTGGGAATCGCCCTGACGCAGGACCAGCCGTTGGTAGGCGGAACGTATACCCGAGGGACGATCGGCTCCGAGCTGCTCGCCGATCGTGATATGCATGCCCATGTGCAGCCAGGGATTGGTGTGGCCCTGTTCGGGGCCAAAGTCCTGCTGCAGCTGGTCCTCGTCGGCAAGGTACGCGTGATACTCGGGATGCTGCTCGATAACCTCTGCGACCAGCCGTTCGAGAGGTTGAAGCGGCTGACCGGCCAAGCGTTTGTTCCAACTGGTCCGAAAAAAACGGCGGAGATCTTCGCGATTCTGTCCGAACATTGCGGCGGCGGCGGCTGCTGATGAATGCGATCGAGCATCGTACCATGACATAAACACAGCTTTGGTGGCTTGGGTCTACTCGACCTTGTCGCGGAATTCACAGAGATCCTCGATCAGACAGGCGCCGCAGCGTGGTTTGCGCGCAACGCAGGTGTAACGACCGAGCAGGATCAGCCAGTGGTGCGCGTCATGCAGAAATTCCTTGGGCACCAGGCGCAGCAGCCGTTGTTCAACCGCCAGGACGGTCTTGCCCCGCGCGATGCCGGTGCGATTGGCGACGCGAAAGATATGCGTATCGACAGCCATGGTGGGCTGTCCAAAGGCCGTGTTCAGCACCACGTTGGCGGTCTTGCGCCCGACACCGGGCAGTGCCTCGAGACTGGCGCGGTCGGCAGGTACCTGACCCGCATGTTGCTTCATGAGGATGTCGCAGGTCTTGATGATGTTTTCGGCCTTGCTGTTGAACAGGCCGATGGTCTTGATGTACGCCTTGAGTCCGTGGACGCCGAGGGCATGGATGGCTTGCGGTGTGTTCGCGACAGGAAACAGTCTCGCAGTGGCCTTGTTGACGCCTTTGTCCGTGGCCTGCGCCGACAGGATGACGGCGACCAGCAGTTCGAATGGGCTCGTATAGTTGAGTTCCGTCGTCGGGTGCGGATCGGCGGCACGTAGACGCTCGAAGATGCGTTGACGTTTGGCCCGGTTCATGCGGCCCGAACGGTCGCGCCGCAGGGGCCCGGTTGCCGGCCTGTTGCATGGATCATACCCGGGCGGCAGAGGTCTCGCCGTGCGCTGCCGGTATCGCCTTGCGCCTGCTCAGCTGCCTGTCGATGATGTTCTTCAACGCAATCATCATGCCCAGGCCCATGAACGCGCCGGGGGGCAGGATCATGATCAAGATACCCGGGTAGTCCTCGCTGACGACCCAGCGCCAGTCGCGTGCCACCTCGCCGAACATCAGATGGGCGCCCTCGAACAGCGTCCCCTGACCGATCAGTTCTCGGCTGCCGCCGAGGACCACCAGCGCCAGCGTGAAACCGATACCGATCGCCAGACCGTCGGCGAGCGCGCGCGGCACCGGGTTGCGCGAGGCGAAGGCCTCGGCGCGACCGATGATTGCGCAGTTGGTGACAATCAGTGGGATGAAGATACCCAGCACCTTGTACAGGCCGTGAAAATACGCGTTCATCACCAGCTCCACCGTGGTCACGAACGACGCGATGATAAGGACAAAGACCGCCAGGCGGATCTCGGGTCGCACCCAGTTACGGATCACCGACACCGACACATTCGACAGTGTCAGCACCAGCGTCGTGGCGAGGCCGAGACCGAGGCCGTTGATCAGCGTGTTGGAGACGGCGAGCAGTGGACACAGGCCGAGCAGGGCTACCAGGGCCTGGTTGTTGTGCCACAGTCCATCGAGAACGATCTTGCGATAGCCGTCATCCATCAACCTGCGCTCTCCTCTGGCTGCGGTTGC
Organism: Chromatiaceae bacterium; assembly: GCA_024639005.1. Lineage (GTDB taxonomy): Bacteria > Pseudomonadota > Gammaproteobacteria > Chromatiales > Chromatiaceae > Thiosocius. Next base: position 17,402 of record JAHEJD010000050.1, on the reverse strand, counting down.
TCGAACAGCTGCAGCTTTTTGTCACTGAAATACTCCAGGCTGGCCTTTAGTCCCCGCACCACCGCGCGCGGGGTGACCGTCGCGCCCGTGAACTGGTCGAAATGGCCGCCGTCGCGTTTCACCGCCCAGGCCGATGCCGGCGGATTGAGCAGCGACTTGCCGGCAAAATCAAGGATCCAGTCTGAACGTTCGACCTCGATCTTATCGCCGAGGCCCGGGGTCTCACGGTGTGCCAGCACGCGTGCGCCTGCCAGGGTGCCATCGTAACGCACCGCCACGATCAGGCGAATTGGGCCACTGTAGCCCTGGGCGATCACCGGGCTGAACACCGCGGCGACCGGTTGGCCTTGATGCCACCCGCGGTATACCCGGGTCATCGCTGCGCCCAAAACCTCGGGTGCCGAGACCTCGACGATGTCGGTAAGCATGTCGTTGTCGATCTGGGCCCGCGGCAGCATTTCCTCCAGCTGCCGCAGCAGCACCTCGCGCTCGTTGCGTGCGATACGCTCGGCGGTGCCCTGGTGACTGAGCGCGACCAGGCCTGCGCCGAGCACGCCGAACAGGCCGAGCAGTATGCTCGATACCAGCGCCGGAAGATTACGCATCCTCGTGCTCCCGCTGGCCGAGGATGCGCGGCTGGGTGTAATAGTCGATCGTCGGCGCCGCCATGTTCAGCAGCAGGACGGCGAACGCAACCGCATCCGGGTAGCCGCCCCAGGTGCGAATAATGAAGACCAGCAGACCGATCATTGCGCCGAAGATAAGCTGGCCACGCGGTGTGGTACTGGCCGAGACCGGGTCTGTGGCGATGAAGAAGGCGCCCAGGATCGCGCCACCGCTGAATACATGGAATGCGGGGAAGGGGTGAGTATTCGCGTCGATCGCCCAGAACAGCCCCGAGACCAGGATCAGTGCGCCCAGCATACTGGCCGGGATGCGCCAGCTAATGACTCGGCGCCAGATCATGAACAGACCGCCGATCAAGAACCAGTTGCCGATCCACTCCCAACCGCGACCGCCAAAGTCGCCCCAGAGCGGACTCTCGCGGATCTCACTGATCATCAGATTTTGCGACAACTGGGTGCGCATCTCATCGAGCGGTGTCGCGCTGGTGATGGCATCCCAGGTCTGCCCGAGTGGCGGTGTACCGCTGAAGGTGATGTGCAGCGAATCGACCAGCGACAGCGCGCCACTGCTGAGGACATCGGGCGGCAGCCAGCGGGTCATGGTCACCGGGAAGGACACCAGCAGCAGCACATAGCCGGCCATGGCCGGGTTGAACGGGTTGAAGCCGATGCCGCCGAACAGTTGCTTGGCGATGACGATGGCGAAGGCGCAGCCCAGTACGGTCTGCCACCAGGGCAGCAGCGGTGGCAGCGCGATGGCCATCAGCCAGGCGGTTACCACCGCGCTGAGATCGATGAGGACTGGACCCACCGCGCGGCCGCGCAGCCTCAGCACTGCCGCCTCAGCGGTCACCGCGGTGGCGACGGCGATCGTGATATTGATCAGCACGCCCCACCCGAAATACCAGAACATCGCGAGCGTGCCGGGCAGCAGCGCGAGCAGCACCATGCCCATGACACGGGTCACGCTCTGCGGTCCGCTCAGATGCGGTGAACTGGTGGTGGCAAACTGCATGATTAGTCTTCAGAGGAGGGCGCAGCCTGTTGCGCCGCCTTCTTGGCCGCGGCGCGCTGCATCGCGGCCTCGATGGCTGCCTTTTTTGGATCGACCGCGTCGCTGGCGCCCGACTTGCTCTCCAAGGCCTCCTTTTTCTTACGCAGGCGGGCCTTGCGCTGACGCTCGAGGCGTTCGAGGCGCGCCTGGCGTGCCTCATGACGGCGCCGCGCCAGATCGGATTTCTCGCGGTCGCGCTCCTGGGCCCAGATCTCGGTCTTGGCGAAGCGGTAATAGTGCACCAAAGGGATGTGCGCGGGACACACGTAGGCGCAGCAGCCGCACTCGATGCAATCGAACAGGTGATAATCCTGGACCTTGTCGAAGTCGCGGGCACGCGCATACCAAAATAGCTGTTGCGGCAGGAGTTGCGCCGGACAGACCTCAGCACACTGACCGCAGCGGATACAGGGACGCTCGGGTTCGGCCGGAGGTGCCTCGTCGCGCGATGCGGCCAACAGGCAATTGGTACCCTTGGTGATAGGCACGCGGTCGTCCCGAAGACCGAACCCCATCATCGGGCCGCCATGAATCAGTTCGTGGACGCGATCGGTGTAGCCACCGGCATGCTGGACAAGCACGTCAGCCGCAGTCCCGAGCGGTACCAGGAAGTTGCCGGGTTGGCCGACCCCATGACCGGTCACCGTGACAATACGCTCGATCAGCGGGCGACCGCGTAACACGGCGTCGGCGATCGCGGCGGCGGTCGCGACGTTTTGGCATAGCACGCCCACTGCCGAGGGCAATCCGTGTGAAGGGACCGCTTTGCCGGTCAAGAGCTGAATCAGCTGTTTCTCGCCGCCGCTCGGGTACACGGAGGGCACGACGACGATCTCGATGTCTTGCTGGCCGCTTTGCGTGATGGCCTGGCGCAGGGATGCAATCGCCTCGGGTTTATTGTCCTCGATGCCGATCAGGCACTCTCGGGCGTCGATCAGATGGCGCAGAATAACGATGCCATCGACGATATCGCCAGCACGTTCGCGCATCAGCGCGTCGTCGCAAGTGATGTAGGGTTCGCACTCGGCGGCGTTGATGATCAGGCTGTCAATCGGTCTTTGGCCGCTGGTATTGACCTTCGCCGCGGTGGGGAAGGCAGCGCCGCCGAGTCCGACGATGCCGGCCCAGCGGATGCGCTCGCGCAGTTGGGCACTGCTGTGGGCGTGGTAGTCGGGCAGCGGTTCGGGAAGCTCGGCCCAGGCGTCCTGGCCGTCGGCCTCGATGACGATGCAGGCATCATTGAGGCCGGAGGGGTGAGGGATCGGCCGGTCGCCGATCTCGATGACCGTCCCCGAGGTTGGGGCATGCAGCGGCGCGCTGACGAAGTCGACGGCATTCGCCACCAGTTGTCCCTTCTTTACCTGCTCGCCGACCTGGACCGCAGGCTCAGCGCTGTGCCCGATGTGCTGTTGTAGAGGCAGGATCAGTCGCGCCGGCATCGGCATGCGCTGCAACGGCCGCTCGGTCGACAGTGCCTTGTGGTCGTCCATGCGCAGGCCGCCGTAGAAAGACCAGGTCGTGCGCTGATCAGCCATGCGCCGCCTCCGCCGTGATCTCTTTCGGAAACGGCCATCTCCAGGTCCGCGGCGTGGCCTCCAACGGGCGCATGACGATGCATTCGACCGGGCAGGGCGGCAGGCAGAGATCGCAGCCGGTGCACTCATCTTCAATCACGGTGTGCATCTGTTTGGCCGCACCGACGATGGCGTCGACCGGGCAGGCCTGAATACAGAGGGTGCAGCCGATGCAATCGGCCTCGATGATGAAGGCGACCGACTTGGGTTTCTCCGCCGCGGCCTCGTCTTCGAGCGGCATGGGGTCGCGACCGAGCAGCTCGGCAAGCGCGATCATCGTGGTCTCGCCACCCGGCGGACAGCGGTTGATTTCGGCCTCGCCGGCCGCTATCGCCTCGGCGTATGGCCGGCAACCGGCGTAGGCGCATTGGCCGCACTGCGTCTGTGGCAACAGGCTGTCGATCTGATCGGCAATTGGATCTCCCTCGACGCGAAAACGGATCGCGGAATAGCCCAGGATCAGCCCGAACAGGCTCGCCAGCCCGGCGATGGTCAAGACGGCGGTGATCAAGGCGCTGCCCTCATCTGTTCACCAGGCCGGCGAATCCCATGAAGGCCATCGACATCAGGCCTGCCGTCACTAGGGCGATAGCGTTGCCTTGAAAGGGTTCCGGGACGTCGGCGACCGCGACGCGCTCGCGTACCGCGGCGAACAGTACCAGGACCAGCGAGAAGCCGACCGCCGCACCGAATCCGTAGAGCGCAGACTCGACGAAGCTGTGCTGCTCCTGGATATTGAGCAGCGCAACCCCCAGTACCGCACAGTTGGTGGTGATCAGCGGCAGAAAAATTCCCAGTACCTGATAGAGCAGCGGGCTGGTCTTATGCATCACCATCTCGGTGAATTGCACGACCACGGCGATTACGAGGATGAACGCGATAGTCCGCAAATATTCGACGTCCAGTGGCGCCAGGATGTATTCATTCACCAGGTAGCTGCTGACTGAGGACAATGTCAGCACAAAAGTGGTGGCCAGGCCCATGCCCATCGCGGTTTCGAGCTTGCGGGACACCCCCATGAAGGGACACAGGCCGAGAAACTTCACCAGCACGAAGTTGTTCACCAGCACGGTGCTGATCAGTATCAGCGCATATTCAGTCATTCGGCCTTTGGTCCCGCCGGCCGGCGCCCAGCGCCGCCGGCGTCGTAGTGAATCGTCTGTTTCGTTACGTTACGAACGTGCGGAGACCCATGTCAGCCGCAAGCGCGGTGGCGAGCCAGATCCGGCCGCCACCACACGGGTTTGAGAAATGACGCCGCAGTTTAGCAATCTCCGGCCCCGATGTCGGGCAGACAAGACGCGGAATGCCCCGTTTCGCAAAGGTTTTTTCCCGGCAATGACTAGGTTTGCGACGTTGGGCCGTGTGTTGCGCCGCGACGCTGCGATGTGCCCAGGACAGGCGTGCCGCCGGTTTCCCGGCCTGCGACACGAGGGCTCGACCGCCTCGGTATGTCGAATGCCGACAAGTCGCTGGTGTTGGCTTCGCGTCGAACGCATAAAATCGAGAGGGATGCTGAAGCTTGCCGACCCGTGATGCGGCGCAGGCCCCGACGGCGACTGTGTTGCTTCAGCTGCAGCGCATCTGGGGCGAAAGCGTCTCCGGCCTGCTGCCAGCATCTTGGCGTCTGCCGGCAAATGCCGGCCGCGATGCCAGCCGCTGTGTCAGGATGTCGTCGGTGACGCGGCGGCCGAGTGATGTGGCAGGCGACGTGCGGCGACGAGGGAAGGCAGCCTGCGGTAGCCTTTGTGGCTGACCGTTGGGCGCCTGACCCGGGGGATGCGGAAGAGGACTCAGGAAGACCGCGAAACCGCGGTTTGTCAAGGCCTCGCGGATGGTACGGGCTGTTTGCAGCGGGCGGCTGCAGCAGTCCGTTTTTTCATCCTTCGACTCGGAACCCTTTTCGCCGATAATGTCTAAACGGGGGAACGAACTTCGTAAACGGGCCCGATGCTTGCATATCAATAATCAGCAGTGGTTAAGCAGGCGGCCGACCGGTCGGATCCGCCCACTGGCTGCACCGGTTTCGTGCAGCAGCGGCCCTGCGACGGCGACGGCGCCACGGCGCCCGGGATCGTTTGTTGAGGACAATCGATCCGACAAACAACTCGCGCCCCGACGGCGCGAAAGTTATAGCTGGGCATGGCCGAGGGTGAGGCGCCCCGGCCTACAACCTTGAGAGGTGTTGCGGATGTCTATTTTTCAGCGCTATCAGGCAAGATACGAGTCGGCCAGGGAGGAGGTGATGAGCCTCGACGACTACCTGGCACTCTGCAAGAACGATCCGATGGCCTATGCGGGGCCCGCCGAGCGTCTGCTCGCGGCCATAGGCGATCCGGAAGTTATCAACACGCACGACGACGCTCGACTCAGTCGGATTTTTCAAAACAAGGTGATCCGCCGCTATCCCGCCTTCGCCGATTTCTACGGCATGGAAGAACCGATCGAGCATCTCGTCTCCTACCTCAAGCACGCTGCCCAGGGGTTGGAAGAGAAGAAGCAGATCCTCTATCTGCTCGGCCCGGTCGGCGGGGGGAAATCCTCGTTGGCAGAGAAACTCAAGGAGCTGATGCAGCACACGCCGTTCTATGCGATTCAGGATTCGCCGGTGTTCGAATCGCCGCTCGGACTGTTCTCGGCCGATGAGGATGGCGCCATCCTCGAAGAGGACTACGGCATACCACGACGGCATCTGCGAAACATTATGTCGCCCTGGGCGGTGAAGCGCCTGCAGGAGTTCAACGGCGACATTAGCCGGTTCAAGGTCGTCAAGCTCTACCCATCCATTCTGGAGCAGGTAGCGATCGCGAAGACTGAGCCGGGCGATGAGAACAATCAGGACATTTCGTCGCTGGTGGGCAAGGTCGATATACGACAGCTGGAGCACTATGCGCAGAATGACGCCGACGCCTACAGCTACTCGGGCGCCTTATGTCGCGCCAATCAGGGACTGATGGAATTTGTCGAGATGTTCAAGGCACCGATCAAGGTGCTGCATCCGCTGTTGACGGCGACGCAGGAAGGCAACTACAACCCGACGGAAGGGCTCTCGGCGCTGCCGTTTCAGGGCATCATCCTGGCCCACTCCAACGAGTCGGAGTGGCAGTCTTTTCGCAACAACAAGAACAACGAGGCATTTCTCGACCGCGTCTACATCGTCAAAGTACCGTACTGCATGCGGATGACGGAGGAAACCCAGATCTACCACAAGTTGCTGCGTGACAGCTCGCTAAACAAGTCGCCATGCGCCCCGGGTACGCTGCAGATGATGGCGCAATTCTCGGTACTGACGCGCATGAAAGAGCCGGAGAACGCGAGCATTTACTCGAAAATGCGGGTGTACGACGGTGAGAACCTAAAGGACACCGACCCGAAGGCCAAGTCGGTGCAGGAATATCGCGATTACGCCGGCGTCGACGAGGGCATGACCGGGATATCGACCCGCTTTGCGTTCAAGATTCTCTCCCAGGTCTTCAACTTTGACCACTCCGAGGTCGCCGCAAACCCCGTGCATCTTCTCTATGTGCTGGAGCGCCAGATAGTCCGCGAGCATCTTCCGCCCGAGGTCGAGGATCACTATCTCAGCTTCCTGAAGGAGTATCTCGCGCCTCGCTATGCGGACTTCATCGGAAAGGAGTTGCAGACCGCCTATCTCGAGTCGTATGCGGAGTATGGTCAAAACATCTTCGACCGCTATGTCACTTACGCGGACTACTGGATACAGGACCAAGAGTATCGCGATCCCGACACCGGCGAGATGATGAACCGAGCGGGCCTGAACGAGGAGCTGGAAAAGATCGAAAAACCGGCGGGCATTTCGAATCCGAAAGACTTCCGCAACGAAATAGTCAATTTCGTACTGCGCGCCAGGGCCAACAACAATGGCGCGAACCCGAAATGGACCAGTTACGAAAAGTTGCGCGCCGTTATCGAGAAGAAGATGTTCTCGAACACCGAGGAACTGCTCCCGGTGATCTCCTTCAACGCCAAGGCATCCGAGGCGGAGAAGAAGAAACACGTGGAATTCGTGGACCGGATGGTAGACAAGGGCTATACGTCCAAACAGGTTCGTTTGTTGTCGGAATGGTACCTGCGGGTGCGCAAGTCGCAGTGACCGATATGTGTTCCATGCGCTTCACACGACAGCGGAGACTCAATGGGTCTCCGCCGAAGGCTGACTGAAATCGGGAGACCCATGTCGCACTTCATCGATCGTCGAGTCAGCGCCAAGCGCAAGAGCGCAGTCAATCGGCAGCGTTTTCTCAAACGCTATAAGACGCAGCTGAAGCAGTCCGTCGCCGATGCGGTAAATCGCCGCAGCATCGTCGACACAGACGCCGGCGAAAGGGTCAATATCCCGTCCAGGGATGTGTCGGAACCGGTCTTCCGTCACGGCCAGGGCGGTACCCGCGAGGGCGTACATCCGGGAAACAAGGAGTTTGTTACCGGCGACCAGCTGCAGCGTCCTCCGGGCGGTGCCGGGAGCGGCTCGGGAGACGGTAAGGCCAGCGACAGCGGCGAGGGGGACGACGACTTCGTCTTCGAGCTGAGTCGTGAAGAGTATCTCGATCTGCTGTTCGACGACCTCGAGTTGCCAAATCTGGTCCGTAATCAGCTCGTTGGTGCCACTGAGTTCAAGACTGTCAGGGCGGGTTACTCGGCCGATGGCGCGCCGAGCAATATTGATGTCGTGCGTTCACTCAAAGGCGCAATCGCGCGGCGCACCGCGCTCGGCTCGCCCTACAGGGGCCGCATTCGCGAGCTGGAGGAGGAGCTGACCGCGCTGCTCCAGGACGGTGCCGCCGAGGACGATGCGCGCGTCGCCGAGCTGCGTGAGGAGATCAGCAAACTGCGGGTGCGCATTGCGTCTCTGCCCTTCATCGATACCTTCGACCTGCGTTACAAGTCATTCGCCAAGCAGCCCGAACCGACCAGCAAGGCGGTAATGTTCTGCGTGATGGATGTATCGGGATCGATGGATGAGGAACGCAAGAGCCTTGCCAAACGCTTCTTCCTGTTGCTGCATATGTTTTTGCAGCGAAACTACGACAAGATCGACGTAGTGTTTATTCGCCATCACACCACGGCGATGGAGGTAGATGAGCACGAGTTCTTCTATTCGCGCGAGACTGGTGGCACCGTGGTCAGCAGCGCCCTGAATCTCGTCTACGATGTGATTCGCGATCGCTATGACTCGAGCGGCTGGAACATCTACACCGCGCAGGCCTCAGACGGCGACAACTGGGAGTCGGATTCACCGGTCTGTCGCGACTTGGTGGCGGAAAAGCTGATGCCGTTGATGCGCTACTTTGCCTATGTCGAGATCATGCCACGGCATCATCAGGCGTTGTGGTACGCCTACCAGGAAGTAGATGCCCTGGAGACCAACTTCGCCATGCAACAGATCGATGGTCCCGAAGACGTCTACGCGGTGTTTCGCAGCCTGTTCCAGAGGCAACAGGCATGAGCCGCGACCGCTTGATCTGCGATACTTCGGAGTGGAGCTTTCCGCTGCTAAAGCGCTTCGATCGCGAGATAGGGCGCATCGCGAGAGACGAGTTCGGCCTCGACACCTATGCCAACCAGATCGAGGTGATCACCTCGGAGCAGATGATCGACGCCTATTCCTCCGTCGGGTTACCGATCAATTACCACCACTGGTCGTTCGGTAAGCAATTTGTGTCGACCGAGCAGACCTACCGGCGCGGCCAGATGGGGCTGGCGTATGAGATCGTCATCAACTCGGATCCCTGCATCGCCTATCTGATGGAGGAGAATTCCCTGCCGATGCAGGCGCTGGTGATTGCCCATGCGTGTTATGGGCACAACAGCTTTTTCAAAGGCAATTATCTGTTTCAGACCTGGACCAGCGCAGATGCGATCATCGATTATCTGGTCTTCGCCAGGGCCTACGTGGCTGAATGTGAGGAACGCTACGGGGCCGAACAGGTCGAGCTGCTGCTCGATTCCTGCCATGCGCTGATGAATCACGGGGTCGACCGCTACAAACGGCCGGCGCCGCTGTCGCTCGCCGAGGAAAAGAAGCGGCAACAGGTGCGCGAAGACTATCTGCAGACGCAGATCAACGATCTGTGGCGCACCATTCCGACAGCGGCCCAGGATGAGAAAATCGAGAAGACCGAGCGCTTTCCCGACGAGCCTCAGGAGAACCTCCTGTATTTCATCGAAAAGAATGCGCCGCTGCTGGAGCCCTGGCAGCGCGAGATCGTACGCATCGTGCGCAAGATCGGCCAGTATTTCTACCCGCAGCGCCAGACCCAGGTCATGAACGAGGGCTGGGCAACCTTTTGGCACTACACTCTGCTGAACCGCCTGTACGATGAGGGTTATGTGACCGACGGGTTCATGCTCGAGGTCCTGCAGTCACATACCAACGTGGTCGCGCAGCCGTCATTCGATTCGCCCCACTACAGTGGTATCAATCCCTATGCGCTGGGTTTCGCGATGATGCGCGATATCCGCCGGATCTGCGAGGCGCCGGACGACGAAGACCGCCACTGGTTTCCGGATATCGCCGGCCGCGACTGGCTGGAAGTGTTGAAGTTCGCGATGGCCAATTTCAAGGATGAGAGCTTTATTGCCCAGTTTCTCTCGCCGAAACTGATGCGTGAATTTCGGCTGTTTGCGGTATTGGATGACGATCGGGATGAACACCTTGAGGTGACCGCCATCCACGACGAGTCTGGCTACCGTGAGCTGCGACAGGCGCTGGCTGACCAGTACAACCTCGGCAGCCGCGAGCCCAACATCCAGGTATACAACGTGGACCGGCGCGGCGACCGTTCGCTGTTGCTGCGCCACTACCGCTATAACCGACGGCCGCTGGGGGGCACAGTCGACGAGATACTGCGCCACATCCGCAGGCTGTGGGGTTTCGACGTGCGCCTCGAGGCGGTGGATGAGAACGGCAGGGTCGAATTGCTGGCGGAGTGTTAGGCGCCGGTGTTGCCTGGCGTGCGAATGGCGTTACAGGCGGCGGTAAGATTTGACGATCGACTTCGGGCAGTGAGCTGAACGGGCCGATGCGGGGACTGTTGATCGACATCGACGGCGTGGTCTACCAGGGCGGGGCATTGATCCCTGGCAGTGCCGAGACCGTTGTCTGGCTGCAGCGTGAGGGGATCCCCCACCTTTTCCTGACCAATACCACTTCCCGTCCTCGGGCAGCCATCGTCGAGAAGCTGCAAGCACTCGGTGTCGATGTCTCGGCGCAGGAGATCCTGACGCCAGTCATTGCGGCCAACCATTGGATCCGGCAACGCGGTCTCGACCCCGTGGCGCTGTTCGTCGCTGCGGCAACGGCTACCGACTTCGCTGTTCCGGGGATACTGCCCGTGGAGGCCGAACAAGGCGCCGCCGCCGTCGTGCTTGGCGATCTTGGGGAGGCCTGGGATTTTCGGACCCTGAACCGCGCCTTTCGCCTGTTGATGGACAATCCCGCGGCGCCGCTGATTGCATTGGGGATGACCCGCTATTGGCGCGCCGACGATGGCCTTCGCCTGGATGTTGCGCCGTTCGTTGCGGCGCTGGAACAGGCCACAGGCCGCCAGCCGATGGTACTGGGCAAACCGTCGCCGGATTTCTTCCGCCAGGCGGCCGATGTCTGTGGGCTGCCTTGTGAACAGCTGGTCATGGTGGGTGATGACATCCGGGTCGATGTCGCAGGTGCGCAGGCGGCCGGCATCCGGGGTATCCAGGTCCGCACCGGCAAATTCTCCCCGACCGATCTCGATGGCCGCGTGGTGCCGGATGCCGTGGTGCCGAGGTTTGCCGACCTCAGGGCCTGGTGGGGCGGGTCATAGGCGCGCTATTTCACCCGCATCCCAGGCTCGGCCCCGGAATCGGGTGCGAGTAGGAAGATATCTTTACCGCCTGGGCCCGCTGCCAGCAACATGCCCTCGGACACCCCGAATTTCATCTTGCGCGGCGCCAGATTAGCGACCATGACGCTGAGCCTGCCCGCGAGGTCGGCCGGGTCATACGCGGCCTTGATACCGGCAAACACCGTGCGCGTCTCGCCGCCGAGATCCAGGGTCAGGCGCAGCAGTTTGTCGGCCCCTTCTACATGTTCGGCGCTGACGATGCGCACCACGCGCAAATCCACTTTGGCAAAATCCGCGAAATCGATGGTGTCGGCGATCGGGTCTTTGGCCAGCGGCCCGCCTGCCGTTGTCTTTGCCTCTGCGACCAGATCCTCTTTGGAATCCTCGATCATCGCATCGATCCGGTCACGGTCGACCCGGGTCATCAGCGGTTTGAACTTGCTGATGGTGTGGTCGAGCAGCGGCTCACGCTGCGAGCCCCAGGTCATGGGTTCAATCCGGAGGAACTCCTCTGCCTGGCCTGCCATGATCGGCAAGATCGGCTTGAGATAGCCAATCAGCACCCGAAACAGGTTGATCCCCATCGAGCAGATGGCATGTAGCCGGGCGTCCTGACCCTCCTGCTTGGCCACGACCCAGGGCGCCTTTTCATCGATGTACTGATTGGCCAGATCGGCCAGCGCCATGATCTCGCGGACCGCGCGTCCGAACTCCCGTTTTTCATACAGCGCGGCAATCTCGTCCCCGGCCTTTACGAAGGTGTCGAACAGCTCGGGTTGATCCAGTCCGTCAGACAACCTGTTGTCGAATCGTTTGCCGATAAAGCCGGCACAGCGGCTGGCGATATTGACCACCTTGCCGATAAGGTCTGCGTTCACACGCGCGGCAAAGTCCTCGAGGTTGAGGTCGATGTCATCGACGCGTGAGCTGAGCTTGGCTGCAAAGTAGTAGCGCAGGTACTCCGGATTAAGGTGTCTGAGATAGGTGCGGGCCCGGATGAAGGTGCCGCGTGATTTCGACATCTTGGCGCCGTCGACAGTCAGAAATCCGTGTGCATAGACGCCGCTGGGCTTGCGGTAGCCGGCGCCGTGCAGCATCGCCGGCCAGAACAGCGCATGGAAGTAGATGATGTCCTTACCGATGAAGTGATACAGCTCGGTCTGCGCGTCGGCGTCCCAGAAGCTGTCGAAATCGACCCCGGTCCGATCGCAGAAGTTGCGAAAACTTGCCATGTAGCCGATCGGCGCATCCAGCCATACATAGAAATATTTGCCCTCGGCGTCCGGGATCTCGAAGCCAAAGTACGGCGCGTCGCGCGAGATATCCCAATCATTCAGGCCGGCCTCAAACCACTCGTTCAGCTTGTTGGCGACCTCGACCTGCACATGTCCGGCCTTGTGCCAGTCCCTCAGGGCCTTTTCGAAGTCACCCAGCTTGAAGAACAGGTGCTCGGAATCTCTCTCGATCGGCGTTGCACCGGACACCACGGAGACCGGATTCTTGAGATCCGTCGGTGCGTAGGTCGCGCCGCAGACCTCGCAGCTGTCCCCGTACTGATCCTCGGCGCCGCACTTTGGGCAACTGCCCTTGATGAAGCGGTCAGGCAGGAACATCTGGGCCTCGGGATCGTATGCCTGCGAGATGGTGCGACGCACGATGTGGCCGGCATCGCGGTTGCGCTCGTAGATGGTGGTGGCACAGACCCGGTTCTCGTCGGAGTGGGTCGAGTGGTAATTGTCGAAGCCGACCGCGAAGCCGGCGAAGTCCTCGGTGTGCTCGGTCCAGACCCGTGCGATCAGCTCTTCCGGTTCGATGCCCTCGGCGCGTGCGCGCAGCATGATGGGTGTGCCGTGGGCATCGTCAGCGCAGACGTAGTAGCACTCGTGCCCGCGCATCTTCTGAAAACGGCTCCAGATGTCGGTCTGGATATATTCCACCAGGTGGCCCAGGTGGATGGAGCCGTTGGCATAGGGCAGGGCGCTGGTGACAAGGATGCGACGTAGGGTAGACATCTGGGGATACGAGCCTGCTGCGTAATTCGGCACGTTAGTATCTCACGTTGTCCCGCGGTATTGCCCCGCAGGCGTCGGTGCTGCGTGGTTACCGCTGAATTCGGGTAGGTTGATTACTGGTCGCGCCGGTTCGTTCTTAATTCCCGACTAAAACACTTGGGTTTATGCGGCTGGCTTGGTGTAGAATTTGACGACTGAAGGCGAAGGCGAGCCCCGGCCAGCTCTTCGAAAAGTTGCCGGCCGGGTGCAGCCAAACGAAAATAGTGACGCAGGAAAATACTATGTCAGATCCCACGAGAGAGCAGGTCGAAGAGGCCATCAAGACCTACATCGAACCCCACCTCGAGACCGACCTGGTTAGCGCCAAATCGGTGAAAGATGTGAAGATCGACGGGGGCAAGGTAGGCGTCGATCTACAGTTAGGCTTCCCCGCTAAGGGCATTCACGACGAGATTAGTGCTGCGGTGAAGGCAGCGGTTGAGGCGATCGACGGCGTGAGTGGCTGTGAGGTGACGCTCGAGACCAAGATTCAGGCCCACTCGGTGCAGAAATCGCTGAAGCCGATCGACAACGTAAAGAACATCATCGCCATAGCATCCGGTAAGGGCGGTGTGGGCAAGTCCACCACGGCGGTCAATCTGGCCTTGGCGTTATCCGCTGAAGGCGGCAAGGTCGGCATCCTCGACGCCGATATCTATGGCCCGTCGCAGCCGCGCATGCTCGGGATCTCCGGGAAGCCGGAGTCGAAAGACGGTAACACCCTCGAGCCGATGATGAGCTATCACCTGCAGGCGATGTCGATAGGGTTCCTGATCGACGAAGAAACGCCGATGATCTGGCGCGGCCCTATGGTCACGCAGGCGCTCGAGCAGCTGCTCAACGACACCAACTGGGAAGAGCTCGATTACCTGGTGATCGACCTACCGCCCGGCACTGGCGATACGCAGCTAACGCTGGCACAGAAGGTCCCAGTGTCCGGCGCGATCATCGTGACCACTCCGCAGGACATCGCGCTGCTGGACGCGCGTAAGGGCTTCAAGATGTTCGAGAAGGTCGAGGTGCCGATTCTCGGCATCGTCGAAAATATGTCCATCCACATCTGTTCGAGTTGCGGCCACGAAGAACACATCTTCGGCGAAGGCGGCGGCCGGCTGATGGCCGAGCAGTACGACGTGAACTTTCTGGGCGCTCTGCCGCTGGAGACCCGTATCCGCGAAGAGACCGACTCGGGTAAGCCGACTGTGGTCGCCGAGCCGGAGTCTCGGCCTTCGCAGATCTACCGCGAGATCGCGCGCAAGGCCGCAGCCCAGCTCTCGCGCCAGGCGAAGAGCTATGCGGCCAAGTTCCCGAACATTGTGATCCAAAATAATTAGCCAGTATCTCAGAGTTGCACACCCTTGCACGAACCCCGCCCTGGCGGGGTTTTTTGTTGGTGCGTTGCACCGCGTTGTATACCGTTAGCGTTGAGGCACTTAATAGACGCTCAGGAGGGTGCTTCGTGAAGCTGACAGACGCGCGGGTGCGCAATCTCAACTACGACCCGGAAGGCTCGAAGATTCAACGCCGCTGGGATGAGCAGATACCGGGTCTCGGCCTGGAGGTGTTCCCCCAGCGTAAGAGCTGGGTGTACCGCTACCGGATCGCCGGCAAGCAGCGGATCATCACCGTCGGCCACCTGGCTGACATGGATCTCGACGCGGCCCGTGACCGCGTGCTGGAGCTGCGCGGGCTGCTGCGCGAGGGCATCGACCCCAAGGGCGCGGTGCGGCGCGTCCACGAGGCGCAGACGGTCGCGCAACTGTTCGAGCGCTACACCGGCGGCCGCTACTTCGCGAGCCGCTCGCCTGACTTCCGCACTAACTTCCAAAGCGCCCTGCGCCGCTACCTGCTGCCGGTGATCGGCGACCACGCAGTCGAGGCCGTCAAGCGCTGGCAGATCAGGCAAGCCGTCGACGATCTGATCGAGCAAAACAAGGAGGGCGCAGCGCGCGGCCTGCTGACGCACACGCGCGTGCTGTTCAACTACGCCGTCGAGCACGAGCTGATCGAGGCCAGCCCCGCCGATCACATTAGACCCCGCTACGCGACCAGCGGGCGGCGGGTCGCCTGGCTGGACACGCCCGACAAGCTGCGCGCGGCCTGGTACTTCAAAGGTGCGATCCAGGTGCGCGGCATGCTGCGCTGGTTGGTGCTCGCCGGCTGCCGGCGCGATGAGGCGCGACTGCTGGAGCGCGAACATATCGTCGGGGGGGTGTGGACCTGCCCCACGACCAAGACCGGCGGCAAGCCCATCCCGCGCGGCAGTTGGCACTATCAACTGCGCACCCATGCCGACTTCCACGCGGACCAGCTGCGCCACACGGCCGAGTCGATGATGGCCGACTTGGGCGTGTGGTCGAGGAGCGCCGCGACCTGGTGCTGAACCATGTGCGCAAGTCAACGGGGGCGCGCTACAACCACGCCACTGCCCTGGCCGCGAAGCGCGAGGCACTGACGGTCCATCATGCGGGGATCTTTAAATCCATAAAGTGATTGTCTAGTCTTTACGGTGATCGATACGCCTGCGTAATCGATTAACCCTGAACTTTTCACCGCAAGGTGGACGCGAGCCGCGCGATAGCGGAACTGTCACCAGGGGGAGATCACGCACCGTCCAGCGGCAGGTCTGGTTTGAATCGAGTTAATGCGCTCACGCGCTTTTAACTCGGGGCAGCCAGACTTTTTTATGCGCCCCGAGTTTTCCAGACCTGGAGAACTCAGATGGACATCGAAGAACTTCTCACCCGCCCCTCTGCGCTCGTCAACGTCGACGAGACCGCTGCAATCCTCAGCTGTTCCACCGGCTAAATAGTGTCCGTCCAGAAACTCCAGTAATCCCTTCTCCCTCAGGGAGAAGGTTAGGATGAGGGGATCTAAAATCAACAAGTTACCGCCCTATCGATCCCCTCACCCCTGCCCTCTCCCGGAGGTAGAGGGTGTTTCTGGACGGATACTAAATAAGCGTTGACCGCATCAAGAAAACCGGGCTCCCGTATTACCGGATCAACGGGCAAATCCGCTACAAAGTTGCCGACCTGATCGCGCACATTGAAGCCCAGCGCGTCGAGCCTGAACGGACGATAAAGGGCCACCAGCCTGTCAGGGCCGCTGGGGGCACGCGATGAGCGGCGGCGCTGATAGCGACGACACCTGCTGGACCTGCACGCATTTTTACGACCCCGCCGACAGGAAGGACTCGTTAGGTCAGTGTCGGCGGCACGCGCCGACCGGTGGGTGCGTGCCGCTTGCCCACCATTCCTACGGCCATAAGCTGTTCGTCAATGCCTCGGGTAACGCCCGGTGGGGCGACATCTCGGAACGTCATTACTGGACCTGGATGGCCGCCACCGAGTGGTGCGGTGAGCACGAGGTGATTCTCGATGATTAGCCCGCCTAATGCGCGCCATGTGGCCGTGGATGTCGACGAGACCGAACTTGATGGTGATTACCGCACGGTGCCCGGCGTCACCGTCACTTGCTCGAAGTGTGGTGACAGTGTCGAGGTGTACGACACCAGCGAGGATTCAATCTGCTGCGGGTGCGCCATGCTCAGCGAAGACTGCACGGTCGGCAAGTTCTGGTACGTGCCGGAGGTTGAAGCATGGCTGATGCCCAAAAAGCAAGCGCCGCCAGGGCTATTGGTGGCGAGGTCTACGTGTTGGCGAAAAGCGCGGGGCGGGTCGATAAAGAACGGGCGATGCGTCGGCGACGTCTGAAAAAACTGTGGCACCGTTTACATGAACTGCAACAACAAAAGCTCACGCGCGATCAACTCCTGATCAAGCTGGGTTCGGCCAAGAAAGACGCCGGTAGAGCCTACTTTCTAGTCGACATTCAACTACCCGAGAAAGATCAGGCGGTGAACGCAGACACGTTCACCTTTTCCCTGCAGCGTAAAAAACTGCGCATGGTGCGACGGCGTGAAGGGCGTTATTTGTTACGGTCGAATCTCGTGGCAGAAAACCCCGCGCAGTTGTGGCAGCACTACATTCAAATGACCGAAATCGAACAGGCGTTCAAAGAACTGAAAAGTGATCTGTCGATACGTCCGATCTATCATCAAAAAGATTCACGTATCGAAGCGCATATCTTTGTGGCATTCCATGCCTATTGTCTGCAGGTCACCCTGAAGCAACGACTTCGCGCCTTGGCACCGGGGCTGACACCGAGAGCGGTCCTGGAAAAGTTCGCCGCCTTGCAGATGGTCGACGTCCATCTGCCGACCACCGATGGACGCCACATCATATTGCCGC
>JAHEJD010000049.1 GCA_024639005.1 Chromatiaceae bacterium | reverse complement strand
ATTGCATCCAAGACATTCGACAACGCGACCAGCTGTTCGTCGGAGAACAGCCTGATCGTTGTCGCGGATATCTATGCGCCGATGCTGGCGGCGCTGCAGTCACGCGGCGCACGCCTGCTCGATGCCGATGAAAAGGAGCGATTGCGTTCGGCCATGTGGGTCGACGGCAGACTCAGCGGTCGGGTGACGGCCAAGTCCGCCGACGAGATCCTCGATCTCGCGGCTATAGATCGTGGCGGTCGCCCAGTGAGCGTCATCCTGGTCGAGGAGGATGCACCCGACCCCGACAGCAGGTTCTCCGACGAGAAACTGAGCCCGGTGTTGACGGTGTTCCGTGCCGCGGATTTCGACCATGCGGTTGATCTGGCGCGCAGCGTGCTGGAGATAAAGGGCAAGGGCCATTCGGTCGGCGTACATTCGCACGATGACGACCGGGTGCTGCACCTCGGTCTGATGCTCCCGGTGTGTCGCGTGATCGTCAATCAGGCGCACTGTTTCGCCACCGGGGGTTCGTTCGACAACGGCCTGCCGTTCTCGCTGTCGATGGGCTGTGGCACCTGGGGCGGTAACAACATCTCGGACAATCTGAACTATCGCCACTATCTCAATACGACGCGCATTGCGCGCACCATCACGCCGGACGAGCCGACGCTGGACGAGATCTTCGGCGACTACTGGCGCAAGTACGGCGTCGAGCCCGCGCAAGGCTTGGATTGAGGAGATGCGCATGGACACGGTGAGGCACTTGATCGATCGTCATGCGGCCGACCAGCCCGACAAGCCGTTTCTGCTGGCGCCCGAGGCCAACGCGGTGATGTCTTATGCGCGCCTCCGGGAACATGCGCTCGATATTTCGGCGCACCTCGATGCCCTGGGGGTAGGGCAGGGTGACAAGGTCGCCTTCCTGATGCCGAATGGCTACTGGACTACCGCGTTATTCCTGGGCGTGATGTACAGCGGCCGAGTGATCGTGCCGCTGAACGCGGTGTCTGGTGGTTCGGCACTATCGTACGTGACCGAGCATTCGGATTGCCGCCTGCTCTTTGTCGACGATGCCCTCGCCGCTAAGTTTCCCACTGTGTTGGGAGATCTATCCCCCGGTGTAAGGACGATCAGCACCAGTGTCGACCACGGGCCGGCCTGGCCGGACGCGGACACCGCAGCGGTCGAGCCGCCGCCGGTCGATGAGGCCTCGGATGCTGTGCTCATCTACACCTCGGGCACGACCGGGCGGCCGAAGGGGGTGCTCTTGACCCACGGCAATGCGATCGCCGGTGGCGGCAACACCGTGCTGGCACACCAGCTGACACCAGACGACCGCGCACTTTGCGTGTTGCCGCTCTATCACATCAACGCCGAGATGGTCAGCGTCATGGCCCCTCTGGTCAGCGGTGGCAGCGTGGTGATGCCGCAGCGCTTCAGCACCTCGAATTTCTGGGAGATCATTGCCCGTTATGCATGCACCTGGTTCAGCGTCGTACCGACGATGATCGCCTATCTGCTCGAGCATGCCGAGCGTGAGGGCTTCGATCGGGCGGTATTGGGTGGGCTGCCGCAGCTGCGGTTCGGGCGCTCCGCATCGGCGCCGTTGGCGCCGGAGATACATCGGGCCTTCGAGCAGTGTTTCGGCGTGCCGATCATCGAGACCATGGGGCTGACCGAGACCGCCGCGCAGATCCTGTCCAATCCCATGCCGCCGGCGGCGGCCAAATACGGCTCGCCCGGCGTGGCGGTGGGCAACGAGGCGAAGGTGATCAATGAACACGGCGACAGCTGTCCGACCGGCGTGCCGGGCGAGCTGACGATACGTGGTGCCAATGTCATGCACGGCTATTACAAGAACCCGGAGGCCACCGCGGCGGCCCTGGAGCCGGATGGCTGGCTGCATACGGGCGATATCGCGCTGCAGGACCAAGACGGCTTCTTCTTTATCACCGGGCGCATCAAGGAACTGATCATCAAGGGCGGCGAGAACATCGCGCCGCGGGAGATCGACGAGGCGCTCTACGAGCATCCGGCGGTACTCGAGGCAGCGGGCTTCGGTATGCCGGACAGCCGCTATGGGCAAGAGGTGATGGCCTGCGTGGCCCTAAAACCGGGCGCCGCCTGCAGCGTCGAGGAGTTGAGCCGTCTTGCGGAGAGCCGCCTGGGTGGCTTCAAGTCGCCAAAGCGCATTTTTGTCATGGAGGAATTGCCCAAGGGGCCATCCGGCAAGATCCAGCGTCTGAAGCTGCCCGAGATCGTGGCGGATCGATTGGTGGAAATCTGATGAAGGGCCGAGATTCGGCGGGGCCGCGACCAGCGACTTGTCGACGGCGAACTGACGGAGGTGGACATGTTTGACAAGGTTCTGGTGGCGTTGGACGGCTCCGATCACGCGCAGCAGGCATTGCAGATGGCGACCAAGTTGGCGCAGCGCTGCAATGCCGGTTTGATCCTTTTTCATTCCGTTGAGATCAACGCCTTCCGCAGTGACTATGACCGCCGTGTCGTCGAGTCGGCACGCGAGGTCTATCGGCGTATCGGCAGGGAGCAGGCGGATGCCATCCTGCAGGAGGCGGAGGACGTGGCGCGCGCCGCTGGATTGAATGATGTGAACCGGGCGGTCGGCGAGGGTGACCCGGTCAAGGCGATGCTGAAGATCACTAGCGAGACGCCGGTCGACTTGTTGGTGGTCGGCACGCGCGGTCTGACGGGGCTGCGCGAGATCGCGATGGGCAGCGTGGCCCATAAGATGAGCGCAGCGGCGCCCTGTCCGGTCTTGATCGTGAAGTGATCCAGGCTAGCTACCAAGGCGGCCGCGAGTCAGGTCACGAACTGTCCGGCGTCATCGCAGGCGAACAGCCGCTCCTCGATGTCGGAGGCCTGCGCGGTCTGCTGCAGCAATGCATCGAATACCCGCCTTTGCCACCAATCGCTGTCGCCGAGCGACTGTTCGATGAGCCGGCGTTGCGCGGTATTGCCGAACGCCGGCACAGGCCGCGGCAGCGCGCGCAGTGCCCCGGATAGTTCACGATAGGCGCGGTCGCCAGCCGCCGCGTAGGAGCACGCTTGGTCTAAGTTGATCTGTCGATCATTTTTGATAAAGTCGATATAAAACGTCTCGATTATTGTCTATGATTATGATCACGTCCAACAGGGACTGTCCGGCCGGCGGTTATCGGAGGAGTGATCGACCAATGACTGAGATTACGCAAATCAAACCGGACCGCCTGGTCGCGATGCGCGAGGTGTTCGGTATCGACAGCGATCTGCAGGTGCCGGCGTTCAGCGAACGCGATGACCATGTGCCGGAGGTCGATGCGGCCTACCGCTTCAATACCGACGTCACGCTGGCGATCCTGGCCGGGTTCATGCGCGACCGCCGGGTGATGCTGCAGGGACTGCACGGCACCGGCAAGTCGACGCATATCGAGCAGGTCGCGGCGCGGCTGAACTGGCCCTGCGTGCGCGTGAATCTGGACGGCCATATCTCCCGCCTCGACCTGGTCGGCCGCGACACCATTGTGATTCGCGACGGCAAACAGGTCACTGAGTTTCAGGAGGGCATCGTACCCTGGTCGCTGCAGCGCCCGGTCGCGCTGATCTTCGACGAGTACGATGCCGGCCGGCCCGACGTGATGTTCGTGATCCAGCGCATCCTCGAGCGCGACGGCAAGTTTACGCTGCTCGACCAGAACCGGGTGATCCGACCGAACCCCTATTTCCGTCTCTTCGCCACTGCGAACACCGTCGGTCTGGGCAACCTCAACGGCCTCTATCACGGTGCCCAGGTGTTGAACCATGCGCAGATCGACCGCTGGAACATCGTCGCCACCCTGAATTACCTGCCGCGTGACGAAGAGATCGCGATCATCCAGGCGCGCGTGCCGGGCATCACAGATCGGCGTCTGCTGGAGTCCATGGTCGCGCTGGCCGAGCTGACGCGCAACGGCTTCGCCGCCGGCGATCTGTCGACCCTGATGTCCCCCAGAACCCTGATCACATGGGCCGAGAACTGCGAGATCTTCGATGATCCGCTACAGGCGTTCCGGCTGTCCTATCTCAACAAGTGCGACGAGGCCGAGCACGCCATCATCGCCGAGTATTTTCAGCGCTGCTTTGATCGCGAGCTGGACGGCTCCGGCGCGCGGACGCCGCGGGCCGTGAACCTCTGACGCCTCCCGCGGCAACGGCGATGAGGACGGCGCAGCAGCAGGCGCGTGAGCAACAGCGGGTCGAGGAGCTGTGTGGCGCCACGGTCCGCGCGTTGACCGGTGATCGCGAACTGCATATGCGGGCGCGCGGCCTGTACCGCGGGCGGCAGCGTCTGGCCCTGCATGCGCCGCATTTGCGCACCGATCCCGAGCGCGACGACTTCACTGATCATCGCGGTGCCGCCGATGGTATGGCATTGCGCCTGCTGCATTCTGACGCGGCTCTGCATCGCGCCCTGTGTCCGGACGACCCGGTGCAGCGCCTGATCTTCGATCTGTTGGAACAACTGCGCGTGGAATCGCTGGCGCCGGCCGGCAGGCCCGGTATGGCGAGCAATCTGGTCCATCGCTTCGAATCCTGGTCGCACCAGTACCATCACGCGGGTCTGACCGACGGCGCGCTGGGTATCCTGCTCTATACCCTGGTGCAGATTTGCTGGGCGCGGCTCAATGCCCGGCGCGTGGTGGTCGAGACCGAGGACCTGATCGAGGCGACGCGCGCCGGTATCGCCCCGCTGATCGGACATGATCTGGCCGCAATGAAAAGGCACCGCGAGGACCAGGGCGCCTTCGCAGCCGCCGCTTTGTCGATTGCCCGCCAGGTGCACGCGCTGATCGAGGGTGCGCGGTCCGGGCAGCTCGGTGATGCCGACGAAGATGAAGAAGACGTGGACAACGCGGCACTCCGATTCCTGCTGGACTTCGACGAGGGTGATGACGGCGCGATGGCGGTGGCGCCAACGGGCCGCAGCAAGGCGTTCGCAGAGGCCGATGCCGGCTACCGCGTGTTCAGCACGCAATACGACCGGGAGGTCGCCACGGCCAGCCTGGTGCGTCCCGCGCTGCTGCGTGAGCTGCGTGAGCGTCTCGACCGGCGCGTGAATGATCAGGGGATCAACATCCCGCGCCTCGCGCGTCGACTGACGGCCCTATTCGCGCACCCCGAGCGCGACGGTTGGGCCTTCGGCGAGGAGGAGGGCATTATCGACGGCCGGCGGCTGGCACAGCTGATCAGCTCACCGACCCAGCGGCGGCTTTTCTACAAGGACCGCTACCAGCCGATCCCGCATACGCTGTTCAGTATTCTGATCGATTGTTCCGGCTCGATGAAGGCGCATATCGAGGCAGTAGCGGTGCTGGTCGATGTGCTGGTACGCGCGTTGCAGCAGGCCGGGGTCAGCAGCGAAATCCTGGGTTTTACCACCGGTGCCTGGAACGGCGGGCGCGCACAGCGTGACTGGCTGGCAAGGGGGCGACCGCCGCACCCCGGGCGTCTGAATGAACTGACCTACATGGTCTACAAGGAGGCCGATGCCAGTTGGCGACGGGCACGGCCGGCGATCGCCGCGCTGCTCAAGCCCGACCTGTTTCGCGAGGGCGTCGACGGCGAGGCCATCGACTGGGCCTGTGCGCGCATGCGCGGGCGCCGGGAGACGCGACGCGTGCTGTTGGTGATCTCCGATGGCTGCCCCATGGATACCGCGACCAATCTGGCCAACGACCCGTTCTATCTCGACAATCACCTCAAGGACGTGGTTGCCCGGCATGAGCTGCAGGGCGAGGTGGAGATCTATGGTCTCGGCGTCGGGTTGGACCTGAGCCCCTATTACAGCCGCTGCCTGGCACTCGATTTCTCACAGGGCCTCGACAATGACATGGTCGGCGAGATCGTGCGGCTGCTGCACGGCGGTCATCGGCGGTAGATTTGCAGGCAGGCGGTCGGGGTCAGAGGTGAATGGTACTTAATTGAGGACTTGCGCCCCGGCGGATTCGATCCGAGGGACGCCGTGGATCCGTCCCTGGAGGCTCGACTGCAGCATCCTTGCTGCAGACGCCCTCGGATCGACCCCCCCGGAGCGCCCACAAATTTCTCACCGTTGCGCTAACCAAGTGTCGTTCGGGT
The DNA here is from genome assembly GCA_024639005.1 of Chromatiaceae bacterium. Taxonomy (GTDB): domain Bacteria; phylum Pseudomonadota; class Gammaproteobacteria; order Chromatiales; family Chromatiaceae; genus Thiosocius. Next base: position 15,924 of record JAHEJD010000049.1, on the reverse strand, counting down.
CAAAGGTCTTGAATCTCCCCCGTCTGGAACAAACGTCTGAGCGACCGCTCTTCGAGCGCCTCGGGGGGTTCGACGTCGACGTCCTGTGCCTCGCCAATGAAGTCCAGCGTGACGCCGTCGTCGTCGCGTCGGCCGTGGTAGTGCTCGGACCAGGGCAGGTATTGCATGGCCCTGCGCTGCCGCTGCGCCGCATTCGCCCCGGTCAGGATCGCGATCAGGTAGGGCCTGCCGCAGCTGGTGAAATGCACCAGCCGATAGCGCGGCTCGAACACATCCGCGATCTCCGACAGGTTATTGAATGCGGTATTGCGTTCGCCCCAGGGGCAGAAGGTGACATGGAATTCGTCCGGCAGATCGCTGCCCTCGCGCTGCGCCCGGGACAGCGCCGACTGGACGAAGCCATCGATGGACGTGATCCCCCATGGCGGCGGCGATCCCTCCAGTCTTATCCGACCGATAGTGTGCATTCGCACTGACCTCTTATGCTGTCACGTGGGCCATAAAGTCACGGGGCCGCTTCGTGCGGCCTGATAGCTCAGGGGGAGAATAAACTTAACCTGGCGATGCGGGAATCCTCCTCTAATATTTAGTGTGGGTCCGGGGAAAACGAAAGCGCCTGTTTCTCGGGAGGCTCGGACCGGTATCGGATCTCGCAACACTTATGCAAACCGTCAGCGGCACCAGTCTGATCGACCGATTTGGCATGGAGTATTTCCAGGGGGCCTCGGTGTTTGGTGCGGTCTCCCCGGCCGCGATCACGTATCTGCTCGACCGCGGTCGTGTGCTGGAACTGGAGAGGGGCGAGGTCGTCTACAAGCCCGGCGACAAGGGTGACAGGTTCTATGTGATCCTGCGGGGATCGCTGTCCTTCTACCAATTTTATCGGGACGAGTTTGCCTACATCCGCGACCACCTCTTCGGGGAGGAGATGGGATTCGTGGCGATGATCGCGCTTCACCACCGCATCGGGAAGGCGGTCGCGGCGGAAGACGCCTACCTGTTGGAGATTTCGTGCAGTCTGTTTTATGAACTGCGGAAGAAGTTCCCCGCGGACTTTGGATTGTTCCTGCTCAACCTGTCGCGGGAGATGGCGCGAACCATCCGCGAGGTGAGCAACATCATTGTGGAAAACGAGATCGCAAAACGCGGGACGTCAATAAGCTCTGAAGCCTCTCTGCCGTTGGCAGTGCACGACAGCGATTTTTCAGATCTTGCTGACGATCAGTGACAGGCCCAACAGGCAAAGCAACGCGAAAGCGATTCGGCGCATCGCCAGATCCGACAAGGGGGGCGGAAAGCGCCGGGCAAAGATAGTCGCTATGACGGATACCGGCACACTGTACAGGCTGAGTGCGAGTACCTCGTCGGTGAGGTTGCCGTTGAAGGCCTCCAGGATGATGCGGATCATCGGCGTGATACCCAGGATCGCCAGCAACGTCGTGCGGATCACCGGAAACGCCAGCGGCTGTCGGTAGAGATGGATGACCAGCGGTGGCCCACCGGTTCCGAACATGCCGCTGAGCACGCCAGCGAAACTGCCAGCAAGCAGATGGGCATAGTTGGGCGAGACCTGCTTCAGTGGTTGTGGGCGGAACATCAACATGGCGCCGCTGGCGAGGATGACGATGCCGAGCAGGATCTCCAGCAGGTCTACGGAAGAGCTGCTCAAGTGATTGAGCAGCGTCAGACCGACGCCGCTGAGTATCAACACGCCGACTGAGGCGTAGACAAGTATCTTCAGGTCGATATGACTGTGTCTGCTGTGGACCGCGACCGCGGTGTTGGCCAGCGCAACGAAGCTAATCACATTAGCGCTGAAGGCGACAGACGCCAGACCCAGTGCAGCGGCGCCGCCGGCGATGATCAGCGCAATGGCGAAACCTGAGACGGTCTGGACGTAGCTGCCGAGTGCCACCAGGCCGAGGAACGCTAGCAGCGGATAGGTCTCCATGATGAACTATTCGCGGATGCGCAGGCAACCTGGAAATCTCACCGGCATCGCGGCGACTGGCGGCTTTCGAACGAAGTCACGCCTCGTCGTCACCCACGTTGGAGTAGCTTGTCGCCATCGCCATCGCAGCCTGGCGAAGCGAGGGTATGTACTGACGAGGTTGCTCAGGCGGCATCCTCGCGGTCGCCGCATTCCAGGGCCGCCATGCGGGCCGCGGCATGGCGCAGGGTGGGAAGATACTGGCGCAGCTCGTCGAGCGATTTTCGCGCCGAGGGTGCATGAATGGCGATCGCGAAACACATCTGGCCATCTTCGCCGATCACCGGTACTGCGATCGCGACCATGCCCTCGAGGTACTCGCCGGTATCGTAGCCGACGCCCTCGTCGGTGATCCTGTCGAGCTGCCGTTCGAGCTGCGCGGCCTCGGTGATGGTGAGGTCGGTGTGCCGCTTGAGCGTAAGGCTGGCGAGAAGGCGACGTCGCGCCGCCGGCTTCATGTAGGCGAGGAACAACTTGCCGGTGGCGGTGCAGTGTAGCGGCAGGTGGGAGCCGACCGGGAGATAAATCCGGTAAGGCCAGTTGGTCTCGACGCGGTCGAGGTACACGATTTCGTTGTCGTCCAGCACCGTGAGGTTGCAGGTCTCGCCGACCTCGTCCGACAGGGCCTGCAGGATGGCGCGTCGGGGGGCCCCGATCACCGCATTGGACAGGGTCGCCATCGCCAGTTCGCGCAGCCGCTTGCCGCCGGTAAAGCGTTTGCCGCCCGGTGCGCGCTGCAGCAGGCCCTCCTCCTCGAGCTGCTGGGCGATGCGGTGGACGGTGGCCTTGGGCAGGTCGAGCGCCTCGGCCAGGTAGGCGCTCGACAGCGGCCGGTCGGCCTGGACGATCTTCTCCGCAATCAGGAACCCCCGGATCAGGGTGGACTGGGTGGCGCCGTCTTTGGTCACTGCTTCGATTCCCGCTCTTAGGTTGCCCGGCCAGCGTTAATCTAAGCATATTAGATACAAAATGTCTTGAATTTACTGCTATTTGACGATGTCAGCCGTCCTCGGAGGCGTAAATTGAGATAGAAGGACGGAGATTTGGGCTCACCCGGCGGGTAGGGGCACCACGAGCACCGGGATCCGTGAGTTACTCATCACGCGTTTCGACACGCTGCCGAGGAAGGTGTGGGCCACGCCCTTGCGGTGGGTGCCCATTACGATCAGGTCGCAGTCGAGTCTCTTCGACTGGTCCAGGATCTCGTCGACCGGATGCGCCTCGAGCACGTTGATCGCCTTGATGTGGCCTGTGTCGGGTTTTTCGTCTTCGGGCAGCGCGGCGATATAGTCCCGCAGCCGCTGGGTCAGCTGTTCCTTGGTCTCGCGCAGGCGCTGCTTGATGAACGCCTCACGTCCGCTGAAATCCTTGATATAGGTCTCCAGGGTGATCAGCGCGTCCGGCGACGGCATCTCGGCGACGTGCAGCACATAGATTTCGGCCCCGGTCTGTCGCGCCAGGTAGATCGCATAGCGGCAGGCGTACTCGGCGCTGGCTGACAGGTCGGTGCAATAGAGTATTTTCTTGACGGCAGGCAGCATGGGCGTTTTTCCTGTTGCTCAATATCCCAAGAGTGACGGCAGCCAGAGCGAGATCTCCGGTACGTAGGCGATGATGAAAATCGCAATGATCGACATCATCGCGAATGGGAGCGCCTTGACCGAGATGTCCTCGATGCTGGCGCCGCCGATGCCCGAGGCCACGAACAGGTTCTCGCCCAGCGGCGGCGTCTGGAAGCCGACCGCCAGGGCAGCCACCATCACCACGCCGAAGTGCACCGGGTCGACCCCGAGGTTGTACATGATCGGCAACAGCACCGGCGTGAGGATCATGATGGTCGCCAGGGTCTCCATGAACATCCCGACGAACAGCAGGAAGGCGATGATCAGACCCCAGATCAGGTACATGTTGTTGGTCATGTCCAGCAACGCCTCGGCGACGATAGGCGGGATGTCGTTCTCTACCAGCAGCCGGCCGAACACCGTCGCGGTAAACAGGATCAGTAGCACCCGACCGCTGATCCAGGTGGTGGTCTCCAGTGAGTGCGAGATGTCCTTCAGGCCGAGTTCCTTGTGCACGAAGACGCCAATCGCCAGGGTATAGAAGATCGCGACGATCGCCGACTCGGTCGGCGTAAAGAATCCTGTGTAGATACCCCCCAAAATGATCAGCGGGGCCAACGCCGACCAGAATCCCTCCTTCAGGGCCTTGCCGGTATCGGCGGCTGACCAGCTATCCGTCAGGCCCATGTAACCGCGCTGCTTGCAGCGGTAGTAGTTCATGATGATCACCGCAGTGGCGATCAGGAACGCCGGGAGGAATCCCGCAATGAACAGCTTGGAGATCGACAGGCTCTGGAATTCGCCGAACTTCTCGACGGCCTCGGGTGGCGGCCGCATACCCATACCGGATACCCCGAAGATGACCATCGGGATCGACGGCGGGATGATTACGCCGAGGCCGCCGGACGACGCGGTAATCGCCGAGGCATAGCCGCGATCATAGCCGCGGTTGACCATGGCCGGGATCATCAACATGCCGACTGCGGCGGTGGTGGCCGGCCCGGAGCCGGATATGGCGCCAAAGAATATACAGGCCATCACGGTGGCCATGCCGAGGCCGCCGGTGATTGGACCGGTCATCGCCTCGGCGATCTTGACCAGGCGGCGCGATACACCGGCGGCCTCCATCAGTGCGCCGGCGAGAATGAACGCCGGCAGGGCCATCAGCGGGAATGAGCCGACCGAGGTGAACGCGATCTGCACCAGCTTGATGGGATTCTCTTCGAGGTAGAGGAAGGCGACCAGTGCCGACACGCCGAGCGATACCGTGATCGGTGCGCCGATCAGCAGCAGCGCCAGAAAGCCGCCAAAGAGTATCCAGACGATGGTTGTTTCCATGCAGTTGATCCCGTCGAATCAGGGGCGATCTTTTTCGTTGGGATCGCGCATATGGTCTTCGATGTTCTCGAGCTCCTGGCTATCGGGGTCGCTGATAGCGACACCCTTGACCAGCTTCAGATAGTTCACCTGGATGATCCGGATCGACATCAGCGCGAACGCAATGGGCAGCACGAGATAGATGTACTTCATCGGTATGCCGGTGGTCTGCGATTTCCAGAAGACGTTCATCCGGTTGAAGATGAAGTCGTAGCTCAGGTAGACGAAATACAGATTGAAGGCCAGCCAGATCATATCCGCGATGAACTCGCTGGCCTTGGCCACCACCACCGGCATGATCTTGAACTGGAACGTGACTCGGTTGTGTGCCGACATCCTGGCCGCGTGGGCGGCGCCGAAGAACGCAAACCAGACGAACAGATAGGTTGCGACCTCTTCACCCCAGGGGATGGAATAGCCCATGGTCTCGCGCGATACGATCTGAACGAACAGCAGGGTCACAAAGGTGGCGAGCAGAAAGCGGCACACATAGCTTTCAATGTTGTTGAGGAGGCCGTTGACGACTCTGCCAAACATGGTCCTGAACCTCGTGAAGGTGGCCGGGGCTGTCGCCGACCGTTGGATGATGTGGTGTAGTCCGCGAGGCGCTCGCTGGTCGATGGCGTAACGGCGGAGCCCAGTGCCGCCGTTGCGCCCGTGCAGCCGGCGATCGGATCAGCGGCCGAGCAGTTTCAATACCTGGTCGAGCTTGGCCTTGCCGCCGATGCTGTCGTAGTACTTCGGCCATACCGCCGTGGTCGCTTTCTCTATCCATTCATTTTCGTCATTGGCCGGATCGGAGATCTCCATGCCCTTCGCCGCCAGGTCCTGTTTGATACTCGCCTCGGTGGCGTTGATATAGGCCACGCTGTGCAGCGTCGCCTCTTGGCCGGCCTCGAGGATGGCCTTCTGCACCTCCGTTTTCTGGTCCTGGAATACCGCCTCGCTGATGATCAAGGGCTCGAGCGAAAAGATGTATCGAATGTTGGTGATGTACTTCTGAACCTCGTAGAACTTCATCGCGTGGTTGGTGATGTAGGGATTATCTTGGCCATCGACCACGCCCTGCTGCAATGCCGCGAATGTCTCCGCCCAGGCCATCGGAGTCGGGTTGACGCCCCAGGCCTGATAGGTGGCGATCATGATCTCGTTCTTCGGCACCCGGATGACCATGCCCTGCAGATCGTCCAGGGTTTTTACCGGCCGCTTCGAATTGGTGAGTACACGGAAGCCCGAATAGGCCCAGCCGACGATGCGCACGCCGGCGTCGCGGATGGTGTTCTCGACCAATTCTTTGCCGACTTCGCCGCGCGTCAGCTTGACCGCGTCGTCCAGGCTCTGGATCACATAGGGCAGGGTGAGGACACCGACAGACGGCGAGAACGGCGTGATGTTGTTGATCGCCAGCACCGAGAAGTCCAGCGTGCCGATTGCGGCGTCGTTGACGGTGTCCTGCTCGCTACCTAGCTGCCCGTTGGCGTAGAGGCGGATCTTGTGCTTGCCGCCGGTCTTGGCGTTGAACAGCTCGGCGAACTTGGTCCCCAGCTCCCACTGGGTGCCGCCCTGTGCGTCTCCCAGCGCCATGCGGAACGTCTTCGCCTCAACGGTGGTCATGGCCAGCAGCAGGGCCAATGCAAGTAAACCGGACTTCGATCTCAAGGTCATTGTTCTCTCCTTTATCCTTACGGCCCGGTTGAGGCCGCCGGTGGCTGGTGTAGCCAGGTCGTCTGTCCATAAGACTCGGGGAACAGCCCCGGGCTATACTGGTCCCTGAACGTGCGGCAGCTGTCCGTACACCCAAGGATAGTACGAAACCTATACGCCGGCCCCGGGACAGGGTTAGAGCCAGTGTAGGGTTGCGAATGAGACCAGTGGCCGGATTGCAGCCCTTCGACCTGGCCTCATTTCGTGAAGGTCATCGCACCAGGCCGGAAAATGACGCTTCAATCTGAACAACCGATGTGGCGACAGCTGTTTCAGCTCTCCACCGATTCCGAAGTCAGTCTGCAGCGTCAGCTGCGCCGGGCGCTGGTGGATGCGATTCTCGATGGCCGCATCCCGTTGGATCGGCCGCTGCCGTCTTCGCGGGAACTGGCAAAACAGCTCGGCATCGCGCGCAACACCGTCGTGCTGTCGTATCAACATCTGGTCGACGACGGCTACCTGAGTGCCCACGCGCGCAGCGGCTATTTCGTCAATCCGGATATCCTCAAAGGCCGCCTGGCGACAAGAAAGGGCAGCGGTATGGCGACTTCCGTCGACTGGGAACGTCGCCTGAGGCTGCATCCGTCGCATCAGCGCAATATCCACAAACCGATGGACTGGAGACAATACAAGTATCCGTTCATCTACGGGCAACCCGATCCGGAACTCTTTCCGACCGCAGACTGGCGCGAGTGCTGCCGCGAGCTGCAGAGCGTCGCCGAGGTGAGGTCCTGCGCGCAGGACCGCTTCGATGCAGACGATCCCCTGCTGGTTGAACAGATACAGAACCGCGTGCTGCCGCGTCGAGGAGTCTGGGCCGACAGCGAAGAAATCCTGATTACCCTGGGTGCCCAGCACGCGCTGTACCTGATCGCCGAGCTGTTGCTGGACCGCAACAGCCGCGTCGGTATCGAAGACCCAGGTTATCCGGATATGCGCAATATCTTCCAACTCAGCGGCGCTACACTGGTGCCCCTGGCGGTGGATGAGGATGGGGTGATCCCGGGGGGCGCAATGGACGGCTGCGATATCGCCTATGTGACACCGAGTCATCATGTACCGACCACCGTTACCCTGCCCGAGCCGCGCCGCCGCGAGCTGCTCGAACGCGCGGCGCAGGCCGACTTTCTGTTGATCGAAGACGATTACGAGAGCGAGACCAACTTCGTGGGCGAACCGACCCCGGCGTTGAAGAGCCTGGACCGGGAAGATCGCGTGATCTACGTCGGGGGACTCTCCAAGACGTTGGCACCGGGCCTGCGTGTCGGTTTCATGGTCGGACCGCGTGATCTGATCCGTGAGGCCAGGGCACTGCGCCGGCTGATGGTGCGCCATCCGCCGAGCAACAATCAGCGCATTGTCGCGCTGTTTCTGTCAATGGGTTACCACGATGCGCACATCCACCGACTGAACAAGGTGCTTCAGGAACGCTGGCAGCTGATGAACGAGGCGCTGAATGCCCGTGTACCCAACTCCTTTCATACACCCACGTTCGGCGGCACGTCCTACTGGATTCGCGGCGATCCCGCATTGGACACAGACCGACTTGCCGAGCAGGCACGTGCGCACGGGCTATTGCTCGAACCGGGTGGCGTGTATTTCCTCGACCCTGACGGCCCGCGAAACTTCTTCCGCCTCGGCTACTCGTCGATCAAGGCGCCGCGCATCGAACCCGGTATCGCGACGCTGGCCGCCTTGATCCGGCAACAGCTCGATAGCGCTCCAGACGCCCGCCCCGTGCACAGGGCCTGAACGCGCGCAGCGGGGGCCCTTGGCCCAAGTGAATCTCCTCGGCTGGTCCTACTCAGGCCAGCGGCCCACTACTAGAGTCCTCCTCACTGGGCCCGCGCCGGCCATCGTCGGACGTTGCGTCGTCTGTCGGGCGGATGTGGCTTCAACAGTGCCGCACTTGACCAATACGGCGGCTACCACAGGAGAGTGCCAATGTCCGATGCCGGGCTTCTGCAAGACCTTTTCGATGCCTTCAACCGTCACGACCTACAGGGCGTGCTGGCCTGCATGACCGAAGACTGTGTCTTCGAGGCCGCCGCCGGGCCCGAGGCCTACGGGGCGCGTTTCGTTGGCCACGATGCCGTTGGCGCCGCCTTCGCGAAGGTGTGGGAGACCTTTCCCGACGTACGCTGGGCCAACGATGCGCATTTCGCCGCCGACGGGCTGGGCGTGTCGCAATGGACGTTGGTCGGCACGCGCGCGGACGGCATGCGAATCGAGGCGGACGGGGTGGACCTGTTCACCTTTCGTGACGGTAAGGTGGCGACCAAGAAGGCGTTTCGCAAGGACCGCCCGCTGATCAAACCGGTCTGAACGGTCCGTCTCTATCGTTACCCTTGACTGGACCAGCATCATGGCAACCGCATCCAAGCACGTGTTGAACGACGCCTTCAGTGCCTATAACCCCGCCTATGACCCCCTGGTCGAGGCGACCCCCGGCCAGGGTCAGCAATATGCGCCGACCTACTGGATCGGCACCGCCGGTACGCCGCCGCCTGACGACGGCCCGGTCAGCGGCGATCTGGATGCGGATGTGGTCATCATCGGCTCCGGCTTCACCGGCCTGGCCTGTGCGATCTTTCTGGCCCGCGAGCACGGCATAAAGGCGACCGTCTTGGAGGCCAATCGTGCGAGTTGGGGCTGCAGCACCCGCAACGGCGGACAGGCGCAATGCGCCTCCGGGCGTCTCAAGCGCTCGCAGTGGATCCAGCGCTGGGGCCGCGACGTGGCGTTGCGACTGCACCACGAGATCTGTGATGCCATGGAGACCTTCAAGGGCCTTATCTCCGAGATCGACTGCGATCCGCAGCCGGGCGGGCATCTTTATATTGCGCACAAGCCCAGCGTCATGGCCCGCCTGCAAAAGGAGGCGGAGGTCTGCAACGCGGTATTCGATTACAAGGTACGCATACTCGATGCGGAGACCGTCAAGCGCGACTATGTCGGCGACCAGGAGGCGGCGGGTGCGATGCACGAACCCGAGGGCATCGGCATCCATGCCGGCAAGCTGGCCTTCGGCTACCTGCGCCTGGCACGCTCGCTCGGCGTCAAGGTGCATACCGCAAGTCCGGTACAGGGCTGGGAGAGCCGCGATGGCGCGCACTTCCTGCGCACACCCGGCGGCGCGGTAAAGGCCCGCGCAGTGGGTGTTGCGACCGGCGGCTATACCTCACAGGGCCTGCATAGGAAACTCAAGAACCGCCTGATGCCGATCCTGTCGAACTCCATCGTGACCCGTCCGTTGACCTTAGAGGAGCGCGAGGCGACCAACTTCCGCACCCACCAGGTGCTGACCGATACGCGCGTCTTGCGCCACTACTACCGTCTGTTGCCCGACGGCCGCGTGCAGATCGGCAGCCGTAGTGCTATCACCGGCAGCGATGCGCCACAGCAGAAGTACGAGGCCCTGTTGCGCTCCAACCTGGTGCGCAAGTTCCCCGCGCTGGCCGGGATCGATATCGACTATTCCTGGTGGGGTTGGGTGGACGTGTCGCACGACATGATGCCGCGCATTGGCCAGCCCGACCCGCAACAGAGTATCTACTATGCCCTCGGCTACGGTGGTAACGGCGTGATGTATTCGGCCCAGGCCGGCCGCCGGATGGCCGAGCGTATCGCCGGCAGACCGGCGCCCGTGGAACTGCCGATCTTCGATTCGCCGCTGCCGTTTCCGAATGTGCTGACCCCGGCGATCGAGTCGCCGCTGTTTGCGCCCTTTCGCCGCATCGGCCAGCGCTTTCTTTATCGTTGGTACTACTTTACCGACGAGCGGCCGTGAATGGCGCCGGGGTGCAACGGGCGGTCAGGCCGCATAAGCTATCCAGAGGGATGAAATCTCCTGGAAAGTTGTTAAAGAAACTTCAAAAAACGCCTTGACATATAAATCGAGACGTATAATCTCAATAAACGCAAAAACCAGCGAAGCCGTCAGTGCGACGCTGCCTACAGATGAGGAGATTGGTTTATGGCCCGCATGACCCCGAGTGAAGCCTTTGTGGAGACCATGGTCGCAAACGATGTGACCGACATGTTTGGCATCATGGGTTCGGCCTTCATGGACGCGATGGATATCTTTGCCCCGGCGGGTATCCGACTCATCCCCGTTGTCCACGAGCAGGGTGCCACGCACATGGCCGATGGTTATGCGCGCGTCAGCGGCCGTCACGGCGTGACCATTGGCCAAAATGGTCCCGGCATCAGCAACTGTGTGACTGCGGTCGCGGCCGCCTACTGGGCACACAGTCCCGTGGTGGTGGTGACGCCGGAGGCCGGCACCATGGGCATTGGTCTGGGGGGTTTCCAGGAGGCCAATCAACTGCCGATGTTCCAGGAGTTCACCAAGTACCAGGGCCATGTCTGCAATCCTGCGCGCATGGCTGAATTCACCGCGCGCTGCTTCGATCGCGCGATGTCCGAGATGGGTCCGACCCAGCTCAACATCCCGCGCGATTATTTCTACGGCGACATCGATATCGAGATCCCCCAACCGCAGCGCCTCGAGCGTGGTCCGGGCGGCGAGAACAGCCTCAACCATGCCGCAGACCTGCTGGCCGAGGCCGCGTTCCCGGTCATCATCTCCGGCGGCGGCGTGGTCATGGCCGATGCGGTGGACGCGTGCAAGGAACTGGCCGAGCGCCTGGGTGCGCCGGTGGTCAACAGTTATCTGCACAACGATTCCTTCCCGGCCAGCCACCCGCTGTGGTGCGGCCCGCTCGGTTATCAGGGTTCGAAGGCCGCAATGAAGCTGATCGCCAAGGCCGACGTGGTGCTGGCATTGGGCTCGCGCCTGGGCCCCTTCGGCACGCTGCCGCAGCACGGCATGGACTATTGGCCGAAGAACGCCAAGATCATCCAGGTGGACGCCGATCACAAGATGCTGGGGCTGGTGAAGAAGATCTCGGTCGGTATCTGCGGCGACGCCGGTGCGGCCGCCAAGGCGCTGACCGCGCGTCTGCGTGACCGCAATCTGGCCTGCGACGCGACCCGCGATGCACGGGGTGCCGAGGTGCAACAGGAGAAACAGGCCTGGGAGAAGGAGCTGGACGAATGGACCCATGAGAAGGACTCGTTCAGCCTGGATATGATCGCCGAGCAGCAGGCGGAGCCTGGCAACTACCTGCACCCGCGTCAGGTGCTGCGCGAACTGGAGAAGGCCATGCCGGCCGATGTGATGGTGTCGACCGACATCGGCAACATCAACTCGGTGGCCAACAGCTACCTGCGCTTCGAGCGGCCGCGCAGCTTCTTCGCCGCGATGAGCTGGGGCAACTGCGGCTATGCCTTTCCGACCATCATCGGTGCCAAGGTGGCCGCACCCGACCGCCCGGCGATCGCCTACGCCGGTGACGGCGCCTGGGGCATGAGTATGCAGGAGACGCTGACCTGCGTGCGCCACGACATCCCGGTCACCGCGGTGGTGTTCCACAACCGCCAGTGGGGCGCGGAGAAGAAGAACCAGGTCGACTTCTATAATCGTCGCTTTGCTGCCGCCGAACTCGAGAACGAGAGCTGGGCGAAGATCGCCCAGGCGATGGGCGCCGAGGGCATCCGGGTCGACCGGCTCGAAGACGTTGGCGAGGCGCTGAACCGGGCGGTGGATCTGCAGATGAACCAGGGCAAGACCTGTGTCCTGGAGATCATGTGCACGCGTGAACTGGGCGACCCCTTCCGCCGTGACGCGCTGAGTCAGCCGGTGCGTTATCTGGAAAAGTACAAGGACTATGTCTGAACCTGGCAGCCTGTCGGACTTGACCGTTTGCGGCGAAAATCACTGGGAGCGAATCAAATCAGATCATCGTCTGAGGAGAATAGCCGAGCTATTTGACGAAGAGGATAAGCGGAGTTGATCGCCATCCAGGGATTTGCAGCCAAACAGTGTTAGGTCCGACGGGCTGCTAGCACCTCCTGACCATTTGCTGGATGCGTCTTGCGGGAGCCCCGGAGTGGGGCTCCCGCGTTGTTTGTTGGGTGCAGCGGCGGCGTGGGTCTCGCAGGCTTGAAGCCGGTCGGCAAGGAGGGGAGGGTGACTGACGGTCTATTGGTCCTCAACGCGGGGTCATCCAGTCTGAAGTTTGCGGTCTTCGGCATCCCGACGGACGCCGATGACCTTGCCGTGACCCTGCGCGGTCAGATCTCGAACATCGGTGCGGCGCCGTTGCTCAGCGCCTGGCGTCGGACGGATGGACCGGGCGGCGTGGCGAAGCGCTCCGAGCTGGACGATATCGACAACCATCAGCAGGCCATCGCGTTCGCCATCGACTGGATCGAGCGACACAGCGCCGGCATGTCACTGCGCGGTGTCGGTCATCGCGTGGTGCACGGCGGCAGCGAGCGTGACGCGCCTGCGGTGGTGACCCCGGCGCTGCTCGACGAGCTGGATGCGCTGTCGCCGTTGGCGCCACACCACCAACCGCACAATCTGGCGGCGATCCGCGCAGTCGCCGACGCCGCACCGCAGCTACCGCAGGTGGCGTGTTTCGACACAGCGTTCCATGCCATCCAACCCGCCGTGGCGCGCCGTCTGCCGTTGCCGGCGCGTTACCGCGACAAAGGCCTGCAGCGTTACGGCTTCCACGGTCTCTCCTACGAGTACATTACCGCTGCCGTTGCCCGCTATCATGCCGGGCAGTTGCCGCAGCGTCTGATCGTTGCCCACCTCGGTAATGGCGCCAGCCTGTGCGCCATCCGCGATGGTAAGAGCATCGCCTCGTCGATGGGCTTTTCGACCCTGGACGGGCTCCTGATGGGCAGCCGTTGCGGGACGCTCGATCCGGGTGTGCTGCTGCATCTGTTGCGCGAGGAGCAGATGAACGAGCGGGCGTTGTCCGATCTGCTGTACAACCATAGTGGCCTGCTCGGTGTATCGGGTATCAGTTCCGATATGCAGGTGCTGTTGAACAGCGACGCGCCGGCCGCGGCCGAGGCGATCGACCTGTTCTGTTATACGCTGGTGCGCGCGATCGGTTCGATGACCGCAGCGCTGGGGGGCGCCGACGCCCTGGTCTTCACCGGCGGCATCGGTGAGCACGCCGCCGCCATTCGCGCGCGGGTCTGCGGCGACCTGGCCTGGCTGGGGCTGGCGTTCGATGCCCAGTCCAACGAGCGCGGTGCGGATCTGCTCACGCGGGCCGACAGCCGCGTGAAGGTCTGGGTGATCCCGACCAACGAAGAGCTGGTGATCGCCCGGCACACCCGCAGGTTGGTCGGCGCCGCCCTCTAATGTCGCGGCGTGTTGCTTTCTCGTGACATCTACATCGGCGCTTAGACAAGTACCAGAAAGGCACTACACTCCGGGCTGCACACAACGACCTGCGGAGATCAGACGATGACTGAGCGTCCACCCCTGCCACCGTTCACCATCGAGACAGCGACTCGGAAGGTCCGCCTGGCGGAGAACGCCTGGAACTCGCGCGATCCCGAGAAAGTCGCGCTCGCCTACACCGAAGACAGCCGCTGGCGCAACCGTGCCGAGTTCATTCAGGGACGCGAAGAGATCGTGATATTTCTCAAGCGAAAGTGGGCGCGCGAACTCGATTACCGCCTGGTAAAGGAACTCTGGGGCTTCCGCGAAAATCGCATGGCGGTAAGGTTCAAGTACGAATGGCACGATGACTCCGGGAACTGGTACCGCTCACATGGCAACGAGCTATGGGAGTTCGATGGGCACGGCCTGATGCGGCGCCGCGAGGCCAGTATCAACGATACCCCGATACTGGAATCCGAGCGCAAGTTTCGTTGGGATCAAGGCCCCCGGCCAGAGGATCATCCAGGTCTAGCGGCACTCGGTCTCTAGCAGAGCGCAGGCATGATCGAACCGGGAGGTCAGCGACAAGCAAGGGGGACGCGATGTCTGTTCAGCAGGGCGTGGTCCTGATTGCCTCCATCGGCGGAATTGCAGTCGGTCTCCAGGCGCAGTTTGTCGGTCTGATCGACAAGAGAATAGGTACCTTCGAGAGTGTCTTTCTAACCTATGTGACCGGCGGCCTGCTGATTGCTTTGATGCTGCCGCTGCAGCGTGGTCACAACCTTGCCGCACTGAGCCAGCTGCCTTGGTATGCCTGGACGGGCGGTGCATTGGGGCTTGTGATCGTCGGCACCATTGGCTACAGCGCGCCACGCCTGGGGCTGGTCGCGGCACTGTCCATCGTCGTCGGTGCCCAGTTCATCACCGGTGCGTTGATTGATCATTTCGGTCTCTTCGGGGCGGACCTGCGGCCGCTGGATCTGGTCCGCTTGGCTGGTCTGGGGCTGATCGTCGTGGGTATCTGGCTGACTCTGAGGTGAGATTGAGCTGCAATCGGAGGCCGCGTGATTATTGCGTCGACTGCGTCCAGCGAGTGGCTGGACTAGTGGGCCATGCGGGAAGTTCGGTTACTCACAGAGCGCCGCTGATGAGCCAAGGTAAGGCGCACGCCGCAGGGAATGGCAGGCCCTTTTCAAGGTGTGCAACGCCACATTGGCTCATCAGCGACGCTCCCTCCGGGCCAGCCCACAAGCCACGTTGACCGCGTTACGCTCGCTGGAATTGGCGACGGCCAGTCCTGCGCTCGCGTGCCTTGCCAACCCGGCTTGTGGACTGGCTGTGGGTTACCGAACTTCCCGCATGGCCCACTAGCGCATGTCCTGGGTATCGGTGCTGGTCCAGAAGCTCTGCGCTGCATCGGCCAGTTGGTGACTCAACGAGTCCCAGGCGAAATTGGTTGCGTGAACCATTAACCCGATCAGGGCTACCGGCTCCTGCATCGCCTGGATGGTTGGCTGCAGGCCTGTCAGTTCGATACCGAGGCGGGTGATGTCGACAAGCTGGTATCTGTGTTTCCCGGAGTGGTCTCTGGTATGCGCAGACACCTGGTCGCAAACGGTATGGAACTTGGCGAGCGCGGGGCCGTTCGAGAGCGTGTCCCAGCTGGTCAGCAGCCGCGCGAAGTGTCGGTCAAACTCGTCGCCGCGCGCCGACTGTTCTCTTTGTGCTATGTCGGCGAGTAAGCGGATGATGTCAGGATCCGACTCGGTGCGCGCCGGCTCGCCACCCCAGACGCAATAACTGCGCCTGAGTTCATCGCGCAGCGGCTGATTACGCAGCTTTGCGACCAGCCGAGGGATGCTCGGGGCGTGTTCATCGCCATCCAGGCACAGTCGGCTGATGTCCTGCACGCAGGCCAGCATCAGGGAACGGCGCAGGATCAGGAAGCCGTTGCGTTGTCCGAATGAACCTCGGCTCGAGATAATCTCGCGGTCGAACAGCATTGGATCGAGCAGGGCATAGGTCTCTCTCAGGCC
>JAHEJD010000106.1 GCA_024639005.1 Chromatiaceae bacterium | reverse complement strand
CGCGCCTACCCGCCCGATAGCTTAACCCGGTTCTTGTGCAATGCAACATTTTTGCGGCTTATTCAAGAAATAGTCGAAGGGCGCGCGGCATTCTCGGCACCCTATGGGGCGAACCGCTTGTGGGGGGTATGTGGGGCACGACTGGAGTCACCGACCGAAACCTGTGCTGTGCCGAGTGTACTGATCCATGGTCACGAGCACCCAGTGGCTCTTCAGGTTAACGGATTCACACCGAGACAGGTCAATGCGCCAGAGGCTGTCCTTCGAGTGCCCCAGGAAGCTCAGCCATGACGGCCCCTGTCACCGGAACCCGGCCGGTAATGCGCGGCCAAGATCCGCCGCACCTTATCTTTATCGATGTCGACACCGGATGCCTTGTTGATCTGTTGTGCTGGATTTTTTTGCCCGTCTCACGGCAGCGTGCCAAGGAAGAAATGAGTGGGGTTGCCGCGAACACCCATGAGAGAACGGCGCTGATGCTTGGGGTATCATGCGCCCAGCAACAGGTCCCGTGCCTGGTTGATCTTGGTCGCCAGAAAGGTCGAACCGCCACGGTCAGGATGGAGCCGCTGAATCAGCCGACCGTGAGCGGCGATGATCTGTTCATTGCTCGCACCCTCCTCGAGGCCAAGGATCGCGTACGCGTCACGGCGGGTCATCTCGCCCAACAGGCCCTCTGTATTTCGATCCCCTCGAGGCGGTTCCTGCCAATCGGTGCCATAGGTGCGGTCCAGATAGGCGCGCAGGAGCGCCGCTGATTCGTCGTCCTCACCGGCAAAGTCGTTCAGTAACGCCAACAGCTGCTCTTGTGACAGCGCATCGAGGGTGAGGTCAGCGAAGCGTCCGGCCAATACGAGGCCAGCCATCTCGCCGGTTTCATGATCGAGGGTCATGCGCAGAGATCGGGTCTCGACCACCGACTGTCCACCGGCCGATTTCTGTCCCTGTCGCTGGTCGTCTTGGCGCTGTAGCTGTGAGCCGAGCGCTGCAACCAGCAGCGGCAGGAGACCGCCAATTAGTCCAAATACCCAGGGTAGGCGGCCGAGCGCCGCCAGCAAAATCAGTCCGAGCCCGATGACGGACAGGCCTGCCCGAACCTGAGCGCTTTGAGAATGCCGTAGGAACCAGCGCAAGGTGAGATATACGCCTGCCATTACCAACAGCAGGACGAGCGCGCGCAAGGCGTATCAGCCCTTGTCGATCTGGCGGCTAAGCTGCCGCACCGTTTTCCCGCGACGCTGGCCGAAGCGCTCGAGGGCGAGGCGCCCACCGGCCGCATAGACCGCGACAGCGCTCAGAAGATCCCGAAGCTGACGAGCACTGCCCGCATCGAACGGGCAGTAGGCACCCTTGGTCAATTTGGCAATCTGCCGAAAGGCCTTTCCGGCGCGGGCATCGCCGCCTTCATGGAACATGAAGGCCGGAACACCGTGAATACCGAGTGCTCCGGCGAGTTGACCGAGATCATCAATCTTTTCTTCCGAACAGTCGCCGACAAACACCAGCGCATCGATCCGTCGCTGCTTTGCCATCGCGGTGGCGTGCTTCAGTACCCGGCCAATCTGCGTGTGCCCACCCAAACAATGCACGGCCGCCATACGACTTTGAAGCGAGGCCGTGTCCGTGAGCCAGCCACTGGCCTTGAACTCCTTCCAGCCGCGGTAGTAACAAAGTTGGATCTCGAGTCCGCCGAGGGCGGCGGTTTCGGCAAACATCTCGGCCTGCGTGTGGCAGGCGTGGTCCCAGGTCGGCTCGCGACTCGCCGTCGCATCCATCGCGAAGATCAGTCGTCCGGTTTGGCCGGGCCGCTTGGTTACCGGTAAAGATGCGGCCTTCTTGAGAAACGCATCTATGTCTGACCGACTCGATCTCTCGGGAAGCTTGTCTGATGCCATCGCAGTGCAACGGGTTTACGAGCCTTATCACACAGACTTTAAACACCCTGGCTACACGCGACAACCCGCGCGTCTCTAAAAAAACGCCTAGGAATCGACAAACTCGGGCCACCTGTGTGTCACGAATTGTTATTCAAGCGGCTACGGGCAACGCGTATAGCCCGCGGCAATGAGATTTCCACTGGAATTGATTGGGGTCGGCACAGCGGCTGATGGTCTCGCCAGTGATTTCTGATGGTGCGCCGCCGTCGAGCGACGTGTGCACGCGATACGCATGGAAATACCGCCGCAACCCTTCCAGTTTGCGCGCCAGATCATTGGCATTCCAGAACAACCCATGGTCAAGGAGTTCGCGGCCAAGATCCGCCGCACCACGTCTTTATCGATGCCGATACCGAATGCCTTGTTGATCGATTGTGCGATTCGAGGGCATCATCGGATGTTCTCTATATCGAGATCCAACCGTAGCTTCTTCCAGGCACGATTGGCCGTCAGGACTGGCAGCGATTTATCCAGCGCGAGAGCGAGGCAGGCGCGATCACCGAGAGCCAATCCCAACCGTTGGGCATCTATCCAGAGCCTTCCCGCCATCTCGGCTTGTTGCGCGGTAAATACCTCAATACTGACGCCGGTCCCGAGTAGTTCGTCGCGCATGCCCTCGACGGCAATGCCGCGTGAGACGGACTTTTGCACGACCTCGGCCCAGTTGACGGTGCTTATTAACGCGCCCTCGAGAGCACTCTCCACTTTTTCGGCGCCACGTTCCCCATGGAACAACGCAAGCAGTGCAGAGGCATCAAGGACACAAGTCAATCCACCTTCTCCAGTGCCGCTTCCGCCTGTCGCTCGGTGATGAGCTCGTCTGCCAAACTGATGGCTTTCGGTATGTTCGCAAATCGGGCCTGCAGGCGTTTTACTAGATTCTCACGTCTTTCCAGCACGATGCTGTCACCGTCCTGACGAGCAACCAATCGGTCGCCGGGTTTCAGATCCATGGCTTTGCGCAGGTGCGCCGGGATCACGACGCGACCTTGCGCGCCGAGTTGGACCTCGTTCTTGATCTCAGGCGTGGCCATACTTTCCTCGAAGTGACAGTTGCCAAATGATAGTGGCACATTATGGAAAGACCTGCCAAGTTCTCGCGAATAGATGAATGGCGGGAGGCACAAACGGCGTGGTGTAGGTGGCGAATTGATAACTAAGCGGCCAATGGCAAAATGAAACCGAGCTTCGACCTATCATTGTCGCTCCGGTCGGTTCGCGCTACGGATAGCTGTGAGGCCAATGCGGCAAGTCTAGCCGGACCGGTTGACGGCTATCCCTGCTTCCTTGTTTGGAATTGCCCTCCGAAGGGCTAGCGGCGCGGCGCCTGTAACTGTTCGGCGAGAAATTCCTGCAGCGCCCACATTAGCCGCGCCACCGCCCGGTTCGCCGCCTCTACCCCCGCATACGGGGTGCGCTTGGCGAGCGGTTCACTGACACTCAGGGTGCGACTGGCCAACACCTCAGCACTCGCCAGCTTGACCAGTGTCACGCGCAGTTCCAGCTGCAACGCGCTGGGCTCCGGGCGGCACACCTGCTGCAGGTGGACCAACTTGCTGTCCAGGCGCAGGTCGGCGTCCACGCCGCTGCCCGTCTCGGCCACGCTGCGGAACAACCCGCTGCGCTCGGCCGCCGCGACCAGCAGGGGCTCGAGCATGCGTGCCGGTGCATCCACCCAGCGGTGGCGTGCGAAGTACTCGATCTCGTGCGGCATGCGCATGTAGGCCATGTCGGAGCCGTCGAAGCCGGATGCCGAAAGGATCGGGCTCACCAGCAGGACGGGGCCGGTGCCAACGCGACCTGGCGGCGCGGTATCGTCCCGCCACTCCAGGATATAACTGCGCACAGGCTCCTCCGGCGGCGGCTGCATCAGCGGCAAGGTACAGCCGCAGAGCGGAAGTGACAGCATCAGTACCGGCAGCAGCCTTCTGGCCGCACCGTGGGCGAGGGGCGCGCACGGGCGCGCTAGGCTCATCGCCTCACTCTCCGGGCCCGAGCGCGCGTGGCACCGTACCGCGCAGCAGCACCGACGGGTCGCGCTCCAGCTGCTCGCTGAAGCGACGCAGATTTTGCGCCGCCCGACGCAACTCGTCGATCGCTACCGCGGCCTCCGGCAGCGCCTCGCCGGTAAAGCGCTGCAAGTCGCGGTCGCGCGCCTGCACCACCTGACGCACCGACTTGCCGGCGTCACCAAGCTCGTCGGCCATGCGCTCGAGCGCGGCCGCCGCGGCCCCGATCTGTGTCACCAGGGCAGGCAGCTCGGCGCTGACAGCACGCGCATGATGCAGCGCAACGGCCATGTCATCGACCGCGTCGGAAATCGACGCGGCCGGCCAGCGCCGCGCTCAACTGTTCGAGGTTATCGAGGGCGCGGCTCAATCGGCGCTGGTTGTCCTCGTTGAGCAACACGCCGAACTGCCTGGAGACGCCGGTCAGACTGGAGACCAACTCCTCGACCCCGCGATCGAGCCTGCCCCAGATGGAAGGGCGGCTCTCGATCAACGGGTAGCGCTCACCCGGGCGCACCCGGAGTGGCGGCGAGTCGACGCTGCCGCCCTCGAGATTGATATAGGCCAAACCGGTCATACCCTGGGTCTCCAGCACGGCAACGGTGTCTTCGCGTATCGGGGTGCCCCGATCGATCTGCAGCAACAGGCGCACCTCTTCGGCACGCGCCGGGTCGAGACTGATCTTGTGCACACGGCCTACGTCCACGCCGTGATACTTGACCGCATTGTCGCGGCTCAGGCCGGACACCGATTCCCGCATATAGACCAGATATTCATCGTAGATGCGGCCGGAGCCGCCCGCGGCCAGCCACAGCACACCGGCGACAAAGGTGACGCTAAGCACCAGTACGAACAGTCTGACCAGGACATAATTCGTCTTCCCTGTCATAACGAAGCCTGTGCCGCACGCCCCCGCGGGCCTTGAAAGAATCGTGCCACCGCGGGGTTCTGCGAGCGCGCTAGCTCGTGCATGGTCCCCTCCCTCGGCCAGCAACCTCCCCTCACCGAGCAGCACCACGCGATCGGCGACACGCCACAGCGAGTCCATGTCGTGGGTCACCACCACGATGGTGGGATCGAGTGCCGCCTTCAGTTCGAGCACCAGCTCATCAAATGCGTCTGCACTCAGCGGATCCAGCCCCGAGGTCGGCTCATCCAGAAACAACAGTTCCGGATCCAGTGCGATGGCACGGGCCAGGGCCACGCGCTTGCGCATACCGCCGCTCAACTGGTTCGGGTAGAGCAGGCCGTCTGCGGGACTGAGGCCGACCAGCGCCAACTTGACGCAGGCGATCTCATCGATCAGGCCATCGCCGAGGTCGGTTTGTTCACGCAGCGGCGCGCCGACGTTCTCCAGCACATTGAGTCCGCCGAACAGGGCACCGTTCTGAAACAGCACGCCGATGCGCCGCCGCACTTGCAGGATCTCCGCTTCGCCGAGCTGGGATATCTCCCTGCCGAGCACCTGCACCGACCCCGACGTCGGTCGCTGCAGCAGCACCATCTCGCGCAACAGCGTGCTCTTGCCGCTGCCGCTGCCACCGACAATGGCGAGGATCTCACCCTGACGTACCTGCAGATCGATATGCCCATGGACCAGCTTGCGGCCGAAACGCATCGTCAGGTCATGCACCGCCACCACCGCCCCGGCGGGTGTACCCGCTGTCGTCGTCGGGCTCATATGCCGAGGCGGCTGAAGGCCACGGAGAACGCGGCATCGACGACGATCACCGCCAGGATCGACTGCACCACGCTGACGGTGGTGCGGCGCCCCACGCTCTCGGCGCTACCCGCCACCTGGAAACCCTGGTAGCAGCCAATGGTCGCTATGATCAAGGCGAACACCGGTGCCTTACCCACCCCCACCAGATAGGACTCGACCGTGACCGCGACGCCGATGCGGTCGAGGTAGGTTGAGTAGGCAATGTCGAGCTGCACGCTCGACATCACCATCCCTCCCAGCACGCCCATGATGTCGGCGAACACTGTCAGCAGCGGTAGCGCTACGACCAGCGCCAGCAGCTTAGGCAGAACCAACAGGTCCAGCGGCGGGATACCCATGCTGCGCAGCGCATCTATCTCCTCGGTGACCTGCATGGTACCGATCTGCGCGGTGTACGCCGAGCCGGTGCGCCCGGCGACGATGATCGCGGTGATCAGAGGCGCCAGCTCTCGCA
>JAHEJD010000105.1 GCA_024639005.1 Chromatiaceae bacterium | reverse complement strand
TGGATGCGACGGCTCAGCCCCCCAACACCACCGCATCCACAATCTCATAGCGCTCGGGTCCGACCCGGATAAAGTGCAGATCGTTTTCTTTCCGGGCGCGGAACTCGTGATAGCCGTCGGCCTCGTTGGTATCGGCACCGACCGCGACGCCCGCACGGAAAAAGATGGCCC
The DNA here is from genome assembly GCA_024639005.1 of Chromatiaceae bacterium. Taxonomy (GTDB): domain Bacteria; phylum Pseudomonadota; class Gammaproteobacteria; order Chromatiales; family Chromatiaceae; genus Thiosocius. The sequence continues at coordinate 5,972 of JAHEJD010000105.1, read as the reverse complement.
GCTTGCGCCCGTCCGGATGGGTGACGACGACCGTGGCGTATCCACCGCCGGCACGCGCGACGCCGAACGCACAGCTGGTCGTCGGCTGGCCGGCGTAGTGCGCGCAGGGAATCTGGCCCGTCGCATCGAACTCGCCCTGCCCTGCCCTGAGTGCCGAGTCGTCCGGACCGGTCGCCACCGCGCCGTGCGGTGCCACTGCCGGCTTCAGAAACTCTGCGGCAACGTACCCCCGCGGTCCACCGCCAAGCTGCTGCACGTCGCACCAGACGCGCCCTTCGTCACGCCGACAGCCGAGATTGTCGAGTAACGTGCCCGAGGCATACGTCGCGAGTACCCCGGCACCTATGGAGGGTTGTGCGCGCAGATTGAGGCCACCGCCTACGGCTACCTGCCAGTTGCGCGGTCCTCCGTCCTCGGGGGCCGCCGGGACCTCATCAGCATATGCGAGTCCGGCTGCCGACAGAGCGACACCGGCACAGATGGCCCCTAGAGCCTTCAACGTCATGGGTCATAACCTCCGCAATCTACCGTCGACCGACAAGCATACACAGTGGATCAGCTCAGTCGCTTAGCGCATCATCGAACCGCTGGCGAGCGCCGGCGGGCAAAAGTCCGTATTTCCCGTTGCATGTTGAACGGTCACAAATCTCTCGCTCGACGGCACCCCTATTCCAGGAAGTCGATGCGCTCCAGGAAAGCCGCTGCCTTACCGTCGTTCATTGCGTCCGTAGTATCGACCTCGATACTGATGCCGGATACCATCGGCACAGCCTCCAGCCCGAAGCTTTTGCGAAACTCGGCCGCGAGGTCGAGCCGCGTCAGCACCTTCTCGCCCGAGGGAGGGTGGTCTACACAGATGTAGCGGCCGGTCTTCTCATAGTGGTGGCCGACATAGGGTTGTTCCAGGGCGTCGCTACCCGGGGGACACAAGAAGAAACCGATAAAATACGGGCTGTCAGGGATGAACAGCGAGCCACTCGACATTTTTTCATGGCCAAAGAACACATAGACCATGATCGCCTCATTGTCGATGCCATGTTCGTAGGAAGCACCCTCCGGATAAGCGGAGACACCCCAATGCAGGTGGACGTGTTTGGCGCCGGGCACATCCTGTTCATGGAGGATGATCCCGAACGATTTCTTGTTGACATTGATGTGTAGCGCACCATCGGATTGCGCCAAATGAATCTTGTCCGGCTTTTTGGCATCGTGTTCGAGGCGAAAGTCCCGGTCCGCCATCCAGGCCTCGGTAGGTACGCCAGGTTCTCCGGCGAAATCGAACCGATAAGCTACCGGTGAATCCGCGGTCGCGACAGCCACAGGGGCAAAGAGCGAACAGAACAAGGCGGCACTGAGGCCGCCCAGCGCTCGCTGCTGAGGCGGCAGAATCGATGGGAAGCGCATGACCGACCTCGCCAAATCGTTGCGTCTATTAATTTTACTCACCTTACATCTAAAAAAAGGCTCGTATCAATATCCGCTTGTCGTCCCAAGCTCTCTGGACGCTGCAAGCGCATGCGCTGAGAGCGGGCATCCTTTATCGAACCTCGATTCGTTGCATAAATGAGGTCGCTGGTTGTACAGCTAATCGTCCATCGTCAGACACCCAAACGACCCGGCCTTCCTTATCGAATTGCAGCCGCCATGCATTGGCCGTGTCAAAATCGGGCCTGATCGCGTCGCGGATGTCGCCGTTCAATGCCGGACTTTCGACCAACAGACCCATCTCGGTATTGATGCGCAGCGACCGCGGATCCAGATTGGCACTGCCAATAAAGACCTTGTCGTCATCAATGATCAGGGCCTTTGCATGCAATGCAAGCGCCTTGGTCTCGACGGGCGAGAGCATGTACAGATGCCGGTCGTCGGCGTCGCTCTTGACCTCGTGCAATTCGGCGCCTTCGCGAAGCAGCGAATGGATGTGATTGCGATAGGCGCCATGCGCAATGACATGGTTGTTCGATGAAATCGAGTTAGTGAGGATCCGAACACGCACGCCACGATTGATGGCCCGCCTGACAATTGACTCGAGTCTTTGCGTCGGAATGAGATAGGCCGACACGATCACTACCTCGTCACCTGCGCCTTCGAAAATTTCGACCACCGCATCTGCAACCTGAGTGGGGGCCTCATCCAGACGTGCGGGATTGTCCCCTGGCGGTCGATCCGCTAGGAGTGTTGCACGACCGCGACGGGAACCAGCAATAAGCTCCCGCCAGTACTGCAGGCGCCGCGAATCAGATTTCGGCGCATACACCGGGGTCTGCGGATCAATGCCCTTTCGTATCCGCGCGAGGTCGGCCGGCGATGTACGTATGTGTGACAGACGATCGATCGGTATGGACCAGTTATCATTCCAATAATCGTCGAAAGTCTCCGCGAGTTGCGGAACAATCTGGCCACCGACTATCAATTCCATATCACGGAAATTGGCGACGCCATGCAGCCCGAAGTACTCGTCGGCAAGATTTCTCCCACCGACAATGGCGACGCGATTATCGACGACCATCGCCTTGTTATGCATGCGGTGGTCGAGCCTATGAAACTCGGCCAGGTTCAGCGCCCATCTCGTCGCGCCCCCGCTGGCACGACGTTTGAAGGGATTGAAGACACGGTACTGAATGTTTTGGGTGGCGATGTAGTTCCAGCAATGACGCATCCTGTCCGGCAAGGAAGGTGTCATCGATAAGCAGCTTCACGTGCACCCCCCGATCGGCTGCTGCGATCAGACGATCCAGTACCAGCGACCCCGTGCTGTCGAAGGTCCAAAGAAACGTCTGCAGATCGATGCTTGCGGTTGCCGTGTCGATCGCGCGCAACCGCCACGCCAGTGCCTCGGGACCGTTGTTGAGCAACACGAACCAGTCATCCTGGTGATCTGCATCCAGGGCATCCCAGACACACGCCTGACTGGGCGGCGGTGTACGCTCGGTTGGAAGGTCGACGGGGGAAAGACCAGCACAGCCGACAAGGAGCATCGCCAGCATTGATAGAACCAGCACCTTCGCCAGGAAGCGAGGCGCGTGGGGATCTAGTTCCCTCATCTTCGAGTACGTTATCCGCTCCAAAAGAAAAAAACTGGGTGCATGGCCAGTCTAATCCTCTAAACCGCCAGGGTCATCAATCAGCCTCCGTGAGGGACCGCTACGACTGACATCGCCAGCTTGACCTTCGAAAGTCATGCAGACCGGATGGGCCTGCGTGATCCGAGTGTGCAACTTGTGCCCGAGATCGGCGAGAATGGAAGAGTACGGCTAGAACATAGCCCGAAACAAAGTCTGAGAGAGACCTGCACCCTATGCAGACCGTCCCGACCGCCGACAGCGGGCCTCGCTTCCTCGACATTGGCACATCGCTATTGTGCTGCCTGTTGTTGTGCGCGACTGCTTTCAAGGCCTTGGCGAGCGACCCGCATCCGTTGGCACCGCCCGACCGCTCCAGTCCGCGGGCCACGCTGCAGAGTTTCATCACCCAAATGAACGCCGCGCATCGCGCCTACACCTCCGGTACAGGTAGCGCCGATGTCGCCCAGGCGTTCCGTCGGGCGATCGATTGTTTCGATCTCAGCAACGTCGCACCGACGCTGCATTTCGACGTCGGTGGCTTTTCGGCCCTGCTGCTAAAAGAGATCCTGGATCGCCTGGATCTGCCGGCCGAAGACACGATTCCGAGCACGGAGGCCGACCTGAAACGATGGACGATTCCGCAAACCGAGATCGCCATCGTCCGCATCAAGGAGGGAGAGCTTGCCGGCCAATATCTGTTCAGCCAGCGGACCGTCGAACGCCTGCATGACTTTTACGACCAAATCAGACACCTGCCCCGCCGAGACAGTGCCGACAAGGGCCTGCTCGATATCTATCTCGAAAATCCGGGCGGCCTGGTCCCCGCTCACTGGGCAGAAATGCTTCCGGCGTGGAGCCTGCGCCGGGTCTTCGATCGACCGGTCTGGAAATGGCTGGCTCTGATCGGCTATTTGATTGTCGGCATAGCCATTGTACGCGGCGTCCGCAGGCTCGGCGCCTATTGGGATAGCCGTTTTGGAGAACGCCTGGCCTATTTGCGCTTCGGCACACTATCCATTGCGATCACGCTAATTCTCCTTGCTTGGGCGTTGGACGTCTACGTCGATGACGCGATCGGTTTGCGTGGCGAAGTCGAGGCCTTCATCAAGCGCGGCGCGCTGGTACTCGCCTTCGCCTTCGCGGTCTTCTTCGTCTACGCGGTCTTCGAGCTGATCGCGTCGGCCATGGTCGCGTCGACCCGCAGGCCAACGGGCAGCGCGAACGCCCATCTGACCCGACTTCTGGTGCGCATTATCGGGATAGCGGTCATCGTCTTCGTCGTCGTCGATGCCAGTGCCTATCTGGGCTGGGCGGTAGCGCCGGTCGTCGCCGGCCTAGGTGTGGGAGGTATTGCCATAGCACTGGCTGCGCGACCGACGATTGAGAATGTGATCGGCGGTCTCACGTTGTTCGCCGACAAGCCATTTCGCGTCGGCGACCTGTGCCGGCTCGGTGAGGACATCGGCCACATCGAGGAGATCGGCCTGCGTTCTACCCGTATCCGGACGCTGGAACGCTCGTTGGTCAGTATCCCCAATGCGGATCTCGCCGTGATGAAGATCGACAACCTTGGGCAGCGGGACATGCGTCTGCTGCACACGACACTGGGTCTACGCTACGAGACGACACCCGATCAGATGCGCTGGGTGCTGACCAAGATCCGGGAGATGCTGCTGGCACATCCGAAGGTCTCAACCGATGACATGCGGACACGATTCCTTGGTTATGGGGCCTATTCTCTCGATATCGAGGTATACGTCTATCTGAGTTGTCAGACGCAACGCAGCTTCCGGGCTATCTCGGAAGATCTGCTGTTGCGTATCCTGGACATCGTGAATGAATCGGGCAGCGGTTTCGCTTTCCCCTCGCAGGTGAACTACCTGAGCCGCGACAGCGGACTTGATGCGGATCAGCGTACGGCCAGGGAACAGGAGGTCGAACAGTGGCGGCAGCGCGACAAGCTGCCGTTCCCGGAGTTCGAGGAGGAGGAGGAAGACGCGCTGCGTGGCACCCTGGATTATCCGCCACGCGGCTCTTCACAGCGGAACCGACCGGACTAAGCTCTGCGTACAACCGGCTTCAGTGCTAAGGCCGTGATTCGACTGACGCAATCCGACCCTTGGCTCCGCACCCATTGCAGGTGCTTCTATGCCTTGAAGATGGTTTGCTTGTGCTCGCTTTCTCGATTCATACCTGACGCACCACGTGGCCCCGCCTTCTCCCTTAAGGTTGACAACAACGGCCTTCAACCAATGCCACTTGAAGGCGTTTGGAGCCGGCCCCTGCAGGCAGACTCCGGAAGGCCAGCCTCCATCACTTCAACGGCTTCTCCGGCTAAACGGCCCCTGTGGAGGTCAGGTTGGCAACCCCGGCAGTCCCCAGACTTCTCGTTGTCCCAACTTTCTGACGATAGAATCCGCCTGCCCGAAGGAAGGTACGTGTCGTGCCTTCCCAACCTGGTTCACTGAACGGACTTTTTGGCCTCTTCGTAGACCTCGGACGCGCCTTCCTTGGTCGCTTCCCACGCCTTGTCCGCCCCCTCCTTGGTCGCGTCCCAGGCCTCGCCGGCCCCTTCCTTCGTCGTATCCCAGGCCTTTTCCGCAGTATTCGCCGTCGCGTCTCCGACTGCAGATGCCGCTTCGCCGGCAGCGCCTTTCACAGCACACCCGTCCCCTCCCCAGTGGCCGCGTGCTCCCAGAACGGTGTCTGAAATGCCTCTGCCTCCTCTGTACTGCCTGCCTCGTAGAACACGTGCATCGAGTCATTGGTGAAATAGCGCCAGAATTCGTCTGCCAATGCCGTCTCGTGGATGATGAAGTCACCGTCGGCCTGACGCTCCTCGAGGTATTGCCGATAGGCGTCCAGCGGCTCCGGACCGAGCTGCTGGTAGATGATCCGACCGCCGTA
>JAHEJD010000104.1 GCA_024639005.1 Chromatiaceae bacterium | reverse complement strand
CCCGCACCGGACCGGGCCGTCTCGGCGACGACGCTCAGCCCCCGTCGACCTGGATATCGAGATAGCCGCGTTGAATCGCCGTCTCCAAGGCCTTGGCCGCGCTGGCCAGCTCCTCGTACGCGCGGCGTAGTTTGGCGAGCTCATCCAATTCGCCATCGGCGGCCTGGGCGTCGTCGACGCGTGCGCCCAGGTCGAGCAGCGCCTTCAGGTAACTTGCCCTTGCCTTGGCGACCAGGTGCAACACGGGCCGAAGGTCATCGATGGTCAACGCCGGGATCTCCGGGTTGATGACCTCCCGGTTGATCTCGCGCATGCTGCGCTCCAGCGCCATCAGCAGGCGATTGATATCTTGGCTCATGGTGCGGGTTCTCGGACCGGGAGGTTGCCTGCCTGGGTTAGCGGCACACAGCAAAGGGGTCTTGAGGAAAGACTCAGGTCAACGCAGACTCTAGCTGCGCGGCCGTCGCCGGCAACGCGACCACGGCATCCAAACTAAACAGCGCCGCCAGCTTGGGCACGTGCGGCAGTTCGGCGCGGTCGGCCAGCACGACAATGCGTGCCTCAGGTGCAAAGCGCTGCATGCTGTGCAGCAACACATCCAGATTGCTGACGTTGGCCCCGGCATAGTTGTTGCCGTAGCCATAGAAGAAGTCGGCAACGAGCAGCGCGGGCGGGCGGCGCTTCAGGCTGCTCAGCGCCTTGCGCTGGGTAGTGAAGGCGAGGCGCTCGAGACCGAGCACCTCGCTGAGGTCCGTTAAATCGGGATGCGCGGGCGATTCGATGATGTCGTAGAGGAGGAGTCTGGACATGACCTGGCGTTGGACGAGGACTTGGCCGATGATACCGGGCCCGACGCATTCGCGCGCCGCCCTGAAACCCCGCGCCATTTGGAGGCTACCCATGCGTATTCTGAAGCTGCTCATCCTTGCCATTGTCCTGTCGTTGTTCGGCGCCGTCGCGGCCAGCGACCTCGGCAAGGAAAAGCGTTGGGCGGAACAGATCGTCGATGCCCTGCTCGATGGCGAGGCGGTCTATCTAAACGACGGCAGGACCGAGTTTCTGGCCCTCGAGACGGAGAGCACGGCGGGAGAGGCGCGCAGGGCGGCGATCGTCATGCACGGTGCCGGGGTGCATCCGAACTGGCCCACGGTGGTGCAACCACTGCGCGTCGGGCTGACCGAGGCCGGCTGGCACACCCTTTCCATTCAGATGCCGGTGCTGCCCAACGAGGCCGAGCACGCGGCCTATGCCGATATCTACGACTGGGTGCCGGGGCGGATCGACGCGGCGATCCGTTATCTGCGCGACAAGGGCTTCAGCACCATTGTGCTGATCGGGCACAGCCAGGGCTCGTCCATGGCGGTCTACTACCTGAGTCGGGAGCCGCAGCCGGTCGAAGGTCTCGTCGCGGTTGGTATGTCGGGCGGGATCGCCGGTGGTCCAATGGATACCCTGGCACAGCTGCCGGCGCTGGCGGTGCCCACGCTCGATCTCTATGGCGGCGAGGATCTCCCCGAGGTATCGGACAGCGCCGACGAACGCGCGGCACAGGCGCGCAAGGCGGGCGGTGACTATTCGCAGCAGGTTGTCGCCGGAGCGGATCATTTCTTCGATGGCGAGGAGACCGAGCTGTGGGATGCCGTCAATGGCTGGCTGGCAAAGCGTTATTGAGACTTCGGCGCGGATCTAGCCTGCAAATGTCACTGTCTAGCCTGGGGACTTCAACGGCCGGAGAGCGCCACCACACCGGCGGCACTGGTAGCGGGTCTTGCCGGCCTGAGCCCGCTTGTGGCGTGTGGTGCTCAGTTCGTGGCGGCCGCAGTCGCAGGCATAGGGCCATCGGCGCTGCCGGGAGACCCGCCGCTCGTCGATGCGGTAGTTGTGGCAGCGGCTCGGGTTGGGGATCCCGAGATAGGCCATTACCGCACGCCACTCGGGGCCGTGCGGACGCGTGCGGCCGTGGCAGGCCGCCGTGATCAAGTGGGCGACCTCGTGCGGGACGGTCGCGGCGAGAAAATCGATCGGATAGCGCCGGGCGATGTCCAGGTTGAAGCGCAGCACCGGCCGCTGGCCATTACGCCACTCGGCCTGCCCGGCGGCCTGGCCGCGCAGGTCGCAGCGGATGAGCGGGTCGGGGAGCACGGTAGCGTGCCGGGCGCACAGCGGCGCCGCCTGGTGTAGCACCGCTTGGGTGCGGGCGTGCAGGTGGGCGACCAGGCTGCTGTCGAGCACAGCGCTCAATCGGCGATCAGCTGCAGGTACTCCATTCGGGTGGCCTGCGATTCGCGGAAGGTGCCGAGCATCACCGAGGTCTTCATGGTCGAGTTCTGTTTCTCGACGCCGCGCATCTTCATGCACAGGTGCTCGGCCTCGATGGTGACCGCGACTCCGGCCGGTTTTATCACTGCGCTGATCGCATCGGCGATCTGCACCGTGAGGTTTTCCTGGATCTGCAGCCGCCTTGCGAACATGTCGACGATACGCGCGATCTTGGACAGGCCGATCACCTTGCCGCGGGGCAGATAGGCGACATGCGCGCGCCCGATGAATGGCAGCACATGGTGCTCGCACAGCGAGTACAGCTCGATATCCTTGACGATGACCATGTCGTCGTTGTCCGAGGCGAACACCGCGTCATTGACCACCGAGTGGAGATCCTGATTGTAGCCGCGGCACAGAAAGGCCATTGCCTTGGCGGCGCGTTCCGGCGTCTTGATCAGGCCCTCACGATCGAGGTCTTCCCCGAGGCCCTCGATGATCCCGGCGAAATGGGCCCGTAGGTGTTCGATCTGCATGCCGTCCCCGGTGTCGAAGGCGCAAAGACACGCCATCTACAAATTTTACCGGTCTGGATCTTGGGAATCCATATCGCCTTTGTGGGGTCAGACGCGAACGGTACTTGGCTAAGCGCTTGCGCCCCGGCAGATTCGATCCGAGGGACGCCGTGGATCCCTCTCTGGAGGCTCGACTGCAGCATCCTTGCTGCAGACGCCCTCGGCTCGAACCCCCCGGAGCGCCCCCACATTCATCAGGGATGCGCTAACCAAGTGCCATTCGGGTCAGACTTTGTCTGGGGTCAGATCAGGACCGCCATCATAAAGAAGACGCCGGCCAGGGTGCACAGCACCGCCGCCGACTGTTTCCAGTTGCCGTAATTGAGGAACGCCGCATGCGTATGCGGCGTGACGATCGCGAGTACGGCGAGGAACAGGCTTAACCCGCCGCTGATGGCGAAGAACCGGGTCAGCCAATCGCGTTTGGAGCCAGAAGATCCCGAGAAGCCGCCGCCGATGGTCTCGAACTTGTTGGCCAGGGCGGGTTCTGCGGCACAAAGCAGTAGCAACGCCAGCGCGGCGATGGCCAGGCCGATCGGCGCTGCGATGCGCTGGGCATATGGCACCACGATAGCGGTTTGCTGGGTCTCGGATGGTCGCATTGGCAGTGTGTTCATGTCTGGCGAGCTTCCGTCTCCTCCATGTTCTTCAGCGGCAGACCGTCGAAAAAATGAACAGCGGGGCGGCGGCGATGTGCGGGATTCGGGGCAGACCTGAGTTTGGCGGCGGCGATCAGGCATAAAAAGGCCACCCGCGAACGGGTGGCGCAAGGTTACAGCCTTTCTTCTCGCGGCCATCCAAGCCGCTTTTTCCCGGTGCCCATGCCTTCTGCTGGAGAAGTCGGCTACGGCGCGCGTCAGAACGCGCCGCGGTAATGACGGTCTGAGACAGGGGCGGTGCAGGTCCAGCGCTGTGCAGTGCCGATCCGGCGCAGCGGCACTTCGCAGGGCTGCGAGACCGTCTGGTCGGCGGCGCACACCGGGCAGCGGTACCATGTCTGGCAGGCGCCACCCTCGGTGACGCTGTCGGTCTGCTGCATCTCACTTTGGCACTGATGGCAACGCATGGAATCTTTCCCCTGAAGACGTGTAGTCACTGAAAGTGGCTGGTCGGGCGTGTTGGCCGGTGCGGATCCGCAGACCCCGTCAATCGATCAGCACGAATGAGCGAAGCTTAGTCAAAGATATCGAAAGACACAATAATTTGTGCTTTTAAATATTAGGAACCACAACATCTTGTGGTCGCGACGAGTTGGCGCTGTGTTTCAGGAAGTGCGCCCAAGGGCCTGACCAGGCGGATATTTCTGGGGCCTGTTCGGATGTCTGCGCGGGCGGCGTGGCCGCCGCCGGTACAGTGACGCGGCGGTTTAACGACCCCAATTTCGCCAAAGTCGTCCCGAGGGGGCTTCTACGGCGCGGTGGCCCTTCTGGTGCGATAACGCTTTGTCACAAAGACCTTTCCGGAAATAGCCCCGGCATCCAGCGTGGTGCCAGTCTTGCCGGGAACGCCAGGCGCAGCGGCGCACGCGTGCTCGCCGAGGTGACCACCCCGTGTTCGACGAGTGCCGCGACAGTCCGTCTGGCGTGGCGATCGCTTGCGTCCAGCAATGCCGGTACATCCCCGCGGCGCAATTCGCCGCGATACAGGATCGCCTCGAGAATCCGCCCCGACTTTTTTGGCAATGCGTCGGCATCGATCTCCTCTGTGACCCATCGCAGGACGCGGTCTCGGAATCGTTCCGGTCGCACAAGTTCCTCCATGAATTTCACCTGGTCGAGACAGGTCTCTAGAAAGAAGTAGGAGAAGGCCGCAACGGCCTCTTCGCTGAGGCTGCCGCGACCGTCGAGGTCATTTCGACGCGGCAGGTCACATTCTGCCAAGTGACGCTTGTAGGTGCTGACATTTCTGGCGAGCCCTCGGGCGATGGACCAGATCCCGCCGGTGTCGAGCGTGTCGAGAAGCATCGCGTGGGACATCAGGCGAGCAACACGACCGTTGCCGTCCAGAAACGGGTGTATCCACAGCAGGCGGTGGTGGGCTGCTGCGGCCGCGATGATGGCCTCGGTGGTGCCGAGCCTGAGGTAGGCCTTTTCGAACTGTCGGAGAAAACGCGGTACCGCGCCCGGGCTTACCGGTAGGTGCCTGCTGACCTTGACGTCGCGTTGTCGAAGGGCGCCCGCGATGATCTGCATCCGCTCGCCCGTATCCGGGTCTTCTGCCCAGAGCAGTTCTTCCGGCAACAGGGCGGCAAAGCGACTGTGGATCTCACAGATACCGTCTGATGTCGTCGCGCGGTCGCGGAGCCCCCCGCGGTCGATCCACGTTTGGACGCTGATGTGCGCCTTGGCCTCCAACTGCAGGTTCCGTTGCTCTGTATTGGCGCTGTAGTCCCCGTTGAGTGCGCGCTCGATATCGACCGGGTGCGTGTCATGGCCCTCGATGAGGTTGCTGTAGTAGCAGTTCATCGCCCGGACTAGGTCGGCTAGGGCCACCAGGATGCCTTCGGGGAGGCTACGCCGGAATCCCGCAGTGTGCGCAGCCAGTCCGAAGGCCAAGTCGATGAGATCGGCGCGATAACGCGAGGTCTCTGAAATTCGCATCGGGTCCATCAGCGACACCTGCTCGCCGCGATCGGGTAGCGTTGATCTTGGTGCTGTCATGGCCGATTGAGTGTCCGGTTTCCTGGTCGCTTAACGGCAATAATATCAGTGATATGAATGTTTCCTTGGAGTGATGTCGGTGTTTGGGTGGCCGGTTTGTACAGGTAGTGCTTCGACTCGCCGCGTTAGACCGGGCGGGCAGGTTTATTGGCCCGGGGGGCGCCTCCTACACATAAAAAAGGGGACCGGTGCCGCCACCGGTCCCCGAGTGCTGCGGGAGGAACCGCCGAACAAACTGTAATGGTGGCTAATCCCAGCTCAGCGCACCGCCGGTCTGGTATTCGGTCACCCGGGTCTCGAAGAAGTTTTTCTCTTTCTTCAGGTCCAGCACCTCGGACATCCACGGGAAGGGGTTGGTCGCGCCCGAGTATTGCTCGGGCAGGCCGATCTGGGCGCAGCGCCGGTTGGCGATGAACTGCAGGTATTCCTCGAACATCGGCGCATTCAGGCCGAGGATGCCGCGCGGCATGGTGTCGTAGGCGTACTGGGTCTCGAGCGCGACCGCCTCGCGGATCATGTCCACGATCTCGGCCTTGAAGGCATCGGTCCAGATGTGCGGGTTCTCGACCTTGATCTGGTTGATGACGTCGATGCCGAAGTTCATGTGCATGGATTCGTCGCGCAGGATGTACTGGAACTGCTCGGCGGTGCCGGTCATCTTGTTGCGCCGACCCATGCTCAGTATCTGGGTGA
>JAHEJD010000103.1 GCA_024639005.1 Chromatiaceae bacterium | reverse complement strand
GTAACAACTGCGGTCATAGCGGGGTAGAGCAATTCAGCACCCAGAATGCCATGAACGGTTGGTTTAGCGGACTGGCGCTTTCGGTTAGGAACGGCCGGTCGCTGGGTGCCTGCCGACCGGCAGCGCATAGCAGACGCAATCTCAGCAGAGTCGTTCGTCTGCCGCCCGTCAGGTCACGTCAGGGGAACGGATCAATCGAAGCTGACCCCTTTGATCAGCAAGGTTTGGACAGAGGCCGGGGCTGCCCCCAGTCGCCTTGTTCGCTGCCTGGGGCTCGCCCTGCGACAGCGGCCGCCAGTCCCCTGACCCATCGTGCCAGAAAGACCAGGCTCGCCACATGGAATACTACCGTCGCAACGATCATTGCCGAGCCGATCAGGAGTTGTTCACCGAACACGGCCAGTTTCCCGCAGGTTTGACATGAACCGCGAATATACCAAGTCGTACCGAGCCGCGGCGCGATCGCCAGTCAGCCATGCCGTGCGACAGTGTTCCGGCATTGCCTGAGCCGGTAGACTTGGCAACCCACTACCCAGCACAACGAGTCTCCAAGCCATGACCACGCACGTTGCCCGGCGCTTAACCTGGCCGATCGTCCTTGCCACGCTGCTTATTGCGGGCTGTTCCGAGGCCCCGCCACCCCGTGAAGAAGTGACACCCCGGGTCAAGTACTTCGTGGTCGGCGAGCAGGCAACGGGCCAATCCAGGCGTATCTCCGGCAAAGTCGTGGCCGCCGACAGTACACCACTGAGCTTCGGTATCAGTGGCTCGGCGGAAGAGGTGCTGGTGCGTCAGGGCGATGTCGTCAGCAAGGGCCAGGTACTCGCCCGGCTCGATAAACAGCCATTCGCCCTCGCGGTCGAAAATGCGCGCGCACAGCTCAGCGTGGCACGTGCGAAGGTCGTGGAGACGCAGCAGGTCTACGAGCGCTCGCAAGGCCTGGTGGAGAAGCAGGTGATTTCAAGGGCAGACTTCGAGACCGCGACGGCCGACTACGCGGCCGCCCGCGGCCAGCTGCGCTCGGCAAAGACCGACCTGGCAACCCGCGAACGGGACCTGTCGCGTACCGACCTGGGCGCACCGTTTGCCGGCACGGTTGCGTCGCGGTCCATCGAACCGTTTCAGGAGGTGAGCGCCGGCAGCGAGGCGTTCGTGTTGCAGTCCAGCGGTGCTCTGGAGGTCGAGGTGCAGGTGCCTGAGACCCTGATTCGCGATGTCGACTACGGCCAGGCGGTCAAGGTGACCTTTCCCACCTTGCCCGATGCCGGCGTCGGTGGCGTGATCAGCGAGATAGGCAGCCGTACCCAGAGCGGCAATGCCTTCCCGGTCACGGTCCGGCTCTCGCCGACCGAGGCGGACCTGCGTCCGGGCATGACCGCCAGCGTGACCTTCAACTTCGACCAGTACCTGGATGGGCGGACCGCCTACCTGGTCCCTCTGTCGGCGTTGGCGATCGAGGCCGGGTCATTGCGCGCTGCCGGGCAGGCCGAAACCGCGGCGCGCAAAGCGCCGGTGTTCGTCATTGGGCCCGATGGCAGGCTGACACTTCGCGATCTGAGCGTCGGTGATCTGCGCGGTAACATGCTGGAAGTGTTCGACGGCCTTGAGGCCGGTGAGCATATCGTCAGCGCCGGGGTTGCGCTGCTCCGTGAGGGCATGAAGGTCGAACGCTGGTCGCCCGAACGGGGATTGAGCGATGGATAAACTGACCCGCTTCGCGATCACCCGCGCCCGTTTCACCCTGTTGCTCATCGTTGCCGCCGTCGTCGGCGGCCTGTTCGTTTTCACCAGCCAACCGCGTCAGGAGGACCCTGAGGTCACGCTGCGCAGTGCCCAGGTGGTCACGCAGTTCCCCGGTCTGTCTCCGGAGCGCGTGGAACAGCTCATCACGCGCCAGATCGAAGACAAGATCAAAGAGATGCCAGAGATCAAGGACATCAAGTCGGTGTCCAGCACCGGGATGTCCATCGTCGTGCCCGAGGTCGATGCCGCCTACTCGGACATGGCGCCGATCTGGGCGAGTCTGCGCAACAAGATGGAGGATTTGCGCTCGAGTCTGCCTGAAGGATCGCAAGACCCCGTCGTCAATGACGACTATGGACGGGTTGCCGTAGTGACGCTGGCCCTTACCGGTCGCGACTACAGCATGGCCGAGTTGCGCGAAGTGGCGCGAGATGTCCGCGACAGGCTGGGCGCACTGCCGCTGGTCGCGCGCGTCGACCTGTATGGCATACAGGGCGAGCGCGTCTGGTTAGACTTCGATGCGAATTTCCTGGCCCAGTTCGGACTGCAACCTTCGGCCGTTGTCGATGCGCTGCAGTCGCAGAACATCGTGCTACCCGGCGGCGCGATCAATGCCGCGGGTCAGAACGTGATTATCGAACCGTCCGGGGACTTTCGCAGTATCGACGACATTCGTAATGTGGCCATAGAGACCGACAACGGCGGCCTTGTCTACCTGCAGGATCTGGCCACGATCCGCCGCGCCTATGTGGAACCGCTGCAGAGCCCCGCCTACTACAACGGTGAGTCTGCGGTGGTGCTCGGCATCTCGATGGTGCCATCGTCCAACGTGGTCGAGCTCGGTCAGCAGGTTTCAGAAAGCCTGGCCGTGTTGAAGACCCGCCTCCCGGTAGGTATGCAACTCGACGTGGCTATCTTTCAGCCGGAGCTGGTACAGGCATCGGTCAGCAATGCAACCAACAATCTATTGCAGACCATGGCTGTCGTACTCGTCGTGGTGATGCTGTTTCTCGGCTGGCGGACCGGGCTGATTGTTGGCGCGCTGGTGCCGTTGACAATGATGATCACGCTGATCGGCATGTCGTTTTGGGGCATCGAACTGCATCGGATCTCTATCGCCGCGATCATTGTCGCGCTCGGCCTGCTGGTCGACAACGGCGTCGTTATCGCCGAAGACATCCGCAAGCGTCTCGATGCGGGGGTCGAGCGCCTGGAGGCGGCGATCGCCACATCGCGCACGCTGGCGATACCGTTGCTGACCAGTTCGCTGACGACGGTACTCGCGTTTCTGCCGCTGGTGCTGGTACAGGATGCGACCGGTGAGTTTCTGCGTTCTCTCGGGCAGGTGCTTGCGCTCGCGCTGCTGTCGTCCTGGGTACTGTCGATCACGGTGACGCCGGCCTTCTGCTACTGGTTCCTGCCCACGGGCAGTGTGGGCGACGGGGCCGGTGAAGCGACCAGTTACGATTCGGCAGCCTTCCGGTTTTACCATCGACTGCTCGACCGACTGCTGAACATGCGGGTTATTTTCGTGCTGCTCATGGTCGGTCTGCTCTTCGCAGCAGGCTACGTCTTCCAGTTCGTGAAACAGCGCTCGCTGGGACCATCCGAGCGCAACCAGTTCACGGTCTATCTGGATCTCGCGGCAGAGTCGCATATCGATCAGACGATCGCGGCTGCGAGGCGGCTGTCGGCCTTTCTGGCAGACGCGGGCAGCAATCCCGAAGTGACTGATGTGCTCACCTACGTCGGTTCAGGCGGGCCGCGATTCTTCCTCGGCCTGAGCCCCAATGATCCGCAACCCAACAAGGCGTTTCTGGTCGTGAATACCAAAGACGCAGATCAGATTCAGGCGGTGATGCGACGTGCTGAAAACTTTATCGCGCGCCAGCTGCCCGAGGCCAACGGGCGAGCCGAGATCCTGTTCCTCGGTCCATCGGCGCTGGGTACCGTTGAATTGCGCGCACGCGGTCCCGACATCAACACGCTGCGTATCCTCGGTGAGCGGGTCGAGCAGGCCTTCTACAGCGTTCCGGGCACGGAGGCGGTGCGCAGTGATTGGGAGAATTCCGTCCTCAAACTGCGTGTGAACGTGGACCAGGAACGCGCGCGCCGCGCCGGTATAAGCAGTACCGACATCGCAGACGCCCTGTCGGCCAATTTCGACGGGCGGCAGATCACCAGCTACCGGGAAGGAGACAAGGTGATACCGATCACCATCCGGGCGCAACCACATGACCGCGCCAGTCTCGACAGGCTGCGCACCGTCGAGGTCATGTCGAAGACTCGTGGCGTGCCCGTGCCGCTGCTGCAGATTGCCGACTTCCAGGGTGTGGTCGAACCCAGCCGCATCCGCCGGCACAACCAGGAGCGAGCGCTGACGGTCGCCGGCATAAACCGCGCCATGACGGCAACCGAGTTGTACACCGCTATGCGCGAAAAACTCGATGCCATCGAGATACCACCCGGGTATGCGCTGGATCTCGAAGGTGAGATCAAGGACGCTCAGGAATCGAACGGCAAGCTGTTCCAGTACGCCCCGCATGCACTGTTTCTGATCCTCGTGCTGCTGGTACTGCAGTTCGACTCGTTTCGGCGCCCGGCGATCATTCTGCTGACGATCCCGCTCGTGATCATCGGGGCAAATTTCGGACTGGCCGTGTTTGGTGCGTTTTTCGACTTTACCGCGATGCTGGGGCTGTTC
Organism: Chromatiaceae bacterium; assembly: GCA_024639005.1. Taxonomy (GTDB): domain Bacteria; phylum Pseudomonadota; class Gammaproteobacteria; order Chromatiales; family Chromatiaceae; genus Thiosocius. The sequence continues at coordinate 1,848 of JAHEJD010000103.1, read as the reverse complement.
AGCCTCGCCGGGATCATCATCAACAACGGCATCGTATTGATCGATCGCATCGACCAGGCAAGGGCGGAAGGCCACGGAGTGGACGAGGCGATCAAGCTGGCCGCCCTTGCCCGGGCACGCCCCATCATCATGACGACGATCACGACCATCGTCGGCCTGCTGCCCCTGGCGCTGTTCGGCGGAGAGTTTTGGTACGGACTGGCGATCGTGATCATGTGCGGCATCGGTGTTGGCACGATATTGACGCTCGGTTTCGTCCCTGTGCTTTACAGCCTGTTGTTCCGCGGGCGGCGCCAAGCGGCAGCGAGCGCTGCATAATCGTGATCGCGAGGCTATTCACCACAGGCGGTCACCGGTTGCGCCAGCTGGCCGCCGGCGTGCTGGCAGTAACATGCCTGGTTGCGATCTCGGGCTGCCAGGCCCCGCTGCTGCGCATGATCTCCGAACAGCAGCTGCAGGAACGTCAACGGGGTTACCTGAACGACTACGAATCCGAACTGCGGAGAATGTCGGCACGCAGTGCCGAGCGCATTGAGGCGGAGTACCGCCGTGCGACTGTGTCGAATGACGATCAATCGCAGAGTCACGACATACTTGTGCTCTCAGGTGGCGGTGCTTTCGGTGCCTTCGGCGCGGGCTTTCTGCAAGGTTGGGGGCAAGTCACTGATCCGGAATGGGCGCGGCCGCATTTTGACGCCGTCAGTGGGGTGAGTACCGGGTCACTGATCGCCCCATTCGCCTTCCTGGGTACTCCGGACGCCTACCGTGCGATCGTCCAGCTCTACGAGAATCCAGGGCGCGATTGGGTCCGTCGGCAAGGAATCGTTGCCTACCTGCCCGGAAACGTATCCGTGTTTGATGTCACGAAGCTTCATGACACCATACGCACGGCGATCACCCCGAAGTTGATGCACGCTATTGCACAGGGTGCAGCCGAAGGACGGCAGCTTCTTGTCGCCGCGACCAACGTGGACTTCGGCTTGATGCGTATCTGGGATCTCGCCGATATGGCGCTGGATTCGCCGGTCGACGTCGCAATTGAACGCAGCGTGGACGTGCTGAAAGCGTCGTCCGCGATCCCCGGTGCCTTTCCGCCGATTCTGATTGACGATTTTCTGTACGTCGATGGTGGTGCAACCATGCAGGTGGTGGGCGGCCAGGACGATCGTGGATGGGCCTACCTGCCACATGACCAGTCCTTGGTGGATTTTGTCCATCGCGAGCGCCCGATAAAGATCCGCGTCTGGTTCATCGTCAACCAAAAACTCCTACCAACTCCCGAGGTCGTTCGACCCCGCTGGACCTCGGTCGCGGTGCGTAGCCTGGACACGCTGTTGCGCACGTCCACGCTGCAGAGCATCCAGGACACGGAAACCTTTGTCCGATTGATAAACCAGCGCGACGAGTTCGATGCCGAGATGCGCTATGTCGCCATTCCCCAGGATTTCCCGATACCCGATACAGAGCAGATGTTCGATGCGGAGGCAATGCGTGCATTGGCAACGCTCGGGCGTCGCATGGGCGCTGACCCCGGTAGTTGGAGGACCAGAGCCCTGCGACCCGGCGCACCATTCTGGATCGAATAGCCGAACCGGCAGGTATGACGTTGTGGCATCGCGAAATTCGCGGCGCACTGCGTAGCCGAGTATGCCCAGGAAAGAGGACGGGTTTTCGGGATCTCCTCGTTGTCATAGCCAATGAGGCGGACTCACATACGACAATCGAAGGCTTTCTAGTAGGCGCTGTTGTTTTTGCTGGTGTCCGGCTCTGCAGGCCAGTTCTTTGCCGTTTGTGGATAGCGTTGATGCCGCCAACAGCTCTTGTTAAGGGTTCACTGCAGTCGTTGCC
>JAHEJD010000102.1 GCA_024639005.1 Chromatiaceae bacterium | reverse complement strand
CACCGATGATCCGCTGCATGGTCATCAGGAGGGTCGCTTCTTCCACGGCTACTACCGCTGCTACTGTTATCTGCCACTCTACATCTTCTGCGGTGAGCATCTGTTGTGTGCGCGGCTGCGGGCAGCTTTGACGAGCTTGCGCGGATCGTGGCCCAGATCCGCACACGCTGGCCGAAGGCGCGGGTTGTGATCCGCGGTGACGCCGGATTCTGCCGCGAGGTGATAATGGGCTGGTGTGAGGCCAACAACGCCGGTTACGTGCTGGGGCTGGCGCGCAACAAGCGCTTGCAGCGTGCACTGGGCAAGGAGATGGCTGCGGCGAAGGCAGCGCATGAACGGACCGGCAACCCCGCGCGGCTAAGCCAGCCGGCGCTACCGAATCATTCCGCGGGGTCGTTCAGCGGCAGGGGCTGAGGGTCTTGCCCGCCTAAAAACCGCAAATACCCCTTCGACGGTCCCTCGCCATCGCATCAAGTAGGCCAAAAACGTTATCAACGGCGCTTGTTTGCCCAATCGCCCTGCTGCTCCGACCGATCGATGCCCAACATCGGCAGAAAAAACACCTCTTATGCCGAATCGGTGAGCGATGCAGGCTAGGATCCCGAAGCCCACAATGAGGCGCTCTCCAAGCGTCGCACCCAGGCTGTCGCTGAAATGAAGGCGAAAATATCGAGACGAGGCCCGCCTCCCCTCTGGCCGGGCAGTCCCGGCTGTTGGCAGAGGACCTGCGGGCACTGCAGATTAGATTTCACACCATTGCCGGTACCAGCGCTGCAGCATATACAAGGGCCATAAGCGCCGCCCGTGATCCGCGAGGCCCGCACGGTGTTCCTTTAGCATGGCCAGCACCGGCTCGGGACGCAGCATCTCTTGTTGCCGCAGACGGGCGGGGTCGAACAGATCATCGACCTCGGCGCTGAGGTCGCCGAGTATCCAGTCGGCGACCGGTACCGAAAGGCCACGCTTGCGCCGATAAATGACCTCCTTGGGTAATAATCCATCGGCAGCTTGCTTGAGCGCGATCTTGGTCGACACTGAGCCGACGGTACCATCGACTGGTTGCCGCAGACCCAACTCCAACACCTGTCGATCGAGGAAGGGGGCGCGCGCCTCGATGGAGTTCAACATGGTCGCGCGATCCAGCTTGATCAGCAGATTTTCGGCCAGATAGGTCTGCAGATCGAATACCATCGCACGCTTGACCGGCGGCACAGCGCCCTCGATGCCGTTCCAGAACGGCTCGACGACCGGCGGCAGATAGCCGTCTGCCGTCTCTGCCGCATGCGGACCGAGCAAACCGAACCAAGCCACGTGGCGCTGCAATGGAGCGAGCTCCGCCTCCTCGACGAAGCGCCGCGCAAGGAAGGCCAGCGACACCTTGCGCCGGGTCACCGGAAGACGGCAAACGGCGGCGCCAAAGGCATGCCGGAGCGGCGCAGGCAGGTGTCTGAACCGCTCGGCCCAGCGGTGACCCAGATAGGTCGGATAACCACCAAAGATCTCGTCCGCACCCTCGCCTGAGAGCACCACCCGCACATCCGCGGAGGCCGCTTCGGCCAGCAACAGGGTCGGCAGTACCGCCGGATCGGACATCGGCTCGGCGACCCGTGCGACGATGGTATCCAGCGCCCGATGCAGCTCCTTCGGGCTGGCCTGGACGGTATGGTGGCGCGTACCCAAATGACGGGCAACCTTGGCCGCCCAGTCCGATTCATCGTATGAGGCGGCGTTGAAACCGACGGCATAGGTATTTACCGATGTCGAACTCAGGTGACGCACCGTCTCGGCGGCGATCAGCGATGAATCCAGACCACCGGAGGTAAAGACTCCCAACGGCACGTCGGCGACGAGCTGCCGTTCGACCGCACGCGACACAGTATGCTGAATCTCCCCTGCGTTGGTCTGCAGCGGTTGTGCGGCATGCTCCGCCGGATCCCAGTAGCGCCGCAGGTGCAGGCCAGCGCGATCGGCAACCAGCAGATGCGCCGCGGGCAGTTTGTGAATGCCCTCGAACATGGTGTTCGGTGCCAGGCAATAGCCCAGGGTCAGATAGTCCGACAGGCCAGCGCGGGACAGTACTGGGGCGCTGCGCTGCGCCGCCAGCAAGGGCTGGATCTCAGAGGCGAAGCGCAGCTCGCTATCCTGCATTGCGTAGAAAAGGGATTTCTCGCCGGCGCGGTCGCGCGCGAGCAGCAGGGTTTGATTGCGCTGATCCCAGATCGCCAGACCAAACATGCCTTCGAGCCTGCCGATCGCTGCCGCACCGTGCTCCAGGTAGAGCGGCAGTATCGACTCCACGTCATTGTGATCGGAACGAAATGCATAGCCCTGGGCGCTGTAGCGCCCACGGATCTCGTCCGCATTGTAGATCTCGCCGTTGCAGACGATTTGCACCAGGCCGTCCGGGCTCGCAAAGGGCTGGTTGGCCTGGCTGCTGAGGTCGATGATCGAGAGCCGCCGCGAACCCAGGATGACACTGTCGCCTTGAAACCAGCCGTCGTGATCCGGGCCGCGATGGACGATCAGGTCTCCCATCGCCAGCACGACGCCTGGCTCGCGGATCACCGCACCGGCCGGGTTCGCGGCGCCAAAGATGCCGCACATGGCCTAGGAGCTCCGCGGCGTGCACGGACCATAGGCGGCATAGCGGCCCGTGTCCGAGATCAGGTCCAACTGCTGTTCCAGTACCTGGCGATACTCGCTGTCCTCGGAGAGCGCCACGAATACGCTGGGCTCAGTGCACTGAGCCAGGGCCTCGCGCCACCAGGCTGCCGGGCGCAGTGTCGTACCGGGCATCGCCGACAATTTGTCAAAATAATCGGTGATGTAGTTGCTGCGCATAATCGCACCGCGATCGGTGGCGACCAACAGCGGCTGTTGCAGGTAATAGGGCATCGAGATTGGAAAGTACTCGATCGAAACGACGCGTACCGGGGCGCTGATCGCTGCCTGTATGGCCCGGGTCAGGTCGCGCGCCGAGCGATGCTCGCCGACCTGAAATATGATCCCGCTCCCGCCCAGCATGATCGTCGGCAACAGCAGCGCCGCGCCGGCGGTCGCCGTCGAGCGCCAGCGCGAGCCAATAGCGGTTAACAGACTCACCGCCAGCAACAAACCACCGAGCGGTGTTCCATCGGCCAGCAGTGCTTGCGAGATCAGCTCACCATCAACCAGTTCCGCAATGCGTTCGCCACCCAAGATCAACACGCTACCCAGTAGCGCCTCCAGGCCGGCGGCAGTCCACGCCACATAGCGCGACAGGCGTGGCGAGCGCTGCATGAAATGCGCACCCAGAATGGCCACGGCCGGCAGTGCGGGCAGGATGTATCCGGGCCGCTTGGACTGCGACAGGGTGAAGAACACCAACGGCACGAGTATCCACGCCAACAGGAATGCCTCGTTGCGCGCTGCGAGCATGCGCTCGCGCCAGATCTGCGGGTAGTGGCGCCAGGCGGCGATCAGCGCGGCGAACCAGGGCAGGCTGCCGACGACCAGGAAAACCAGGATGTAGTACACCGGTCCGGTCCGTTTCAGCTTGTCGGTTGCCACGCGCTCGAAGGTCTCGCGCACGAAGGCATAATGAGGAAACTCCGGCAGATTTGCCGTGACGGCGAGAAACCACGGCAGGGTGATAAGCACGAACAACAGCATGCCCAGCGGCTGAAACAGGCGCCGCCGTGGATAACCGCACAGGAACCCCTCGGCAAGGGCGATCAACAGCGGCAGCACGAGGCCGACCGGGCCCTTGGTCAAGACCGCAAGGCCGGCCGCGCACCACCCAAGCATCCCCCAACGCCGACCGTCAGCCTGCCAACCCAGATGGAAGCTCACTACCGCCGCAGTGACCCAGAACATCATCGTGGCGTCGAAGATCACAAAACGCGAGAAGGCCACCACCAGAGGCGAGGTAATCAGCACCAGCCCGGCCAGCAAGGCGGTGTCGCGATTGAAGCGCCGGCGCGTGTACAAGAACACCACCAGAACCGTGGCCAAGGTAAACAGCAACGACGGCAGACGCGCCGCGAACTCGGTCGCTCCGAGTGTGCCGATGGCGGCCCCGGCTACGGCAAAAAACAGCACCGGCTTGTCGAGGTAGGGCAGCCCATTCAAATGCGGAGTGATGAAGTCGCCACGCACCACCATCTCGCGCGCCACCTCGGCGTTACGACCTTCGTCGGGCTCCGTCAGGGCCACTTCGCCGATGCCGTGGATCAGCGCCAGCAGCGCCAGCACGCCGGCCAACAATAACGGCACCGCGTTCAGTACTCGGATGGCTCGGCGCTGTCCTGTCTGGGGGCGGTCATCGATCATCTCGGGACTCGGAAATCGAGCAACAGTCGGCAGCATTACGCGCTGGAACGATGAAAGGCATGGTGCGGGCACGGGGTTCTTGGTATCCGATGGCCGGAGCGGGCGTTCCTGGAATGCGCTTATCCGCCGCCAGGCAACGCTGGCGGTCTCATGATAGCACCCAGCCATCGCGGCTGTATCACGACAGTCACGGGCCGCGAAGTGAGCCGCAGTTCTGATTGCCTTGGGTCTCCGAAATTGCTGGGGATGTGACGCCTGCGGCGCAGGTTCTTGACAGGGATGCTGGATCGCCCTGGGCCAGGATAGACTGAGGCTGCATCGCGTGAGAATTGGCACAGATGGTGGGAACCCGCAATATCGAATCAACCGTAACTCCCGCAGACCTTTGCCCGGATGGCCGGCCCTGACGGTGCAAGAGCAGTCGCACAGCAGCTGGCAGCTGTGGTGGGCCGCGGCCCGGCCGCGCACACTGACGATGGCGCTCGTGCCGGTGATGTTGGGCAGTGTGCTGGCGTGGTCCGAGGGCGCGCCAGTGCGTTGGCTGCCGATGCTCGTGGCGATTGTGGCCGCCCTGGCCATCCAGGTCGGAACCAATCTCTTTAACGATGTCGGCGATGCGCAGCGGGGCAATGACGGGCCGGAGCGGCTGGGTCCGCTGCGGGTCACCGCCGCCGGTCTGGCGACCTCGCACCAGGTGCGACGTGCGGCGCTGTTGGCCTTTGGTCTGGCGCTGATCAGTGGCGCCTTTCTCGTGGCGATCAGCGGCCTGGCGATACTGCTCATCGGGATCGGCTCGCTGTTCGCCGGATGGGCTTATTCCAGCGGGCCCCGCCCCTTGTCGCATACGCCTTGGGGCGAATTGGTGGTGCTGGTGTTTTTTGGGCTGGTCGCGGTCACCGGCAGCCACTATCTGCAGAGCGGCACCGTCACGATCGCCGGGATAGCCCTGGGTTGCGCCTTGGGCGCCCAGGCGGCTGCGGTGTTGCTGGTCAACAATGTGCGCGACCTCGACGCCGACCGGCGGGCCGGGCGGGTCACGCTGGCGGCAGTACTGGGCGTTGCCAGGGCCAGATGGGTCTACGCCGGTCTGTGCCTGGTGCCGTTCGCGATACTGGCACTGACCCCGCGTCTGACGGCCTCTGGTCTGGTCTGGCTGGCCCTACCGTTCTCGCTCTGGCTGGTCTGGCGGTTCATGCAGATGCCGGTCGGTAGCGCGATGAATGCCCAGCTCGTGCGCACCGCACAGGCCCAGGTCCTACTGGCGGTGTTTCTGACGGCCGACCTGCTGTGGTGACGCCGCAGTGACCCGGCTGATGCTGCCTCTCGGGCTCGCCTTCATTATGTTCAGCCTCGGGCTAGGGCTGAGGCTCGAGGATTTTCGCCTTGTGCTCAAGCGGCCGGGCGTCATCGGCCTGGGGCTTCTGGCGCAGGTCGTTCTGTTGCCGTTGACCGCGCTCGCGATCGTGGCGACCCTGGGTCTGGGTGCCGAACTGGCGGTAGGTCTGATGATCCTGGCCGCCTGCCCGGGCGGCGTCACGGCCGGCATGGTGACGCGACTGGCGGGCGGCGACACGGCGCTCTCGATCAGCCTGACGGCGTTGACCAGCCTGCTGTCTTTCGTCTCGGTGCCGTTGATCGTCGGCGCCTCGCTGGGCCATTTTCTCGGTGACTCCACGCAGGTCCGGCTGCCTGTTGCACAGGTCGGCGGCGGGCTGCTCCTGATCACCGTAATGCCTGTCGTCATCGGGCTGACGTTGCGCGAGCGTGACCTTGTAACGGCATCGATGCGGCGTCGCGTCCATCTTCTGGCCACAGGGACCTTCGTGCTGATCGTGTTGCACACCTTTGTCGATCAATGGGACGCGGTGACAGATCACTTTGCCGCCATCGGCGCCGCCTGTCTGTTGCTCAATCTGCTGACGATGATGACCGGTGGCGTCCTGGGAGCAGCGGTTCGGCTGCCGGTATCCGGACGCATAGCACTGGCAATGGAGTGCGGCATGCAGAATAGCGCGCTGGGCATCACCCTGGCCATCTCGGTACTGGCGCTCCCTGAACTCGCGATTCCGAGCGTTAT
>JAHEJD010000048.1 GCA_024639005.1 Chromatiaceae bacterium | reverse complement strand
GTCTGAAGTCCTTCCGTTGGGCGCATGTGCATGATCTCATCTGATGCCCTCAGTCCTCTTCGCCGCCCCGTTTAAACGCGCGGCAGAGTTCCTGCTGGATCGATTCCGGAACGGGTTCATACTCAGCGAGTTCAAGCGTGTAGGTCGCGTTGCCGCCGGTCAGGGCCTTGAGGCGTTCCGGATAGTCGTCGAGTTCGGCCAGCGGCGCCTGTGCCGTCACCACGATGCGGCCCAGCGGCAACGCTCGTGTGCCCAGCACGCGGCCGCGCCGTCCGGCGAGATCTCCGGTAACACCGCCGACTGCGCCCTGCGGCACCTGCACCTCGAGGTTGACGATAGGCTCCATGACGACGGGCCGGGCGTCGCGTGCCGCCGCGAGCAGTGCCTTGCGCCCGGCCATAACGAAGGCGATTTCTTTCGAGTCGACATGGTGATGCTTGCCGTCGGTCACGACTACCTTTAGATCGACCAGGGGGTGCCCGGCGATGGCGCCCGCCGCCATGCCCTCGCGCACGCCTTTCTCCACCGCCGGTATGAGGGTGCCGGGAATGGCGCCACCGACCACGGCGGAGGCAAACTGGAAACCGGCACCGCGCGGCAGCGGCTCTACCCGCAGTACGACTTCGCCGAACTGGCCGGCGCCGCCGGTCTGTTTCTTGTGGCGGTGTTGGCCGTTGGCCTCGGTAGTGATGGTCTCGCGATAGGCGACGCTCGGTTTGCTGGTGTCCAGTTCCACCCGGTAGCGGGCCTGGAGCTGCTCGAGTGCAGTGCGCAGGTGCAGCTCGGAGAGACCGCGCAGCACGATCTCACGCGTGGTCTGATTGGATTCCAGCGCCAGGCAGGGGTCCTCTTCCAGGAGCTTGTGCAGCGCATCGGCCAGCCGCTGCTCGTCCTGGGTGCGGCGCACGCGGATGGCCAGCCCGGCCACCGGCAGCGGGAAGCGCGAGGGCTGCAGGTGCAGGAAATCCTCGTCGTGTGAGTCGTGCAGAATCGCGTCGGGGTGGATCTCCTCGATCTTGGCAACCGCCCGGATGTCACCGGGGATGCCACTGCTTTCTTGCGGATGCTCCTTGCCGAACAGGGTAAACAAGTGACCGACCTTGAAAGGCTTGCGGCCGTCACCCACGAACAGCTGACTGTCTCGCGTGACCGTGCCCTGATGGATTCGGAACAGCGCCAGCTTGCCAAGGAACGGGTCGAAAATCACCTTGAAGACATGCGCGACGACATGTCTGTCGGGATCCGGCGTTACCGCATATGGTCTGGCATCCTTTCCCTCACCGATCAGGCACTGTGGGGGATTTCCCTCGGTCGGGTTTGGGGCGAGCCTGGCCATGACGTCCAGCAGTTCGGCGACCCCCGCGCCGGTGCGCGCCGAGACAAAGCAGACCGGGATCAAATGGCCTTCGCGCAATGCCTGTTCGAATGGCGCATGCAACTGTTCGGGTGCCAGCTCTTCGCCCTGTTCCAGATACAGTGTCATCAATTCTTCGTTGACCTCGACCACCTGGTCGATCAGCGCTCGATGCGCCTCGGCGACGCTGGATAAATCGCTGTCGCCGGAAGGGTTGAAGAAGCAGTCAACCACCTTGGCGGCATTGTCCGCCGGCAGATTCAGCGGCAGGCATTCTCGGCCAAAGGTCTGCTGCAATTCCTGCAGCAATGCCTCCAGGTCGGCATCTTCTGCATCGATGCGATTGACGATGATCAGCCTGCATAGCCCGCGCTCGGCGGCCCTGGTCATCATGCGGGTGGTGACCGCCTCGATGCCGTCCCTCGCGCTTACCACCACTGCCGCGGTCTCCACTGCGGGCAGGGTTGCCACCGCCTTGCCGAGGTAGTCCGGTGCCCCCGGGGTATCGAGCAGGTTGATATGACAGTCGTGCCAGTCGAACGATACCAGGGCGGTGTCCAGCGAGTGGCCCTTCTCCTGCTCCAGCGGATCGAAGTCGCAAACCGTGTTGCCCTTGGTCACCTCGCCCGCTGTGGGGATGCACCCGGCCGCCGCCAGCAGGGCCTCGATCAGTGTGGTCTTGCCGGCAGCGGCATGCCCTACGAGGGCGATGTTTCGGATGTCTGTGGTCCCGTACGCCATAAATTCATTTTCCCCGAGCATTCAACGTCTACACGCTAAGCATAAGCGCTTTGCCGGATGCATGATCTGCTCCCCGTCAAGATGGGATGCCGTCATCGGTGTCGGCACAGGCGCCCGTCGGGGTCTCGACCCAGTGCCGATGGGCCTGATCGATCGACCTGCCGAACCCGAAGGGCAATGGTATTCGACAGGGGTTTGCCGTTCGATTGCCGCCTTCGATTACACTCGCGCAGTATCTTAGAAAGATTTCTCGCCTGCTTGGCGTTGGAGAGCCGTGTGAATTCTGAATCTACGACCAAGTTCAGCGCCGTTGTAACGATCTGCCTGGGCGTATCGGCCATTGTCCTCCCTTACCTGTTTGGGACGGTGGCAGTCATGATGCTGGCTGCGGTCATGCTGGCGAGCGGCATCGTCGCCTTTCTCTATGTCAACGCCGCCCGCAAGAATGGGATACGCGCCAGCTTCTTCGGCCCCGGTGCGCAGGTTTTTGCCGGTATCGTCCTGCTGATTTGGCCTGGCCTGGCCTTGTGGCTGGTCGCCCTGGTCTTGGGCGGTGGTCTTATCCTGAGCGGCATTTCGGGTCTCTCGGCGCTAAGCGGCAGTCAAGTGGTCAATCCGTCCACCATCAAAAAGGTCGAGTATTGGTTGATCATTGGCCTCGGTATTTTGCTGATCGTGATGGGTGCCTCGGGGTCGGCATTGTTGCTCGGCACCGTCTTGGGCGTTGCGCTCATCAGCATCGGTCTACAGCAGTGGCGATTGGCCAGTGTCTCTGTATAACGCGTCAGACGCATGCCCCCCGGTGATTGTTACGGGTTCGTCGCGATGATGCATCGACTGTGGAGCGTGCGGGCACGGCGATGGTCCCGCTGATCGTTCTGTTGTTGGGGACGCTGTTGATCAATCTGCCTTTCGGCTACTGGCGGGAGGGTGTGGGGAAATTCTCCGTGGCCTGGTTTGTTGCCGTCCATGCGGCTGTACCCTTGGTCATTCTCGGACGCATGCTGCTGGGTGTCGAATGGCGCCTGGCCAGTCTGCCGTTCATGGTGGCCGCCTACTTTGGTGGCCAATTCGTCGGCGCGCGTCTGCGCAGACGGCGCGGCGCGGCGAGGCGCGTAGCCCAGACTTAATCTCGCGGCGCCGATACGGGTGTCCGACAGCGGCGCCTGGATCGACCATGCCTACCGTTCCGAGCGGCCCCCTCAAGCCTGCCGCAGGATCCGTCTGTCGCCCCCGAAGGGACCCTGTGCTGCAACCCCCACCGACAAGATTCGTGTCGACTTGACTGCGGTCAAATTCGCTCTCGGCAAACTTGATGCCGGTCAAGTTTTTGCCGCGGCTCCCTACTCTACGCTTTGGCCGATTAGAAGCCCAAAGACGTCTGGCAGGCACAATGACAACGATCAATGCCGCAAGACGGGCCTTTCTAAAGCGGAGGATCGGCCCAACCAGTATCGACCATCGCATGCCTTGGGCGGTAGCGGCCTTTTTCGACCTGTGCCGCCGCTGCGATGACTGTATCCGCGCCTGTGAGGAATCGGTCGTGGTGCGCGGGGACGGCGGTTTCCCGACCGTCGATTTCAGCCGCGGCGGCTGCAGCTTCTGCGGTGCCTGCGTGCGCGCGTGCGGACACGATGCGCTCGACCGCCGGGCAAGTCCGGCATGGCGCCTGACCGCGGCGATCGGCGACGGCTGCCTGAGCGCACAGGGCATCACCTGCCGTGCCTGCGGCGACGTCTGCGAGACACGCGCGATACGCTTTCAACTGCAGCCGGGGGGACGCGCGATACCGGGCGTCGACACTTCGCTGTGCAACGGCTGTGGCAGCTGCATCGCTATATGCCCAATCCACGTAATCCAGATTGAGGAGGCGGCATGAACGAGTACCACGTCTGCGGTTTGTTGCTGATGTCTCGACCCGAGCATGCGGCGAAGGTCGAGCAGGCCTTGCAGGGGATGGAAGGGGTCCAGCTGCATGCGAATGAAGGGGGGCGCATGGTGGTCACCATCGAGGGCGGCGAGTACCGCGCCTGCGCCGACCGTATGAACGAGCTGGCGACCCTCAAAGGGGTAGCCTCCTCGTCGCTCGTTTACCACCAGATCGACACAGAGTCCACGCCGGAGGAATCCTTACAATGAAACAGACACGCCGTGAGTTCATCAAGACCAATGCGATTGCCGCCACTGCGGCCGCCGCCGGCATCACCATCCCCGGAGTGCCGGCGCTCGCCGCACAGGACGACAGCGACGTCCGCTGGGACAAGGCGCCGTGTCGCTTCTGTGGCACCGGCTGCTCGGTACTGGTCGGTACCAGGGACGGCCGTGTGGTGGCGACCCAGGGCGATCCCGACGCACCGGTCAATCGCGGCCTGAACTGCATCAAGGGCTATTTCCTGTCCAAGATCATGTACGGTCAGGATCGCCTGACCCAGCCGCTGCTCCGTAAAAAGAATGGAAAGTTCGACAAGGACGGCGAGTTCGAGCCGGTCTCCTGGGAGGAGGCCTTCGATGTGATGGCGGAAAAATGGAAGGCCGCAATCGCGAAAGATCTTGCGCGCAACAAGGGCAAGCCGGCCGCAGAGATCACCTCCAGCGTCGGCATGTTCGGCTCCGGCCAGTGGACGGTGTTCGAGGGCTATGCGGCCTCCAAGCTGTTCAAGGCCGGCTTCCGCTCCAACAATATCGATCCGAACGCGCGCCACTGCATGGCCTCCGCGGTCGGGGCCTTCATCCGCGCATTCGGCGCCGACGAACCCATGGGTTGCTACGACGACCTCGAGCACGCCGATGCCTTTGTGCTGTGGGGCTCGAACATGGCCGAGATGCACCCGGTGCTGTGGTCGCGCCTGACCGACACGCGGCTCACCAAGCCAGGTTGCGAAGTGCATGTACTCTCGACCTTCGAGCACCGCAGTTTCGAGCTGGCCGACCATGGCCTGATCTTCAAGCCACAGACCGATCTGGCGATCCTCAACTACATCGCCAACTACATCGTGCAGAACGACGCGGTCAACTGGGACTTCGTCAACGCCCATGTGAACTTCACCAAGACGCCGACTGACATCGGCTATGGCCTGCGCCCCGACGATCCGCGCGAAAAGGCGGCCAAGAATGCGGGCAAGGGCAAGCTCGAGAACATCGACTTCGAGCAATACAAGAAGGACCTCGCGCCCTATACGGCAGAGTATGTCTCCGAGCTATCTGGCGTGCCGGTCGAGAGCCTGGAGAGGTTGGCCAAGCTGTATGCCGACCCGAAGCGAAAGATCGTTTCCTATTGGACCATGGGCTTCAATCAACATACCCGTGGGGTTTGGGTGAATGGCCTGATGTACAACGTGCATCTGCTGACAGGTAAGATCTCCGAGCCCGGCAACGGCCCGTTCTCGCTGACCGGCCAGCCCTCGGCCTGTGGCACCGCGCGCGAGGTCGGCACCTTCGCCCACCGCCTGCCGGCCGACCTGGTGGTATTCAAGAAGCCGCACCGCGACTTCAGTGAGAAGGTCTGGCAGCTGCCCGAGGGGACCCTGCCCGGCAAGAAGGGCTACCACGCCGTGCTGCAGAGCCGCATGCTCAAAGACGGCAAGCTCAACTGCTACTGGGTGACTACCAACAACAATATGCAGGCCGGTCCGAATATCAATGACGAGATGTACCCCGGTTGGCGCAACCCGGCCAACTTCGTGGTTGTGTCAGACCCGTACCCGACTGTTTCGGCCGTTGCGGCCGACCTGATCCTGCCGACTGCGATGTGGGCCGAGAAGGAGGGCGCCTACGGCAATGCCGAGCGGCGCACCCAGTTCTGGCGCCAGCAGACCAGGGCGCCCGGGGAATCGCGCTCCGATCTGTGGCAGTTCGTCGAGTTCTCCAAACGCTTCAAGACCGAGGAGGTCTGGCCGGAAGATCTGCTGGCGAGGAGGCCCGAACTGCGTGGCAAGACGCTGTTCGATGTGCTGTTCGCCAATGGCGTGGTCAACAAGTACCCGAAGCAACAGGTGACCGACAATCGCGGGAACACCTATGCCAACGACGAAATGGATGACTTTGGTTTCTATCTGCAGAAGGGGCTGTACGAGGAGTACCGGATCTTCGGCACTCAGGGGCCGAAGAAGGGCCATGATCTGGCGGAGTTCGATGCCTATCACAAGTCGCGTGGTCTGCGCTGGCCGGTTGTCGACGGTAAGGAGACCCTGTGGCGCTATCGTGAGGGTTACGACCCGTTCGTCGCCAAGGGTGCCGGCGTACAGTTCTACGGCAGGCCAGACGGCAAGGCCAACATCATCTCCGCGCCCTATGAGCCGCCGGCCGAATCGCCCGACCAGGAATACGATCTTTGGATGGGTACCGGACGCATCCTGGAACACTGGCACTCGGGCTCGATGACCCGTCGTGTACCGGAACTCTATCGCGCGGCGCCCGATGCCGTGGTCTTTATGAACCCGGTCGATGCGAAGCAGCGCGGTCTCAAGCGTGGCGATGCGGCCAAGATCGTCAGCCGGCGCGGCGAGATCATCTGCCGGGTCGAGACCAAGGGGCGCAATAAGATGCCGCAGGGCATGGTGTTCGTGCCGTTCTTCGACGCCAGCCGCCTGGTCAACAAGCTGGTGCTGGATGCCACCGACCCGCTGTCGAAAGAGACGGACTTCAAAAAGACCGCGGTCAAGGTCATGCCGGGCTGAGTTCATCGAATGGACAGCGATTGGCCATGAGTAAGGGCGACAAGGGTTCTGGAGGTCTCGACGCCGCGCGGCGGCGTTTTCTGGGCATTGCCCTGCGCAGTGCGGTGGGTGTCGGCCTGGTGGCAACGACGCTCGGCGTCTACCAGCGCCAGGCGCGTGCGCTGCCGGCGACGGCGATTCGTCCACCCGGTGCCGCGGACGAGAGATCCTTTCAGGGCGCCTGCATCCGCTGCGGCCTGTGTGTGCGCGATTGCCCCTATGACACCTTGAAGCTGGCGCAGCTGGGTGATGACGTGGCGCTCGGCACGCCGTATTTCGAGGCGCGCAGGATCCCCTGCGAGATGTGTGACGACATCCCCTGCGTGAAGGCCTGTCCGACTGGCGCGCTCGATCCTGCATTGACCGAGATCGACAACGCGCGCATGGGTCTTGCGGTCGTGGTCGATCAGGAGGCCTGTATCGCCTTTCAGGGTCTGCGCTGCGAGGTCTGCTTCAACGTCTGTCCGATCCGCGGCGAGGCGATTACGCTCAACTATCGACACAACGATCGCAGCGGCAGGCATGCACTGTTCATACCGATCGTGCATTCGCGGGCGTGTACCGGCTGCGGCAAGTGCGAGAAGGCCTGCATCCTCGAAGAGGCGGCAATCAAGGTATTTCCGATGGCGCTGGCCAAGGGCCTGTTGGGGCGGCACTACCGTCTCGGCTGGGAACAGAAGGCGGAGGCTGGCAAGGCCCTGGTCACCCCGGACGCGCCGCACCAATACAACCTCCCGGAAGGGGCGCGCTATGAGCATGGGGGCCGGGGCCTGATCGTGGGTGAGCGGTCCTCGCCGCCGGTGCCACCCGCGGCGCCAGAGCCGCCCATGTCTCCGTTCCCGGCCGATCCGCTGGACACGCTGAACCGTAAGGGAGGCCTGTGATGGAACCCGGCGGGCGCCCCGGTGCCGAGGCGATTAAGCAGAAGGGCTGGATCGGTGCGCACCGGTTCCTGATCCTGCGTCGGGTCAGCCAGTTGGCGATCCTCGGCCTGTTCCTGGCCGGGCCCTGGTTGGGGATCTGGATCGTCGAGGGGAATCTCGCCTCCAGCCTGACCCTGGGCGTCTTGCCGTTGTCTGACCCGCTGGTCCTCTTGCAGGTGTTCGCCAGCGGCCATCTGCCCGCGTCGGCCGCATTGATCGGCGCCCTGATTGTGCTGATCTTCTACCTGCTGGTTGGGGGGCGCGTTTACTGCAGCTGGGTATGCCCGATCAACATCGTTACCGACCTGGCCGAGTGGCTGCGGCGGCGCCTGCATATCAAGGGCGGCGCAAACTTCTCCGACAAGACGCGTTACTGGCTGCTCGGCGCGATCCTGCTGGTCGCGGCAGTCGCCGGCAGCGTCGCCTGGGAACTGGTCAACCCGGTTTCGATGGTCTATCGCGGCCTGGTATTTGGCATGGGGCTGGCCTGGGGTGTCGTTGTCGCGGTGTTTCTACTCGATCTCTTTATCGGTCGGCGTGCCTGGTGTGGACACCTCTGCCCGGTCGGCGCGTTCTATGGCCTGTTGGGCGAGGGCGCGGTGCTGCGCGTCGCCGCGGTACGGCGCGAACGCTGTGATGACTGTATGGACTGCTTTGCGGTCTGTCCGGAGCACCAGGTCATCAAGCCTGCATTGAAAGGGGCAGACAAGGGTGTCGGTCCGGTGATCCTGTCCGGTCACTGCACCAACTGCGGCCGCTGTATCGACGTCTGTGGTCGTGACGTCTTTGCGTTCAGCACGCGCTATTCAAACCATTCCCGCCTGGTCGTACCTGGCGCAAACCAGAAAAGTGAGGTGTCGTCATGAAGCCGTTCCCGTTGATTTTCTCCCTTCTGCTGACGTGCGTGGCCGGCCTGGCCGGTCAGGCGTTGGCTGCCAGCCAGGCCCTGGAATCACTGCGCGGGACGGAGGCGGTGCCGGCCACCGAGCCACCGCCGGCGATGCGTGACTTCATCAACGACAAGGAAAACATCCCGCGCACGTTCGAACAGCAGCCACCGCTGGTCCCGCACGAGGTAGACAAATACACTATCGATCTCAAACAGAACAAGTGCCTCGAATGCCATATGAAACAGCCGGGTAAGGACAAGGCCAGGTCGGTGGAGATGAGTGAGGCACACTTTATGGACCGCAACGGCAAGAAGCTGGACCATCCGAGCGGCGCCCGGCATTTCTGTAACCAGTGTCATGTGCCGCAGGTCGATGCCCAGCCGCTGATCGGCAGCAACTTCCAGTCGCTGCCCAGATAGGTCCCCGACGGCGAGCGATGCAGCGAGATCACTGTCGCCGGCGCGAACGTTTGCGCACCTGGTAAGCGGCCACCTCACGCATGATCTCGGAAAAAGGCAGGCCGTCGAGCGAGCCGAAACAGGCCTCGGCGGCAGCCAGTGTGCCATCGACGTCATCGATGGTCTGCTTCTGGGATGATCCGGCGATGCCCAGCACCAGCTGCAGCCCTCGCATGCCACCGACCTGCAGACGCATCGCCTTGCCGTGTGGCAGCAGCTGTCGCCCCTCTTCGGTTCGCAGCGCAAAGCGGGCCTGTTCGCGCAGCAGGTCGAGCCAGCGCAGGCAGCGCGCTTGACCGGGCTCGGACCGGCAGTGCACCCCCTCACGCTCGGCGATGCAGAAACGCTCCGCGCAACGGCAGCTGCACTCGTTGGTCAGCACGCTCTTCTCGAACGCACAGAAGACCTCGTTGACTTCGCGATAAGTCTTGCGGAAGGCGTCTTGATCCATGTCGTCAGCGGCTCCACGCGGCGTAGGCTATTGGTTCTTTTCCTTGAAGCGATGGATCAGGCGTCGGTCACGCTTGTTTGGCTTTGATGCCGTCTGCAGTGGACTGGCCTGCCGGGCGGCGCGCAATGCGGCAACGGCCACTGCACGACGCTGCTGGCTCTCCTCCGTCTCAAGGTAGAAGGTCTGTGCCTCCGCCGCCGGGCGTCGCTGCGCGGGCAGGGTAAGGATCTCGATCTGCCAGGCAAGACCGCCTTTCTGGATCTCCAGGCGACTCCCGACGCGCACCTCCTTACCCGGCTTGCTGCGCTGACCATTGAGGTGGACCTTGCCGCCCTCTACGGCCTCGCTGGCCAGCGCGCGGGTCTTATAGAACCGCGCCGCCCACAGCCATTTATCGAGACGCATTTTTTCGCTGCCGGCCGACATACTGCGGCGAGAGTCCGCGGGGGCTGTCTGGGATGCGATCAGGTGGGCGCGTCTTCCGACGCATCGAGGGTATGTG
The DNA here is from genome assembly GCA_024639005.1 of Chromatiaceae bacterium. Classification (GTDB taxonomy): domain Bacteria; phylum Pseudomonadota; class Gammaproteobacteria; order Chromatiales; family Chromatiaceae; genus Thiosocius. The sequence goes on along the minus strand of JAHEJD010000048.1, from coordinate 12,930 downwards.
CGGCATCGCCCGGCATGCCCGGAGGCACTAGGCCGAGTATCGGGTCGAGTCTGCCCATCGCATCCAATTCCGCCATGTCGTCATAGCCCCCGACGTGGTGTTCATCGATGAAGATCTGCGGTACCGTTCGTCGGTTGCTGCGCTGCAACATTTCACCCATCAGGCCATGATCCAGGTCGATGCGCCTTTCCTCCCAGTGCATGCCCTTACGCTGCAACAACATCTTGGCGCGCACGCAGTAGGGACACATCGCGGTGGTGTAGATGACGATTTCCGGCATGCTCCTCTCCTTTGACAATCATTAAACGAGCTTATCAATCCTGTTGTCATGGCGGAACCGGGGTATTTACCCATTTGGCCGGTGCGGTTGTGCCGTTTGGTCCCCGCGCCGGGCCCCGACTAAGATCCGGCTTTCCCCTGACCAAGCGAGATCCCAAGAGATGAAAGAGGCAGCCCCCCGAACCATTAAGCTTGAGGACTATCAGCCGCCTGCCTATTTGATCGAGACGGTGGATCTCGCGTTCGACCTGCATGAGCAGGGCAGCCGGGTGGTCTCGCGGCTTGGGGTGAAGCGCAATCCCAAGGGGCAGGGCGGGTCGCTGCGACTGCACGGCGAGGGTCTGCAACCGATCTGGGTGCGCCTCGACGGCCAGGAGATCGCCGCCGAACGCTATCGCATCGATGCCGAGTCCCTGACGCTTTTCGAGCCGCCCGAGACCTTCGTGCTGGAGAGCGAGGTGTCGATCGCGCCGGAGGACAACACCGCACTGGAGGGACTGTACAGATCCGGCGGCCTGTTCTGCACCCAGTGCGAACCCGAGGGCTTCCGCAAGATCACCTGGTTCCTCGATCGGCCCGACATCATGGCCCGCTTCACGGTGCGTATCGAGGCCGACCGTGCGCGCTACCCGGTGCTGCTGTCGAACGGCAACCCACGTGAGGTCGGCGGGTTGCCGGCGGGGCGCCACTATGCGGTGTGGGACGATCCCATCCCAAAGCCCAGCTATCTCTTCGCCCTTGTCGCGGGCGATCTACGCTATATCGAAGACGAGTACACAACGTCGTCGGGACGCAGGGTGCAGCTGCGCATCTATGTCGAACCGGAGAACATCGACAAATGCGATCATGCGCTGCGCTCCCTGGTGAATGCGATGCGCTGGGACGAGCAAAACTATGGTCGGGAGTACGACCTCGACGTCTTTAACATCGTTGCAGTGAACGACTTCAACATGGGCGCGATGGAGAACAAGGGCCTGAACGTCTTCAACTCCAAGTTCGTGCTGGCGCGTCCTGATACCGCCACTGATCAGGATTTTCTCGGTATCGAGGGCGTGATCGCGCATGAGTATTTCCACAACTGGACCGGCAATCGCATCACCTGCCGCGATTGGTTCCAATTGTCGCTGAAGGAGGGCTTCACGGTCTTCCGTGACCAGGAGTTCTCCGCCGACATGGGCGCACGCGGGGTCAAGCGAATCGAGGACGTGCGTCTGCTGCGTGCGCACCAGTTCGCCGAGGACGCCGGGCCTATGGCGCATCCGATTCGCCCGGCCTCGTATATCGAGATCAACAACTTTTACACCGTCACGGTCTATGAGAAGGGGGCCGAAGTCGTCCGCATGCAGGCCAATTTGCTCGGCCCGGAGACGTTTCGCAAGGCGACCGACCTGTACTTTTCGCGTCACGATGGCCAGGCGGTCACGACCGAGGATTTTGTGCGCTGCATGGCGGATGCCTCCGGGCAGGATCTCTCGCAGATGCAGCACTGGTACGACTATGCCGGTACCCCAAGGCTCGCGGTAGAGGCGGCCTACGATCCGGCCGCGGCCAGCTACACCCTGGACATCCAGCAGTCCGTGCCCGACACCCCCGGTCAGAATGACAAGCCGCCCTATCTTATCCCTATCGTCGCCGGCCTGGTCGGGGGTGACGGCCGCGACATGGCCGTGCGGCTGAATGATGCGCCGAAGCCGGCCACACAGCACACCCTGCAGCTGACGGCGGCGCGTCAGCGCTTCACCTTCCACGACGTGCACGAGGAGCCAGTGCCTTCGCTGCTGCGTAGCTTCAGTGCCCCGGTCAAGCTCGAGTTCGGCTACAGCGACGCGCAGCTGATGTTTCTAATGGCCAACGACAGCGACGGCTTCAGCCGCTGGGACGCGGCGCAGACGCTGTCACGTCGCGTACTGCTCGAGATGGTGGACAACTACCAGCGCGGGATCGAGATGGCCGTACCCGACGGCCTGATCGAGGCGTTCCGCGGCGCGCTGCTGAGCGAGGATGCAGAGCCCGCGCTGCTGGCAGAGGTGCTGAGTCTGCCGTCGATCGCGTATCTGGGTGATTTCATGGCAACGGTCGATGTCGACGCCCTGCACCTCGCGCGCGACACGCTGCGCATCGCCATCGGCCGCGCGCTGAGTGACGAGCTGCACGCAATATACCGGCGCATGGACGATCGTGCCCCCTATGCGCCCAAGGCCGAGGCGATCGGTCGACGAGGCCTGAAGAACCGCGTGCTGGGTTATCTGGCGGCGTCTGCCGGTCTGCAGGGCGGCCAGCTCTGCCATGCACAGTACCTCCGGCAACACAGTATGACCGACGTCATGGCCGCACTCTCGCTGCTGGCCGACAGTGACCATCCGGCGCGTTCAGAGGCCCTGGCGGATTTCGAGAGGCGCTGGCGGGATGATCCGCTGGTGATGGACAAGTGGTTCGGCGTCCAGGCCATGTCGAGCCGGGCGGATACGCTCGAACGGATTCATGAGTTGATGTCCCATCCGGCCTTCTCGATGCGTAACCCGAATAAGGTGCGGGCCCTCATTGGCAGCTTTGCCAATGCCAACCCGGTGCGCTTCCACGCGGCCGATGGCAGCGGCTATGCGTTTCTGCAGGCGCAGGTGTTGGCCCTAGATCCCGCCAATCCGCAGATCGCGGCGCGCCTGCTGCGTGCGATCTCGCGCTGGCGACGTTACGACGAGCGTCGCCAGGCAGGCATGCGCGCGGTGCTCGAGGCCGTCGCCGCTGCCGAGGTCTCGAAGGATGTCTACGAGATCGCGGCCAAGAGCCTCGAGGCGTCCTGAGCGAATGCACGACACCGACCTGGACGGCGCGATCGCAGCGTCCGGCAGCAGCTGGCAAGAGGCGCTGAATCCGCCGATCTACCTGGTCTCGCTACTGCCTGGACTCGGCGTGCCGCTGCTGGCTCCGGTCGCGCTGCAGCATCCGCTGGGGCTGTTGCTCGCGACCGTCGCGGTAATCCTGGTTCAGCATGCGATCAATCTGTTCAACGACGCCGCCGACTGGCGCCTTGGGGCTGACGTCGAGAAACACGACTCCTGGGTCAGGGTGCACCGCGGGCGGCCGCGGACGGCGGCATGGCACGGTCTGATCAGTCTGCTGGCCGGCGGTCTGCTTGGCCTGTCGGTATTGTGGCAGCAAGACCAGTGGTGGATCCTGCTGATCGCGCTGCCGATGGTGGGTCTGGGATACCTGTACAACGCGGGTCGCCGGCCGCTGTCCTATACCCACCTGGGGGAATGGGTGACAGGGATCTGCTACGGACCTGGGGTATTCGGCTGTCTGTGGCTGGTTGCGGGCCTCGACCCGGATATCGGCATGCTGGCCGGGTCGATCGCGTTCGGCGCGCTGGCCATGGCACTGCTGCTGTCGCATCAGCCGCCGCAAATCGAAACGGATCGCCGCGCGGGGAAGCATTCCTTCGCCGTGCGCTACGGCGCTGACCGTACCCTGAGTGTCGCGCGGCTGCTGTTCCTGCTGTTCCTGGCCTGCCTCAGTGCGACGCTGATCATCTCGGCGGGCTGGCCGCTGGGGGTCGTCGGGGCGCTTGCTGCGCTGGCCAGCGCGGCGTGGCTGCTCAAAGGTGCGGTAAACCCGCGGCGGACACTCCTGGCTGCGAGTGCCTTCGTGATAGCCAGTCTGCTTGCCTCTTTCGGCGTCTAATCGGCATCCGGAGCGACTGGGTGAATCGGCCGGGTTTGAGTTTGGCGCCGGCTTTTATTGGGGTTGCCGAAGAAGCGGCCGAATGGCCGGTTTTTCATGGCTCTCTGCGATCGAACGGGGTGGTTGTGTGCAGCCACCCTGGGCCCAGCCTCAACGGAAGGAAATAGAGGAGCGATTGAATGCAGAAACCCAAGAGCGGCGATACGGTGCGTGTCCACTACATTGGGACGCTGGATGACGGCACACAGTTTGATTCCTCGCGCGACAAGGACCCATTGGAGTTCGCGATGGGGCAGGGCCAGCTGATCAGCGGGTTTGAGCGGGCGGTTGCCGGCCTCATTCCGGGCGAGAGCTGCACAGTGACCCTGGCGCCGGCGGACGCCTATGGGGAGACCAATCCGGCGATGGTCCAGGAGGTCCCCCGCGAGCTGATGCCAGATGGTATCGAACTGTCGGCCGGCATGGTGTTGCAGGGCCAAGCGGATGATGGGAGCGTCGATAATTTCACCGTCATATCCTTCACCGAAGAGATCGTGAAACTCGATGCAAATCACCCGCTGTCGGGCAAGTCGCTGACCTTCGATATCGAGCTGGTCGAGATCCTCTGAGTCTGGATGCCGCTGCGCAACAACACCGCACGGCGCAGGTTAAATCATGCCCTCGCGTTAGCGGATAACATGTCAGCATCCGAGGTGTTGTGCTCCTAGTGGGCTGCCTGGTAATTTCGCTCACTACCGGAGCCCCGCTACTTGGCCAAGACAAGGCGCACTTCGCGGGAAATGGCAGGCCCTTTTCAAGAGGTGCAACGCTGTATTGGCCAAGTAGCGGGCTCCCTTCGGGCCGGTCCACAAGCGCCATCGCCTGTGTTTCGCTCGCTGGAATTAGCAACGGCTAGTCTGGCGCTCGCGAGCCTTGCCGATGACGCTTGTGGATCGGCTGAGTGTTACCGAACTTACCAAGCAGCCGACTAGCGAGGGGATCATGGCCGATCCGGTCATCTTACTGGTAGACAATGGATCGCGTCGCAGCGCGGCGACGCTCAGCCTGCGGTCGATTGCAGCCAGGCTGAGCGAGTCCAGCGGGCGTCACATCATCCCGGTGTCACTGCAGCATGCGGACCAGATTTCCCCCGACGAACTCGGCGGGGAGCCGGCCAGGCTGCTGCCGGAATTCCTGCGCGAGCAGCTGGAAAAAGGACAACGGGACTTCATCCTGTTGCCACTCTTTTTCGGCAAGAGCCGCGCGCTCACAGAGTTCATTCCCGCGCAGGTCGAGCGCCTGATCGACGAATTCGGCCCGTTCGAGATCCGCCAGGCGGATGTATTGTCGCCGATGCCGGAGGGTGAAAGTCTGTTGGCAGACATCCTTGCCGATCATGTCATCCGATGCAGCGTGGACCTGGGCGCAGAGCCAACCCATGTCATCGTGGTAGACCACGGTTCGCCACTGCCCGAAGTGACGGCAGTCAGGGCCAAGGTGACCATGATGCTGCGCGGGCGCCTTCCGGAGGGGGTCTCGCTCGGCCAGGCGGTGATGGAACGCAGGCAGGGCGCAGAGTACGACTTTAACGGGCAGCTGCTCGGTGATCTGCTCGACAGCTGCACAGGCCAGGATGCCGATGCGGTAGTGGTGCTGGTGATGATGTTCATCTCACCGGGCCGCCATGCGGGAGCGGGCGGCGACATCGAAGAGATCTGTGCCGATGCCGTGGCACGAAATCCCGGACTGCGCGTCAAGATTTCGCCCCTGATCGGCGAACATCCGCTGCTTATCGATATCCTTCACGACCGGCTGCGGGCGGTGAAATTTTCAGGCTAGTCTGCTGAGCTACGTTTGGCAATCGGCAGCACATCACTGGCCGATATGTCGATCATCTCCAGACAGCGTTCCTCCGACGCCGAGTATTTAGTCAACTCGCCGACGTGGCAGTTGCGCGCTGCGGACACCTCGACTGCGCTGATTTCGTCGCAGCTGATCCCCCGAAAACTGATCTCTTGGTACTGCGATGCCGTCGGTTTTATGTAGGAGAAACCGCGACTCACCGTCTCGAAGGGTATGTTGTCGTCCTTGTAGGCCGTGAAGCGCAGGACCAGGGTCCGGATCTGCGCGGTGAGATCGTTTTTCAGACGCAGTCCCAGACGGCAGCCACGGGCCAGGTCGAACTTCTTTTCCAGCGTCAGGGTAGCCTGCTGAGACGCCTCCTCGTCGGATTGATCGGTCACCAGCGTCCAGGTACCGTTGTCACGCAACAGTACCTCGCGGCCATCCGCCGTGGTGGCCTTGATGTCCGCGCTGGCGGCCTGCGTGAGCAGGGTGAGGGTAATGAATGCTAGCGTGCGGTACAGCATGTACGACTCCGGTTTGTGATCTGGGTGCCAATGCTCGCATGATCCCACGGTTCTGTTGAAGGTCTCCAGATTCCTGGATTGACGTGGGGGTGTGGCTCGCCCGGCAGTCCAGCGAGGGGATCAGGCGTACTTGTAGTGTTTGACCTCGCGCCGACCGGATGCCGTCTGGCTGCGGCGCAGCGTACGCTGCATAATGATCCCCTCTACGTTCCAGTCGAGTCCCCCGAGCTCGATCTCAGGGTAGAGGTCATTCAGTGCCACCAGGCGTTCGCCGTGGTCGTCCTTGAGATATTGTCGAAACCAGCGCACACCCTCGACCATGGCCATGACATACATGCCATGCTGGCACCAGTCGGACGGCTCGATGACGACCATGCAGGTATCCGGGAACTCCGGCTCCATGCTGTCGCCAATCACCTGCAGTGCAAAGGGTTCGGAGCTGCTACAGCTCCCTAAAGGGTCGCTCGTCGGAGGCTTTTGCATCGCGATGACTCTGATAAGCTGTTGCCAATTTCTGACAGGCCATTGAAATTCCTGAAATTCTATCATGCAGCACACAGCGCGCGCGGCGCCCCAAGTCCATAAGGATCGTCGGGATTGGCAAAACCTGCGCGGCATGCTGCCGTTTCTGTGGGAATTCCGCGGCCGGGCGTTGTTTGCGCTGTCTTGTCTCGTACTGTCCAAGGTCGCCAATGTCGGTGTGCCGTTGGTCCTGAAGGAGGTCGTCGAGTACTACGAGCGCGCCAAAGACGATCCTGTGCTGTTGGCTGCGGTATTGCCCGTTTCGCTGCTGCTCGCCTATGGGCTGCTCAAGCTGTCGTCGACGCTGTTCAACGAACTGCGCGATGTCGTGTTCGCCAAGGTCCGCTATCGCGCAATGCGGCGTCTGTCGACGCGTGTGCTGGAGCATCTGCACAAGCTGTCGCTGCGCTTTCACCTCGATCGCAGGACCGGCGCAGTCAGTCGCGACCTGGAGCGCGGCACGCGCTCCGTGAGCCAGATCTTGAACTACATGGCCTTCAGCATCCTGCCGATCATGGTCGAGTTCACGCTGGTAGCCTTCATCCTGCTGCGCGACTACGACCTGATATTTACGTTGGCGATGTTCGGTGCGGTTGCCGTGTACGTACTGGTGACCTTTGCCATCACCGAATGGCGCATGGATTTTCGCCACTCTATGAACCGCCTCGATTCCGAGGCCAATAACCAGGCGTTCGACAGCCTGATCAACTATGAGACAGTGAAGTATTTCGGCAATGAGCAGATGGAGCTCAGGCGCTACGACGGCACGCTGTCGGATTGGGAGCACTGGGCGGTCAAGAGCCAGACCTCGATGTCGGTGCTGAACTTCGGGCAGGGCGCGGTCATCGCGCTAGGCGTCACCCTGGTGATGTATCTTGCGATGCGCGGCGTGACCGATGGTGACATGAGCATCGGTGACCTGGTGCTGCTCAATGCCTTTATGCTGCAGCTCTTCATCCCGCTCGGCTTTTTAGGCATCGTATACCGCCAGATCAAGTACTCGCTGGCGGATATGGACCTGATCTTCAAACTCCTCGAACGCGAGCCCGAGATCAGGGATGCCGCCGATGCCGTACCGCTTGAGATAAGCGGTGGCGGCCTGCGTTTCGCCGGCGTCGATTTCAGTTACCAGCCGGAGCGGCAGATCCTGCACCATCTCGACCTGGAGGTGCCGGCGGGCCAAAAGATCGCAGTGGTTGGCCACAGTGGGGCCGGGAAATCGACGCTGGCACGCCTGATCTATCGCTTCTATGACGTGAATGCCGGGACTATCAGCATCGACGGCCAGGATATCCGTTCGGTGACGCAAGACAGCCTGCGGGCAGCGATCGGCATCGTGCCGCAGGACACCGTGTTGTTCAACGACACTATCTATTACAACATCGCCTATGGCCGACCGGGCGCCACGCGGCAGGACGTCGAAAGTGCGGCCGCGATGGCACATATTCGCGAATTCATCGAGAGTCTGCCGGACGGCTGGGAAAGCGTGGTCGGCGAACGGGGCCTCAAACTCTCAGGTGGTGAGAAACAGCGAGTCGCGATCGCACGCGCGATCCTCAAGGATCCGGAGATTCTGATCTTCGATGAGGCGACCTCGTCGCTGGATACGCGCACCGAACGGGCGATCCAGGAGACCCTGGCCGAGGTTGCCGCGGAGCACACGACGCTGGTCATTGCGCACCGGCTCTCCACCGTCGTGGACGCTGACCGGATACTGGTGATGTCCAGCGGCCGCGTGGTGGAGAGCGGTACGCATAAACAGCTGCTGTCCGCCGCCGGCGTCTATCGCGAGATGTGGGAGCTGCAGCGCAAGGAGCGCGAGGCAACGGAGCAGGTTGCCTCGTGAACGCTACACTGTCGGCTCCACGCCGATTGGAGGCGAAATAGGCCATGGATATCTACCTGGTCGGCGGCGCGGTTCGGGACAAGCTGCTGGGTATGCCGGTCAGCGAACGCGACTGGGTGGTGGTTGGTGCCGATGAGGCAGCGATGCGCGAGCGCGGCTTTATCCCCGCCGACCGTGAATTCCCGGTATTTCTGCATCCAGACACCGGGGAGGAGTACGCGTTGGCTCGGCGCGAGGTAAAGCAGGGCGAGGGCTATCGCGGATTCGAGGTGCACGCGGGTCCTGACGTGACCCTGGAGGAAGACCTGCGTCGTCGTGACCTGACCATCAATGCGATGGCGCAGGGCGACGACGCCCGCATTATCGATCCCTTTGACGGTCGCGCCGACCTCGCCGCCGGGCGGCTGCGACATGTCTCGCCGGCCTTCGTCGAGGACCCGCTGCGGGTGCTGCGCGTCGCCCGCTTCGCCGCAAAATTGGGTCACAAGGGCTTCTGTGTTGCGCACACCACGCATCGTCTGATGCGTCAGATGGCGCAGCAGGGTGAAATGCGGCACGTGGCTGCCGAGCGGCTGTGGCGTGAGATGCGCACTGCCATGCAGACCGAGCAGCCGTGGCGTTTTTTTGAGGTGCTGCATGGCTGTGGTGCCCTAGCATCGCTGATTGCGCCATTGGCGGCGGTCATGGGTGACTGGGTGGCGCACCGTGCGGCCGCAGACAGCGCGCCGATCGCGGCGCTGAAGCGGATCGCCGGCGCCACCCGGGATGCCGAACCGACGCTAGTCACGGCCTTGTTCGGTTGCGTGGCGTCGATCGAGGATGCCGAGCGGCTGGCGTCCGCACTGCGCGCAGATCGTGAGACCGCGCGACTGCTGAAACGGGCGGCGGCGGGTCGGCCGCTTTGCCAGAGAGCGGCACGGGGCGATGCCGAGGCACTGTTCGAGCTTGCACGTCTTTGGCACGGATTCGATGCCGCCGCCGAGGCCGCGACGCTCGCCGCGATCTTTGACGCGCAGACCGACGAGGGGCAGATCGGCGAATACCTCGCGGTGGCGTTGCCGGCAGCGCGCCGCGTGTCGCCCGCCGACCTGCAGGCGCAGGGCCTCGATGGCGCGGCGCTAGGCCGCCGTCTGGCAGAGCAGCGTCAAGCGGCGATGCGATCCGCGTTGCGCGCCGCAGGTCTGGTAACTTAACCTGCAGGTTGCACCAGTCGACCATGGTCCGAACAGTAAACCGCGATGGGGCGGCGGATCTGCTTTTTCTCGGGGTGTGTGGCGGGTACGGTTGGTAAACGGCCCTTACTCTATCCGGGCCCTCGCTTGTCCAGGCACGCCTGCACCTGCTGTTCACTCAAGTCATGGCTGCGGCTATGCCTTTCGCTCCACAGCGGCGCTTAGCCGCCCCCTGTCCGGCGCGATCATCAAGGATACTGGGGCAAATTGCAGGCTAAGTACGAGTGGCTATAGAGATAGAAATGCCCGATCAGGTCGAGGATTCATCCGGTCTCGCGGTCGGCGAGCGCGTCAGGCGCCTCCTGGGCAGCGCCCAACTGCTGATGCCCATGGTGGCATTGGCTGGTGGCCTGCTGCTGGTGCTGATAGTGGCGATTGCGCTGGGCCTCGCCGAAGCGCCGACAACCGGCCTGGTGGCGCTACTGGGCATCGCCGCTGCCGGCTCGGTGCTGGCCTTTGCGCTCGGTCTGTATCGCTTGCGCAAACTGCTCCTCGAGCCGCTGGCGCGCCTCGAGGATGCGGTGTCGCAGGTGTGTTCCGGCGAACCGGGTGCCAACCTGGCGCTCACCGACACCGGCGTGCTGACGACGATGGTCCATGATCTCGACGGCCTGAACGAGGAACTGAGCGAGCTCTATGAAGACATGGATAGCCGGGTAGCGCGGCATACGACACGTCTGGCACAGAAGACCGCATCGCTGAAGATTCTTTACGATGTCGCCGCCAGCATCAATCAGGCACAGGATCTCGAGGCGCTCTTGCTGCGTTTTCTGCGCGTGCTCAAAGAGATGGTAAACGGTATCGCTGCGAGTGTGCGGATCGAACAACCCGATGGCGCGTTACGTGTCGTGGGTTCGATCGGTGTCAACAACGAGGTCCTAAGCGAGCGCGAGATGTTGCCGCTCGCGTTGTGTGTCTGCGGCAAGACGCTCTCACCCGGTGACGTGCTATGCGACAACGCCGCACGCCATTGCGTCAAACAACTCAAGCGGGTGATGTACGGGCATGACGATATCGAGATGGTGACGGTGCCTCTGGATTATCATGGGGAGCTGCTCGGCATGTATCACGTCTATGGGCGCCGACCGGGTATATCCGGGCGCGAAGATATCCTCGATCTGCTTCAGACTATCGGCAGCCACCTCGGTATGGCGGTTGCAAAACAGCGCTCAGACGGCGAGGCGCGTCGCCTATCGATCATGGAAGAGCGCACCACGCTCGCGCATGAGCTGCACGACTCGCTGGCCCAGACGCTGGCGAGCCTGCGTTTCCAGGTGCGCCTACTGGAGGATATTTTGAAACAAAGCGGCGATAATGCAGCGGCCAGCAGAGATGCACAGCGCATCCGCAGCGGCCTCGATGAGGCACACACCGAACTACGTGAGCTGTTGAATAGCTTTCGTGCACCTGTCGATGAACGCGGCCTGGTTGCGGCGCTAGAGAAGCTGGTCGACCGTTTTGGGCGCGAGACGGGCCTGCATGTGCTGTTTCAAAACGAGTGTCGCGAGCCGCACCTTTCCTCTGCCGAGGAGATGCAGATCCTGCGTGTGGCGCAGGAATGCCTGACCAACATTCGTAAGCATGCGCGGGCGCACACCGTGCGTGTCATGCTGAGTTGCCGCGGCAGTGGCGCCTACTCGCTTCTGATTGAAGACGACGGTATCGGATTCGAACAGGCGGCCAAACGTGGTCGTCCCGGTGAGCACATCGGTCTATCCATCATGGAAGAGCGGGCGCGTCGCCTCGGTGGTAATCTTCGGATCGAAAGCGAAGTCGGAGAGGGGACCCGAGTGGAACTGAGTTATCGATCGCCGCCGCACGCCGGTACGAATGATCGGCGTTGGATCACCTGATGCGCGTGCTGCTGATCGATGACCATGCGCTGTTCCGCATGGGTCTGACGGAATTGCTGCAGCGGCGAGGGATCGACGTCGTTGCGGCGGTCGGCGATTGTGATCAGGGTATCGAGTGGGTCGTGGAGAAGCAGCCCGATGTCGTGCTGCTCGACATGCGCATGCCCAGCATGAATGGCGTTCAGGTGCTGCAGGAACTCCGCCGACGAAACGTCGCTATGCCGGTCGTGATGTTGACCACCAGCCGGGAAGAGACCGATGTAGTGAACGCGCTGCAGAACGGCGCGCGCGGCTATCTGCTGAAGGACATGGAACCCGACGACCTTCTCAAGGCGCTCAACGACATCGTTGCCGGACAGACCGTGGTGGCCCCCGAATTGACCATCGTTCTCGCCAAGGCGGTGCAGGGGGAAGTCGCTGCCAGCCCCCCCAGTCACCGCGCCCTGGCAGAACTGACGCCGCGTGAACTCGAGATCCTGTGTCATTTGGCCGAGGGGCAGAGCAACAAAGTGATTGCGCGTAACCTCGGTATTTCGGACGGTACGGTCAAACTGCATGTGAAAGCGATCCTGCGCAAGCTCGACGTGCACTCGCGGGTCGAGGCCGCGGTGATCGCTGTCGAGCAAAGCATCTGCAGCCGCGGTGTCGAGAGCGACTGAACGCTTCGAACGCATTTGGCCAGCCTGGAACTCCCCGATGAAACGATTCTTGCAGCTGGTTAGCGAGTGTCTTACGGACGTGAGCGAGCTCATGCCGTGGGACCTTGAGGAGAGGCTTGCGTCGAACCCCGACGCGTTGGTGATCGATGTGCGCGAGCCTTATGAGTTCGACGCCATGCATATGGCCGGATCGCTAAATGTGCCGCGGGGCATCCTCGAATCCGCCTGCGAATGGGAATACGAAGAGACCATGCCCGAGCTGGTCCAGGCGCGTGATCGGGAGGTCGTGGTGGTGTGTCGTTCCGGTTACCGCAGTGTGCTCGCGGCGCACTCTATGCAGTTGCTCGGCTACCGGAACGTGGCATCGCTAAAGACGGGATTGCGGGGCTGGAAGGACTATGATCAGCCATTAGTCGACAGTCAGGAAAGGGATGTGGATCTGGACGAGGCGGATGATTACTTCACCCCGAGACTGCGCGAGGACCAACTGCGCCCGCCCGACTAGTGGGC
>JAHEJD010000101.1 GCA_024639005.1 Chromatiaceae bacterium | reverse complement strand
GTGGCCGAGACCGGCGCCGACGCCAGCATGATCTACGTGCCTGCAGCTTTCGCCGCCGATGCCATCCTCGAGGCCGCGGATGCCGGCATCAAGGTGGTGGTGTGCATCACCGAGGGTATACCGGTGCTGGATATGCTGAAGGTGCGTGCCGCGCTCGTCGGCAGCGATGTGCAACTGGTCGGACCAAACTGCCCCGGCGTCATCACCCCGGGGGCATGCAAGATCGGCATCATGCCCGGCGCGATCCACAAGCGGGGCAAGATCGGCATCGTGTCGCGCTCCGGTACCCTGACCTACGAGGCGGTGTTTCAGACCACGCGCCAGGGTCTCGGTCAGAGCACCTGTGTCGGCATCGGCGGCGACCCCATCCATGGCATGAATTTCATCGATTGCCTGGCGCTGTTTCAAAAGGATCGCCAGACCAAGGGCATCGTCATGGTTGGGGAGATCGGCGGCAGCGCGGAAGAGGATGCCGCGGCCTTCATCGCCGACCGGGTGACCAAACCGGTGGTCGCCTATATCGCCGGCGTGACGGCGCCGTCCGGTAAACGCATGGGGCACGCCGGCGCGATCGTCAGCGGCGGCAAGGGGACGGCCGAGGGGAAATTCGCTGCGCTGGACGCGGCCGGTGTCGCGACCGTCCGTTCACCGGCCATGATCGGCGCCCGCATGGCGGAACTCCTGGCATGACGATGAGCACCCTGTGCCAACCACGGTAGCGCTCGCGCAGATCAACCTGATTGTCGGTGACATCGAGGGCAATGCCCGGCGCGTCATCGATTGTGCACAGCGCCTGCGCGGGCGCGCCGACCTGGTTGTCTTTCCCGAACTCACGTTGACCGGTTATCCGCCCGAGGATCTGCTGTTGCGACCGGCCTGTGACAGGCGCGTGGCCAAGGCACTGCACGAGATCGCCACGGCCGCGGTCGGTATCACGCTGGTCGTCGGTTATCCGGCCCTGCGCGATGGGGTGCGCTACAACGTCGCTGGTGTGCTGCGAGACGGCGTGGTCGAGGCCGAGTACCGCAAGATGAAGCTGCCCAACTACAGTGTCTTCGATGAACCGCGCTATTTCGAGCCCGGCGCCAATGCATTGGTGTTCTCGCAGGGCGGCACCAGATTCGGGGTCTCCATCTGCGAGGACATCTGGTACGACATGCCGGTGCAGCGTGCGGCCGCGGCGGGTGCCCAGGTGCTGTTGAACCTGAACGCCTCGCCGTTTCATCAGGGCAAGGCGGCCGAGCGCGAAAAGCTGGTCGCCGGACGGGCGCAACGCTTCGGGGTCGCCGTCGTCTATGTCAACCTGGTCGGCGGCCAGGACGAGCTGGTGTTCGACGGCGGCTCGTTCGTCACCGATGCGCGCGGGCGGGTGCGCCATCGTGCGCCCTTCTTCGACGAAGGCGAGACCCTGGTCGACCTTCAGGGCGGCGTGCCGCAGCCCGCCGAGATCGAGCCATTCGCCAACGGCGAGGCGCAGGCCTATCGTGCGCTGGTCACCGGGACGCGCGATTACGTCAGAAAGAACGGTTTTTCTTCGGTGGTGCTCGGGCTGTCGGGTGGGATCGACTCGGCGTTGACATTGGCGATCGCGGTTGATGCCCTGGGCCCGCACAACGTCGAGGCCGTCTCGATGCCGTCACGCTATACCGCCGATATCAGCAATCTCGACGCCGCACAGCAGGCTGAACAGATGGGGGTCGCGTATCAATCGATCCCGATCGAACCCGCCTTTAACGCCTTCCTCGAGATGCTGTCTGAGACCTTCGCCGGCACGCAACCGGACGTCACCGAGGAGAATATTCAGGCGCGCTGCCGTGGCATCGTCCTGATGGCGATCAGCAACAAGCGCAACCGCATGCTGTTGACGACGGGCAACAAGAGCGAGATGTCGGTCGGTTATGCCACACTCTATGGCGACATGGCCGGCGGATTTGCGCCGCTGAAAGACGTTCCAAAACTCCTTGTCTACGATCTGGCGCGCTGGCGCAATCGCGATGGCGAGGTCATCCCGCAGCGGGTTATCGACCGGCCGCCCTCGGCCGAGCTGCGCGCCGACCAGAAGGACAGCGACAGCCTGCCTGATTATGCCGTCCTCGACGGGATCCTAGCCCTGTACGTCGAGCAGGATTTTTCGGTCGAGGAGATCGTCGAGGCGGGCTATGACCGCGTGCAGGTGGCGCAGGTCACGCGACTGGTCGACCGCAATGAATACAAGCGCCGGCAGGCGCCACCGGGTATCAAGATCACGCGGCGCGCCTACGGACGTGACCGGCGCTATCCCATCGTCAACAGATTCTGACTACAATGGCGCCCCTGGGCGTGAACGTCGAAACATATTAAGTAACGGGAGATGCAGTCATGAAGAAAGTCGAGGCGATCATCAAGCCGTTCAAGCTGGATGACGTGCGCGAAAGCCTGTCGGCTATCGGCGTCACCGGAATGACGGCGACCGAGGTCAAGGGCTTTGGGCGGCAGAAAGGGCATACCGAGCTGTATCGCGGTGCCGAGTACGTGGTCGACTTCCTGCCCAAGCTGAAGATCGATGTGGTGGTCAGGGAGGATCAGGTAGACGCCTGTATCGAGGCCATCACCAGCGCCGCGCGCACGGGCAAGATCGGCGACGGAAAGATCTTCGTCAACAGTGTCGAAAAGGTAGTCAGGATTCGGACCGGCGAACAGGACGAAGACGCCATCTGATTCTTGCTGGTCTTTGCAGTGTCGACCCCGGTAGCGAGTGCGTTACCGGGGCGCCACATATCAGTTCTCATCGAGATCGAAAAATTCCCATACCTTCAGGCCTAGAGGCTTCCCGCCCTCTTCAAACTTCTGCGGATCGCTGATGAGCGCGCCGCTGTTTTCATTCAGGGCCAGTACCCGGCGGGTATCGTCCGCCAGTTTTTCCATGCCGAGTTCGGCGTAGGCCGTGATCATCAGCCCCAGCGCGTCGCGCAGTGCAGGGGTGCGTTCATAGTTCTGCACCACGTATTCCGCGCGGTTCGCCGCGGCGAGAAAGGCACCGCGCCGGACGTAATAACGCGCGACATTCACCTCATGCCGCGCGAGGTTGTTGCGCAGATAGATCATCCGCTGCAGTGAGTCTTCGGCATACTCACTGTTCGGGAACCGAGTGACCACTTCGCCGAAATCCTTGTAGGAGTCGAGTGTCGCCCCCGGGTCACGCTGCGAGGTATCGGTTGGCAGGAAGCGGTCGAGAAAACCCAGGCTGCGGTTGAAATTGATCAGGCCGCGCAGGTAATAGGCATAGGCCGTCGCCGGATGATTCGGGTGCAGCTTGATGAAGCGGTCCGCCGCCGCCAGCGCCGATTCGGGCTCCTGGAATCGATAGTAGGCGTAGGCGACGTTGATCTGCGCCTGGTGCGCATACTTGCCGAATGGATAGCGTGATTCGAGAATCTCGTAGTATTTGATCGCCTTTTCGTAATTGGCGGCGTCCATCTGCTCGGTCGCCTCGGTGAAGAGTTTCTGCTGGCTCCAGTCGACGGTCTCGTCTGTATCTCGGAAGGCGGCGCAGCCGGACAGCAGCAGGGCGGCGAGCAAAATTGGCCAGAGGGCGCGAAACATGGGCGATAATCCGGGTATTCAAATCAATAGCGGAATTATACCGGAAGCCCCGTGGTCGATCAGAATCACGAAGAGACCCTGCTCGAGGCCATTGTCGGTCCGACGCTCGCCGGGGCGCGCCTGGATCAGGCGCTGGCGAGCCTGTTCGCGGATTATTCGCGCAGCCGTCTGCAGACCTGGGTGCGCGAGGGGCGGGTCAGCGTCAACGGCGAGCAGCGGCGCCCGCGTGACAAGGTCGATCTGCATGACCGCTTGCGACTGCGCGCGGTGGTCGAGGATCAGGTCCCCTGTGCGCCGCAGAATATTCCACTCGCCGTCGTGTTCGAGGACGAGCACCTCCTGGTGATCAACAAGCCGGCCGGCCTGGTGGTGCACCCGGCGGCGGGCAATCCCGACGGCACACTGCAGAATGCGTTGCTGTATCGCGATCCCGCCCTGAGCGAGCTGCCGCGTGCAGGCATCGTCCACCGACTGGACAAGGATACGACCGGATTGATGGTGATAGGACGTACCCAGGCGGCGTACAAGCGCCTGGTCGAGGCGATCGCAGCGCGCCGGGTGCAGCGCGAGTACCGTGCCCTGGTCGTCGGCAGTATGTCCGCCGGCGGTACCATCGATCTGCCGATCGGGCGGCATCCGACTCAGCGCACCCGGATGGCGGTCAATCCGCTGGGCAAACCCTCGGTCACGCATTTCCGCGTCCTGGAACACTTTCGCGGTCACACGCTGCTGAAGGTCATGCTGGAGACCGGGCGCACCCATCAGATCCGCGTCCACATGGCACATCTGCGCCATCCGGTATTCGGCGATCCGCAGTATGGCGGCCGTCTGCGCCTGCCCGCCGGGGCGTCTGAGTCACTGAAGCAGGTGATGCGCAGCTTCAATCGCCAGGCCCTGCATGCCAAACGCCTGGCGCTCGTGCACCCGATCCAGCGCAGGTCGATGCGTTTCGAGTGTGCCCTCCCAGCGGATATGCGCGCGGTCATCGACGCGCTGGCCCGCGACGCGAATGTGCACTGGCAGGAACAGGAATACGAAGACTCTGCCGAATTCGAGGACATCGAGGGTCTGGATGATTACGCCGACGGCCGCGATTGACCTCATCCGCCCCGACTGGCCTGCGCCGATGAGTGTCCAGGCATACACCACGACCCGGATCGGCGGCGTCAGTCGTGGTCCCTGGCAGGGCCTCAATCTGGGCGATCATGTGGGCGACGACCCCGCCGCCGTGGCACGCAACCGCGCGCGCGTGGCGGAGCAGTTGGCATTGCCGTGCGAACCGCGCTGGCTCACGCAGGTGCACGGCGCGCGGGTGCGCGGGCCTGGCGATGACGATGCCTGCGCGGACGCGTGTTTCGATGATCGGCCCGGCCAGGTGTGCGTCGTTCTTACCGCGGACTGTCTGCCGGTATTGATGTGCAATCGCGCCGGTACCCGGATCGCCGCGGCGCATGCCGGCTGGCGCGGCCTGCTGGCCGGTGTCCTCGAGCGGACCGCAGCGGCCTTTACCGGCTCACCGGACGATATCCTCGCCTGGATGGGTCCTGCTATCGGGCCGCGCGCATTCGAGGTCGGTGACGAGGTGCGCCGCGCGTTCATCGCGGAGGACGCCGCCAGTGCCCCGCATTTCGTGGCCCATGGCCCGGGTCATTGGTTCGCCGATCTGTATGACCTGGCGCGGCTCAGACTCGCGCGGTTGGGTATCGGCCATGTCAGCGGCGGCGACTACTGCACCTTCAGCGACCCCGCGCGGTTTTTCTCCTATCGCCGCGATGGCGTTACCGGCAGAATGGCCAGCATGATCTGGTTAAAACCCTGATAAGAACAGGAAGTGCCTCAATGACTGATCAATGGTACATGCTCACCCTCATCGGCCAAGACAAACCCGGGATCGTCGCGGCCGTTACCAAAAAGCTGTACGAAATGGGCCTGAACCTGGGTGAGACCTCGATGCTCAGGCTGGGCGGTAATTTCACCATCATGATGATGGTCTCGGGAGCCCGCGACGAGTCGCTGCTATGCGAACAGCTCGAACCGGTGATCGAGGCGCAAGGGATGCGTCTGCACGTCGATCCCATTCAGGCCCACTTGCATGATCATCTGCTGCCCAACATCCAGATCACCGTCAGTGGCGCCGATCGGGCGGGTATCGTCGCCCAGGTGACCGCGGCCCTGGCCGAGGCCGGCCTCAATATCCTCGACCTGGAGTCCGATGTGGCAGGCACCCGGGATCAGCCGGTCTACATCATGCAGATCGCCGGGGTCGCAGATGTCTCGGTGGAGGCCATCGAGCGTGCCCTGCAGGGGCTGCGCGAGGGTGGCGTCGACGTCAATGTCAGCGCGGTCGAGACCTATATAGGCTGAGTCGCCGCGTGGCCATCCTGGACATACTGACCCTACCGGATCCGACCCTCAAGCAGGTATCGGAACCGGTGACCGCGTTCGATGATGCCCTGCGCGCCTTCATCGACGATCTCGAGGAGACGCGCCTCAACGGGCCGGCCGCGGTCGGCATTGCCGCACCTCAGGTTGGTTATTTCAAGCGCATCGTCATCATCGACTGCTCGGGCACGCGTAAGCCGGTGCCCAATCATGGACGACTGGTGCTGGTGAATCCGGAGATTACCCATTGGGAGGGTTACGAGATGGGTCGCGAAGGCTGCCTGTCGGTGCCTGACTACACCGGCAACGTAATCCGGGCGACACGCATTCACCTGGTGGCGGAAGATCCCGATGGACAGTCGCTGGAGTTCGACATGGAAGGTTACGAGGCGCGTGCCGCGCAGCACGAGATCGACCATCTCGACGGCATGCT
>JAHEJD010000047.1:17995-23050 GCA_024639005.1 Chromatiaceae bacterium | reverse complement strand
CACAGCTGCTCGAGCAGCGCGGTCTTGCCCGAGCCGACCGGGCCGCCGACCCCGACCCGCAGTGGCGATTTGTCTGTCGTCATGGTCGTTTCCTCTGCCGATCGGTTTGCTGGCTAGGCCTCAAGAGCGAAACAGGCGGGTGTATTGTGTCTCATGTCGCGCGCTGGCGATCGCCATCGCAGGCGCGCTGGCACCGATGTCATCGTCGTCGACGTCCAGCGCGGAAGCAACGACGGCCGGCAGGCGTTCGGCAAGTGCGAGCTGTACGCGTTGGCCGTCGGTCTGGCCGAGCGGGACCAGCTTGATCGCCGCGGCCACCTGGTTCTCCAGCCAACCCCAAGCATAACCCAGCGCACAGTCTTCGATGGCGATACGCCAATGTACCGCGGCCAGCGCAAAGGGCGCCGCCTGACAGGGCGCCAATGCCTCACGCCAGTCCTGCGCTTGTCGGATGCCGAGGTCGCCGAGCAGGCTGATCAGCGCGCGTGCGCGCTGGCGCTCCTCGGCGCGCAGTTCTGATGTCTCCCGGCTGGCATAGAGGTGCATCGCCCAGCGAGCCAGGCCATCACGATCCGTGCGCTCGCAGGCCGCATGCAGGCGCTGCAGAACCGGCAGCTCGAGGAGTGCCAGGTTGTCCTCCATCAGGCCCGCCAGCCAGTCGCTCAGCGTGGCACGGTCGCACACCCAGCGACGCTCGACCGCCCATTCGAGGCCCTGGGAATAGGTGAAGCCCCCGATTGGCAGCGTCGGGCTGATCAGCTGCATCAGGCGCAGGCGGCCAAGCGGCGCCGTACAGGGTGGCTCAGTGCGCATGACCGTGTGACTGCGCGCCGCCGCCATAGGCGCCAGGCTCGGGTTCGAACGGGGCCTGTGTGAACGATGGCTGCAGCCCCAGACCGATCAGCATGTCGTCGAGCACGTGATCGTGTGGATAGCGCACCAGGCCGTCGCCGATCTGCAGCGGCACATGTCGATTGCCCAGATGGTAGCAGGCCCGCGCCAACAGCAGCGGGTCGGCGCAGCGCGCCTCGGACACCGGCTCGACGGCTGCCTTGACCCGCACGACCAGACCGTCCTCGCTGCCCAGGAGATCACCGTCCCGCAACACCTGGCCGCGCTCCAGAAACACCCCGGCCTCGGTGCCATTGTCCAGCACGACACGCTGGCGACTGCGGATCCGCCGCTCCAACGGCAGGGTTAGCGTGGTTGCGGGGTCGCCCTCGCGGACACGGCGAGACAGCTCAAGCATCGGCGGACACTCGGTTCATCGCCTCAAAACAGAAAATAGCGCTGCGCCATCGGCAACACCCCGGCTGGTTCGCAGGTCAGCAGCTCGCCGTTGGCGCGCACCGCATAGGTCTGTGGATCGACCTCTATGGTCGGCTGCCAGTCGTTCAGGATCATGTCAGCCTTCTGCACGCCGCGACAATTGCGCACCACGCCGACGCGCGATTCCAGCCCCAGGTGGCGATGCACGTCCGCCTCATGCGCGGCCTGGGACAGAAAGGTCATCCGGGTCGCATGCCGTGCGCTACCGAAGGCCGCAAACATCGGCCGATAATGCACCGGCTGCGGCGTCGGGATGGAGGCATTGGGATCGCCCATGGGCGCAGCGACGATCATGCCCGCCTTGATCACCAGGCTCGGCTTGGCGCCGAAGAACGCCGGCTTCCACAACACCAGATCGGCCAGCTTACCTGGCTCGACCGACCCCACCTCATGCGAGATACCGTGGGTAATCGCCGGATTGATGGTGTACTTCGCCACATAGCGCTTGGCCCGTTGATTGTCATGCGTGGTCGGGTCGCCGGCCAGGCTTCCGCGCTGCACCTTCATTTTGTGGGCGGTCTGCCAGGTGCGCGTGATCACTTCGCCGACGCGCCCCATCGCCTGCGAGTCCGATGCAATCATCGAAAAGGCACCGAGGTCGTGCAGGATATCCTCGGCAGCGATGGTCTCACGGCGGATGCGCGACTCGGCAAAGGCGACGTCCTCCGCGATCGACGGTGACAGGTGATGACAGACCATCAACATGTCTAGGTGCTCGTCGACTGTGTTGACCGTGTAGGGTCGCGTGGGATTGGTCGACGACGGCAGTACGTTGGGGTGGCCGGCGGCCTTGATGATATCGGGGGCATGCCCCCCACCGGCGCCTTCGGTATGGTAGGTGTGAATGGTCCGACCAGCGATAGCCGCCAGGGTATCCTCGACGAAACCGGACTCATTGAGCGTGTCCGTGTGGATCGCCACCTGCACATCGAAGTTCTCGGCCACCGTCAGGCAATTGTCGATCGCCGCCGGCGTGGTGCCCCAATCCTCATGCAGTTTCAGGCCGATCGCACCGGCGGCGATCTGCTCGGACAGTGGCCCCGGGCGAGAGGCGTTGCCTTTACCCAGAAACCCCAGATTGACTGGCAGTGCCTCGGCCGCCTGCAGCATGCGATGGATATTCCATGGGCCCGGGGTGCAGGTGGTCGCATTGGTGCCGGTCGCCGGGCCAGTGCCACCACCGAGCATCGTCGTGACACCGGACATCAAGGCCTCTTCAATCTGCTGTGGGCAGATGAAATGGATGTGCGCATCGATCCCACCGGCGGTCAGGATCTGGCCCTCGCCGGCGATCGCCTCAGTCCCGGGTCCGATAATGATGTCAACACCGGGCTGGACGTCCGGGTTGCCGGCCTTGCCGATCCCCGCGATGCGCCCGTTCTTTATCCCGATATCGGCCTTGACCACGCCCCAATGGTCGAGGATCAGCGCATTGGTGATGACGACATCCACGACCTGTGCGGCTGGCTGCTGGCTCTGCCCCATGCCGTCGCGAATCACTTTGCCGCCGCCGAACTTCACCTCGTCGCCGTACACCGTTCGGTCTTCCTCGACCTGGATGAACAGCTCACTGTCGGCCAGCCGCAGCCGGTCACCGACCGTGGGACCGTACATTTCCGCATAGGCCTGCCGGCTGATCCTGGCCATCAGTCTTCTTTACCCCGGTCGAGAGCGCCCATGACCTGGCCGCGAAATCCGTAGACGTGCCGGTCGCCTGCATAGCCGACCAGCTGCACCTCGCGCGTCTGTCCCGGCTCGAAACGCACGGCCGTCCCGGCCGCGATGTTCAAGCGGAAGCCGCGCGCCTTCTCGCGTT
This sequence comes from Chromatiaceae bacterium, assembly GCA_024639005.1. Classification (GTDB taxonomy): domain Bacteria; phylum Pseudomonadota; class Gammaproteobacteria; order Chromatiales; family Chromatiaceae; genus Thiosocius. The sequence goes on along the minus strand of JAHEJD010000047.1, from coordinate 19,905 downwards.
CAAAGCGCAGCGCCTCATTGGTCTCGAAGAAATGATAATGCGAACCTACCTGGATCGGCCGGTCTCCGGTGTTGGCCACGCTCAGGGTCACCGTGGCGCGGCCAACATTCAGCTCGATATCGCCATCGGCCACTATCAACTCACCTGGGATCATTGCTTTGCCTCCAATTAGGCGTCGCAGCACGGATTGGCGCCGGCGACCCCGCGCTTTTTCTAAACGATCGGATCGTGCACGGTGACCAGCTTAGTGCCGTCGGGAAATGTCGCCTCGACCTGCACGTCCGGGATCATCTCGGGCACACCCTCCATTACGTCGTCGCGGCTCAATAGAGTGCGACCGTGATCCATCAGCTCGGCGACACTGCGACCGTCGCGTGCACCTTCCATGATGGCGGCGCTTATGAAGGCCATTGCCTCCGGATAGTTGAGCTTGAGTCCGCGTGCCTTGCGCCGCTCGGCGAGCAGCCCTGCCGTGAACAACATCAGCTTGTCTTTTTCTCTTGGCGTCAGCTCCATACAGGTCGGTGCTCCATAGGGTTCAGGTGGCCCAGATGCGCGGCGTGCTCGGTGGTCGGCCGAATACGCGCGGTCGCAGGGTCTGCCAGAGGGTGCGGAACTGGCGCCGCGCCCGCTCCGTGGAGTCGCCAAGGTATCGCACTACCAGCAGATCATCGATCAGCGTCGCGCCGATGGTGTCCGCGCCACTGCCCGGCAACAAATCGCGGCAGGCCATGACCTCGGCCTCACCCGCGGCGCTGATCAGAAAGATCCCGCCGACCGGCATGCCTCCCATCAGCGACAGCCGACGACGATTATCGGCGTCGACGCGCAGACGTTCCAGTAGGATCGGCGCGCCGTCACGCGTCACCGCGAGGCGGTTGTCGATAATGCCCCGGTCGAATTCTTCGTCGATGGCGGGTCGCCCCAGACACTGGATCTCCCAGAGCGCCATGCGTGCATCACCCTGCAACTCGACCTGCGTTTGCAGCAGTGCCCTGGCGCCCGGGAAGAAAATGGTCTCCTGCGGCAACCACTCCAGCGTTGCGCCCGGCTGAACGATGATCCGCTGAGACTGCCGTGCGCTGGCGCCGCCGCTGCGGTAGAACTTGGTGGCGCCGGGGGTCGTGACCAGCGCTTTGGTACCATGCGCCAACTGCACATCGATATCGAGCACGTCGCCGCCCACCACTCCCCCCGGTGGGTGCAGCAGGTAGACGTGGCATACCTCGCCCTCCGGGTAAAACGGCCGCTGCACCGTCAATGGCCCGCTGTGCTTACGCTCCGCCAGCACGGTGCGGTGTCCGGCATCGCGAAATCCCATGCGCAGCTCGGCCCGCCAGCCCTGGATGCGCGGCAGTTGTTCGGCTGCGGCCGCCATACCGGTCGCTCAGCCGCACCCGTGCTGAACTCGCAGCACGACCAGCGGCAGCAGCGGCCCGCGCCACGGGTGGGTTGACGCGGGCTGCGATGGCGCGGTCATCCCCGTGCGTGCGCGGCCAGCCCCGACCCTAGGAGTCAGCGCGGCAGAGCATGACGGACCTGCGGCTTCCCCACTTCGGCTCGCTTCGGCGCTCCTTCTCGTCGCGTAGTGCCCACTATGCTCCTCGAACGACCACCGAACCGCACTCGAACTGGGAAACCCTCGGCTACCGGCAGCTCTACCGCGCAGGCTCCTAGCAGACGACAGGCTCGTCAAAACGATCAATGTCACCCCCCAAACGTCCTTTAGCCAATCGCAGTTAACTCGAGCATCGGCGCTATAGCGTTAAGCAACTGCCATTTGCCGTAGGCCAAGTCTAGACCGTCAGATACTGATGGATGAGGTCCTCGTTTAGATCGGGCATGGCGCCCTTCGCCACGCCGCGACCACGGTCCATCAGGCAGAAACGATCTGCGACCTTGCGCGCAAA
>JAHEJD010000047.1:0-17895 GCA_024639005.1 Chromatiaceae bacterium | reverse complement strand
GCCAAGTCTAGACCGTCAGATACTGATGGATGAGGTCCTCGTTTAGATCGGGCATGGCGCCCTTCGCCACGCCGCGACCACGGTCCATCAGGCAGAAACGATCTGCGACCTTGCGCGCAAAGGGCAGCTTCTGTTCGACCAGCAGCACGGTGAGTCCCATCTCGCGATTCAGGCGACGCACAATGCTACCGATGTCTGCCACGATATTCGGCTGGATACCCTCGGTTGGCTCGTCGAGGATGAGCAACCTGGGGTCGGTGACCAGCGCCCGACCGATCGCCAGCTGTTGTTGCTGACCGCCGGAGAGGTCGCCACCGCGGCGACCGAGCATATCGTTGAGTACCGGAAACAGCTCAAAGATGAAATCCGGGATCTTGCGCAGCCCATCGCGACGCGCCGGCAGGCCTATCAACAGGTTCTCTTCGACGCTGAGCAGCGGAAAAATCTGGCGACCCTGTGGCACATAGCCGATGCCCAGACCAGCGCGGCGCTCGGCACTGACGCGACTCAGCTCGGTACCCGCGTACGTTAGGCTACCGGACTTGATCGGCAGCAGGCCCATGATGCATTGCAGCAGCGTGGTCTTGCCAACGCCGTTGCGCCCCATCAAGACTGTGCATTCGCCTTCGGGGACGTCGAGGGTCAGGTCCCACAGCGTGTGCGACTGACCGTAATACTGATTCAACTGCTCGATCTTCAGCATCGTGGCATTTCCACAGCCAGGCCCGCACAGGATACGTCCATGTAGCCGCGGTCCAGCCCGGCTTCCCTGCCGGGCGTTCGCCGGGCTGCGTCCGCCCACAGGGCGAACGGTCCCAGCTCACCCCACAGCGTGTGCGACTGACCGTAATATTGATTCAACTGCTCGATCTTCAGCATGATGGCCGCGTCTCATCCGCGCTGTGCTGATTCGCCAAGATACACCTCTACCACCTTCGGATCGTTCTGGACCTGGTCCATGCTGCCCTCGGCCAATACGGAACCCTGATGCAGTACGGTAACGCGCGAATTCAGTGCCCGAACGAAGTCCATGTCGTGCTCGACCACCACCACCGAATGTTCGCCGGCCAGTGAGCTCAGCAGCGCTACCGTGCGATCCATCTCCTGATGGGTCATACCGGCGGCCGGTTCATCAACCAGGAGCAGCAGCGGGTTCTGCATCAGCAGCATCCCGATCTCCAACCACTGCTTCTGGCCATGAGACAGCGCGCCGGCGAGGAGCTTGGCTTCGTCTGCCAGGCCGATGAGGCCCAGGACTTCGTCGATGCGCGCATGCTCTGATGAACTGAGACGCGCGCGCAGGGTGCGCCATACCCCCTTGGGCCCGGCCATTGACAGCTCGAGGTTTTCGAACACGCTGTGGTGTTCGAAAACCGTTGGCTTCTGGAATTTGCGGCCGATGCCGGCGAGGGCGATCTCGGGCTCGCTCATCTGCAGCAGGTTCATGCGCGCGCCAAACCAGCAGGTCCCGGTATCTGGCCGGGTCTTGCCGGTGATGATATCCATCATCGTGGTCTTGCCGGCGCCGTTGGGCCCGATCAGGCAGCGCAACTCTCCGGCGTTGACATAGAAATTCAGGGCATTGATCGCCTTGAAGCCGTCAAAACTGACCGAGACATCCTCCATGTACAACACCGTGCCGTGCGACAGATCGAGATCCTCGACCACCTTCGGCACCATGAAGTCGAATACCCGGTCGCGACGGAACAGCCCCTGTACCGCACTCATGTGTCGCGCCCCCGACGCCGCCACAGACCCGCGATGCCGCGCGGCAACAACAGCGTAACCAGCACGAACAGCGCGCCCAGCGCAAACAGCCAGGCCTCGGGAAAGGCGCCAGTGAACCAGGTTTTCGCATAATTCACACCGATCCCGCCGAGAACCGCGCCATACAGCGTGGCGCGCCCGCCGATCGCGACCCAGATGACGACCTCGATGGAGTTGAGCGGGGTAAATTCGCCGGGATTGATGATGCCGACCTGGGGCACGTACAGCGCGCCCGCGACACCGGCCAGCATCGCCGAAAAGGTGAACACGGCGAGCTTGACGTGCTCCACCTTGTAGCCGATGAATCGCGCGCGGTCTTCGGTGTCGCGGATCGCCACCGCGACCCGGCCAAGGCGTGATTTGACCAGCGCCCGACACGCCAGGTAACCGATCGCGAGCGCGATACCCGAGGCAATGAACAAGCCAATGCGGGTACTGTTCGCCTGCAGACTGAAACCCAGGATATCCTTAAAATCGGTCAGCCCGTTGTTGCCGCCGAAGCCCATTTCGTTGCGGAAAAAGGCCAGCATCAGCGCATAGGTCAGCGCCTGCGTGATGATTGACAAGTAGACGCCGGTCACGCGTGAGCGGAATGCCAGCCAGCCGAACACGAAGGCCAGCAGACCGGGCGCCAGAAACACCACCAGCGCCGCGAACCAGAACTGGTCGAAGCCGTACCAGAACCACGGCAGCTCCTGCCAGTTGAGAAAGACCATGAAGTCCGGGAGCTCAGGATTGCCATAGACACCGCGATCGCCGATCTGGCGCATCAGATACATGCCCATGGCATAGCCACCCAGCGCGAAGAAGGCCGCATGACCCAAGCTGAGGATGCCCAGATAGCCCCACACCAGATCGACCGCTACGGCGAGCAGCGCATAGGTGAGGTATTTCCCGAGCAGCGTGACGGTGTAGGTCGACAGGTGCCATTCATGCTCCGGCGGCAGACTGTTGAGCACTGGTACCGCGATCAGCACGCACAACAGGACCAGCAGAAAGACCTGGCCACCGCGGTCGCCGCTGAGGATCCGGGCAATCAACATGCCGGGAGGCCCTCCAACTCGCCGCTGGGCATAGCCGCACGCGGACCTGCGGGACATTCGGAGATTAGGTACATCGCACTGCTCATCCCTCGGCTGCGCGCCCCTTCTGCGGGAACAGGCCACGCGGGCGCTTTTGGATAAACAGGATGATCAGCACCAGGACCAGGATCTTCGCGAGCACCGCGCCGGCCCAGGGTTCCACCAACTTGTTCGCAATGCCCAGCCCGAGGCCACCGATCAGTGTGCCCCAGAGATTCCCGACACCGCCGAAAACCACTACCAGAAAGCTGTCCACGATATACGCCTGGCCGAGGTTGGGCCCGACATTGGTCAGCTGTGACAGCGCCACGCCGGCGATGCCGGCGATACCGGAACCCAGGCCGAAGGTCATCGCATCCACGCGCGACGTGCGCACGCCCATAGCCCTGGCCATCGCGCGGTTCTGGGATACGGCACGCACCTGAAGGCCAAGCCGCGTGTACTTCAGAACGAAGAACAGCCCAGCGAAGACCAGCAGGCAGAATATGAAGATATAGAGGCGGTTGTAGGTCAATGACAGCACGCTGTTGATCTGCCAAAAACCGCTCAGGAAGTCAGGATTGGACACCGGCACATTTTGCGGCGAGATCACGCTGCGCACGAGCTGCTGCAGTATCAGGCTGATCCCGAATGTGGCGAGCAGCGTCTCGAGGGGCCGGCCATAGAGGAAACGGATTACGCCACGCTCGATCGCGATGCCGGCTGCACCGGAGACCAGGAATGCCGCCGGGATCGCGAGCACGATCGACAGACCGATCATGTCCGGCATCGCCTGCTGTAACACGTAGGTGGTGTAGGCACCGAGCATGATGAGCTCACCGTGCGCCATGTTTATCACCCCCATAACGCCGAAGGTGATCGCCAGGCCGATCGCTGCCAGGACCAGGACCGAACCCAGGCTGAGGCCGAAGAACAGGGTCTCTACGTAGCCGTAAAGCGCAATGCGCCCCTCGATGTCTTGCAGGGCCTGCGCCGCGGCCGCGCGCACCGTCTCGTCAGGGTCGCTGGTGCTCAGGCGGGTCAATACATTGCGCACCGCCGGTTCCAGGCTGCCGGTTACGACCGCGATGGCCTCGACGCGTTGAGCGGGGTCGGGATCGCTGAGGCGCGCCAGATTAGCCGCCGCCTGCATTACCTCGCGAACGGCAGTATCTTCTTCGGTCTGCAACAGGCGGGTGAACAACTCGGCATGGCTTGGGTCCGTGTTGTCCAGCATGTTCTTGACTGCAACCAACCGGACAGCCGGGTCGGGGTCGCTCAGTTCGAGTTCGGCAAGCAGGCCCCGGATCTGGATCCGCATGGCGTTGTTGATCGCCAGCTTCTTGAATTTGCGTTTACTGAATTTGCCGTAGTCCTCACCCGTCAGGGCGTCGACAGCGTGAATATCGTCGCCTTTATCCTGCATCCAGACCAGGCGCTTGTTGCCCTTCAGGTAGCGCAGCCCGCCCTCGAGAAGCCCGCGCAGCAAATCGGTGGTCGCGGGGTGTTCGGAGGCGGCCAATGCGGCGACACCTTGCTGTTTCACCCCAAAGTCGCGGTCCCTGATCTGCAGGAATGCCGCATCCAATGAGGGATCACCCGTCTCGATATCGGCCGCAAAGAGCGGCGCCATCAGGCACAGGGACAACAGGGCTAAGACCGCTCGCAGCATGGCGTTGGGTGTCTTTGATGAAACTCGGGGTGTGTGGCACCGGCGTACGGGTCTCGCCGGTGCCACACGCTTGCACAGCGTTAACTCAAGACTAGTAATTCTGACCGGAGCATTTGCTTGTCTTGACGTTGTAGTTACCGCAAGACAGCGGGTTGCGCCAGTCGGCGATCAGGTCCTTCGATCCCTCAAGGTAGTCCGACCAGGCATCTCCCACCACCAGACCCGGCGTCTGAGACACAATCTGAAACTGGCCGTCGCCCTGGATTTCGCCGATCAGAACCGGCTTGGTGATGTGATGATTGGGCATCATCGCCGACAGGCCACCTGACAGGTTGGGCACCGCAACACCGATGATGGCCGCACCCACCGCCTCGGGGTCGGTCGTCCCGGCCTTCTTGACCGCCTCGACCCACATGTTGAAGCCGATATAGTGCGCCTCCATCGGGTCGTTGGTGACGCGATCCTCGTTCTTGATGAACTTGTGCCAGGCGTCGATAAAGGCATCGTTGGTGTCGTTCTCGACGCTCATGAAGTAGTTCCAGGCGGCGAGGTGGCCTACCAGCGGCTTGGTGTCGATACCCGACAGCTCCTCCTCACCGACCGAGAACGCGACCACGGGGATGTCTTCTGCGGAGATACCCTGGTTGCCGAGCTCTTTGTAGAAGGGCACGTTGGCGTCGCCGTTGATCGTCGAGACCACGGCGGTCTTCTTGCCGGCTGATCCGAACCGCTTGATCTCAGAGACGATCGACTGCCAGTCGGAGTGCCCGAACGGCGTGTAGTTGATCATGATGTCAGCCGTGGCAACGCCTTTGGCCCTCAGGTAGGCCTCGAGGATCTTATTGGTGGTACGCGGATAGACATAGTCGGTACCGGCCAGCACCCAGCGCTTCACGCCCAGGTCCATCAGGTAGTCCACCGCCGGGACGGCCTGTTGGTTGGGCGCCGCACCCGTGTAGAAGACGTTCTTCGACGATTCTTCACCTTCGTACTGCACCGGGTAGAAGAGTAGGCCGTTCAGCTCTTCAAAGACCGGCAGCACGGATTTACGCGACACCGATGTCCAGCAACCGAAGACTGCATCGACCTTTTCCTTCTCGATCAGCTCGCGCGCCTTCTCGGCGAACAGCGGCCAGTTGGATGCCGGGTCAACAACCACTGCCTCGAGTTTCTTGCCAAGCAGCCCGCCCTTTTTGTTCTGCTCCTCGATGAGCATCAGCATGGTGTCTTTCAGCGTGGTCTCGGAGATGGCCATGGTACCGGACAGCGAGTGCAGCACACCGACCTTGATGGTGTCGGCAGCAGTTGCTGCGCCCGCGATACCCAGGGCTGCTGTTGCGGCAAGCGCCAGCGACGTACGCCGCAGTTGCGAAACAATTCTCATGTTGAACGTTCTCCCCAAACGATTGAATAAAAAAACTGCAAGCCGGCCGGTTCGCAGGAGTGCCGCGCGCCTGGCGATTCTGCACCGGCGTCCGGGCTAGAAGGGCCAGCGAAGCGGCTGCTCGCCTGGCGCTGCAGTAGTTGTGCCAAGAGTGCAAGATCTTGTTCAGGCTCGAGAAACGCGGTGGCTGTGCGCCTTGAAGGGGCACAAGAGCGCCAGCTTGGTGCGTGATTTCAGGGGTAATGCGCCAGAAAGGTGCGCGCTGCCGTGTCACTAGTATGCGATCGGGCGAGTGGGTTGGCCCAGGGCCTTGAGCCCACTCAGGCGCGCTTGATCCATCCGCGCGCGAAGCGCTCCTGGGTTGGATCGGCCGCCATGATCTCCACATAACGCGTCCCCTGCTGGATGTTCATCATCTTGACCAGCGCCTCGCTGTTGCGGTCTTTTCTCAGCAGGACATCCAGGGCGGCGAGGGTCTTGCTGCCAAACCAGCCGTCCTCGATCAGATCCGGATAATCCCGTTGATTGCGATTGAGCAGATTCAATGACGACTGCATAAAGCGCACTGCACGGCGCACCCCCAGGTTCACGGCGCTGTCGTAGAGTTCATTGGCAAGGGCCTGGTCAGCGAGCTCGTCGCCGCGGCAGCGATCCCAAAAGACTGAACGGTAGAACGCCCTGACCTTGGCCTGCAAGGTGCGATCCGCGTCCAGGCCATCGGGGAATGCGCCCTTGCGCTTGTGGGCATCAATGCGCTGCCAGCCCGCCCAGCCGGGGTGACGCAGCCGGGCAATGCCACGATAGGTCTCACCACCGCGGTCGAGCGGATCTTTCGCATAACCGCCCTCGTACCCGGATGTCAGTGCATAGGCAACGTCGAATTCGGCCATTCTCGTGGTCTCCGCGTCAGTAATCGAGGGTCTGCGCCTGAAATCCCTTGTCCGGATCGGGTTCACCGCCGAGGATGGTGCGCAGCAGCGTGTTCATCGTCGCAACATCATTGTCAAAACCGTCGTGCGTCGTGCTCTCGGTAATTTCGTTGCGGCGCCCATCTGCGTAATGCACCGAAAAACGGTCGGCCACCTGTGCCATTTTCGGTCCCTCCAACAGCACATCCATGTGTTTCTGCATGCCGAGGATCGGCTCGGGCAGGTTTTCCTCGAAGGCCCGGGAGACCAGATAGAGCAGGGACTTACGGTACACCTGACCGACCTGGTCGTCGCGCTCGAGGTGGTCCGTGAGATTGAGCACCTGCAGGGTGTCCAGCCCAAAGGTGTCCGGCGGCGATATCAGGTAGGGGTAATAATGGCTCTCGAACAGCGCGACCGAGGCCGCCGGAGCTAGCAGCGTGCAGCTGTGGATGCGCAGCGTCGGCGCGAGGTCCTCCAGGGTCTCGAGCAGGCGGGCCAGCAGGATCGCACCGGTGCTATGCCCGCATAGATGTATCCGGAGTTTGGCACTGTTCCTGCGCGCCATCTCGGTCAGCCAGATCGCCAGCGTCTGACTGCCGGCGCCTTGCGGCAGAAAGGGCAGGCGCGCGCCGTCTTTCATTTCGCGCCACAGCGCACGCCCCGGGATGCGTGTGCCCCACTCGAGCAGACGGTCTGACCAGTCCGCGATGCCGCCCGCACGCGCCTCGATCTCCGGCCTGCGCCGCAACACGGTATCCTTGAGTTCCTCGAGCAGGCCGGTGTCGTACATGAAGTGATAGGGATAGATTCCGTTGCGCTTGAGGGTCTCCTTTAGCGACGCAATACGGCGTGCCGAGGCCGCGGGAGAATTCAAACCGCCGTGTGCATACAGCAGCAGGTGCTGGTACCTGCCGCGACTGCCGGCGACCAGCCTGGCCGTTGCGCGCACGTCTTCGGGATTACTCCAATAACGTCCGCGGGTCTGAAAACGCCCATCATCGATGTGAATGAAGTGACCGGCGATCTCGCTGCGCGCCGGGCTTGGGCTGCGCAACAGACCGCTGCGGTTGCCCTGTTTGGTCTGCGGCAGATGCCAGATCTGTGGCGTCGGCAACGCCAGACTGACCACCCAGGCGTCCAGCACGTTGTCGAGCCAATCCTCGTATTGCCAAAGACCAAGGCCGCTCTTGCCCCAATCCCTGCCCCAGGAGTTCTGGATCCAGAAACCCTTGCTGTTGTAGCCGACGATCGCAAACGCATGCGCACCCTGACGGTCTTGGACAAACGGAATAGTCCCGGTGCTGCGGCTGGCCCGCATCCAGCCACCGTGCGTCTTGGCCGAGCAGAAGATCACACCCGCCTCATTGAGTGCGGCATGGAAATCTGAGACGCGCGGATGCACGCGGTAGTAGGCACCCACAGTGTTGGCGCGCGCGTCCTCGGCGCGGGCCACCGTCAATGCACCCGGCCGGCGGGCGACAAAGGGCCACTTGCTGTCGGCGCAAACGCCCATGTTGTACCAACCCTTTATCGCGCCGCGACAACTCGAGCCCGCATAGCCCTCGCCGGGCCACTCATCATGCAGCTTGGCCATCTCGTAGAGCATGCGGGGGCTTACGCGCACACGGCTGCCGCGCCGCTTGTTGAGCAGATTGATGGCCGCGGCGAGGCCGAAGCCGGTACAGGCACCTTCCTGCGCCTGGTCGAGGATCGCGAGGCCGCGGGGTGCGGCGAGGTAACGGGACAGCCGCTTCAGCGTGGGCTCGTAGGGCCAGTCGCGCAGGTCGGGGATGTCCTGCACCGCCGTCGTGGGATAGCGCTTGTGGTCACCGGAGCGTCTCCCTGGCGCCATCGATAGGGTCTCTTTATCGAGTCGACGCCCGAATTATAGCCGCAGCATCGTAGACCCGACCTAGGTGGCCCTAATCGATCGCATAACGGCAGACCGCTTAGCGAAACTCGGCGACGACTTCGTCGATCTGCCCGGCATCGTTCTCGTTGGGCTCCAGGGAGAGTCCGTTACCCCAGTCGGTGGACTTGCTGATCCGTTCGCCGGCGTCCGCCGTCTTGATCTGGATTTTGACATTGCTCGCCGAGTCGGCGTATTCGATCGCGGTCTCCTCGGTGATGCGGCCTTCGTGATAGAGGCGCACCAGATGCTGATCGAAGGACTGCATCTTGTAGTTGCCGCCGCGCTCGATGGCATCCTTGAGGCCGCCGAGCTCCATTTTGCCGATCATATCGGCGATGTAACCGGTGTTGACCAGCACTTCGACCGCTGCCACCTTACCGCCTTCCTTACCCGGCACCAGGCGTTGACAGACAATTGCGCGCAGATTCTGCGCGATACGCTTGGCCTGCTGGTCGACACCGTCCTTGGGAAAGAATCCAAGGATCCGTTCCATGGTGGTGATCGAGTTGTTCGCATGCAGGGTAGAGAGTGCAAGGTGCCCGGTGTTGGCGAACTTGAGCGCGAACTCCATGGTCTCGAGGTCACGGATCTCCCCCATCAGGATCACATCCGGGGATTCGCGCAGCGCCGCCTTCATGCCGGAACTGAAAGACTGGGTGTCGGTGCCGACCTCGCGCTGAGCGATAATCGCCTTTTTGTGGTTGTGCACAAACTCGATCGGGTCTTCCAGCGTCAGGATGTGGCCGCCAGCGCTCGCGTTGCGATGATCGATCATCGCGGCCAGGGTGGTCGATTTGCCCGAGCCGGTTGCACCGACGATAAGGATCAGTCCGTTACGCTGCATCACCAGCTCTGCCAGTATGTCGGGCACGCCGAGGTCTGCAACCGTCGGGACGTCAGTGTTGATGTGGCGAAGTACCACGGAGGCCTCACCACGCTGCCGGAACGCATTCCCACGGAAGCGACCAATCCCCTTATAGGACAGTGAAAAATCCACTTCGCCATGCTCTTCGAAGTGTTTCAGTTTCTCATCGGTGAGAATCTCCCGAATAGCGCGCTCCGCATCGCCCGACTCCAGCGGCTCGCCGATCTGGGCAAAGCCCTTGGGGGTCTTGAGCGAGATCTTTGCCCCGGTGTACAGGAACACGTCGGCGGCGTTGTTCTTGACCATGATCTGCAGGACTCGGGGTACATCGATTTGCGCCATCTTGGATCCGCTCCTTTCTTGGTTTCGCAGTGGCCCGGATCGGCGAGCCCACCGCAGGGAAGATCGCGCTGGCTCAGTTCCGTCAAGCCAGACCACTGGCGTCGATAAGGCGTTTATCGGTGCGCAGCGGAAAAACTTTGCCGCCCGGCGACATCCTATGAAGTAAAGGCCTTACAGAGATGGGGGCGCCTGCGCCGGCCATCGCGTAAACTCGCGTGTCTCGATTGCACCGGTTTGTGGCAGGTGATGTGCGCCCGGCGGAATAGACTCGTCGCTAAAACACCCCACCATTAGGACCAGATCTGCGAAGAAGATCGTTATGATGACCCGCGTTATCCTTGTTGCCCTGATCCTCGCCGCCGTCTTTGGCGGCATTTTCGGTTGGAAGCATTTTGCCGCCCGGCAGGCCGCAGCCCAGGCGGGTGGCCCACCACCGCCAGTGATCGCCGCGGCGCGCGCCGAGCGCGAGGTGTGGCAGCCTTACCTGCAGGTCGTCGGTAGCCTGTCCGCCGTGGCGGGCATCGAGGTCACCAGCGAGGTCGGGGGCCAGATCCGTATGATCCACTTCAACTCGGGTGAGGGCGTCAAGCAGGGCGACCTGCTGCTCGAACTCGACGACCGCACCGACCAGGCGCAGCTGCAGGGCCTGCTCGCGGAACGCACGCTAGCGCGGCTCAAGTTCGAGCGCACCGCCAAGCTGATCAAAGACAAATCCGTGTCCAAGTCGGACTATGACGAGGCCCGCGCCACGCTCGACGCCACCGAGGCCCAAGTTAGCGGGCAACAGGCCCTGATCGACAAAAAGCGCATCCGTGCACCCTTCGACGGCCGTCTGGGTATCCGCCGCATCGACCTGGGCGAATACCTGACGCCGGGCGCTCCGATCGTGCCACTGGAAAAGCTCGATCCGATCTATGTCGACTTTACGCTCCCGGAGCGCGAGCTGGCGCGTGTCAGTGACGGGCAGGGCGTCGAGATCCGCGTCCAGGCCTACCCTGACGAGATCTTCCGCGGCAGCATCATCGCGATCGACCCTGGGGTTGAGGTCGGCAGCCGGAGCTTTCGCGTGCGTGGCCAGCTGGAAAACCCGACACAGCGGCTCAGGCCCGGCATGTTCGCCGACGTTCGCGTGAGTTTGCGGCACGATGAACAGGTGGTCACCATTCCGGACACCGCGATCAGCTATGCCCCCTACGGTGACTCGGTGTTTGTGATCGAGCACAACGATGGTCAGACGACGGTCAGTCGCCGCCAGATCGAGACCGGCAAGTCGCGCGCCGGCCGGGTCGCCGTGGTATCGGGGCTGCAGGCGGGCGAACAGGTGGTGAGTGCCGGACACAACAAGCTGCGCAACGGCCAGCGGGTGGCGATCGACAGCCTGCCGGCGCCGGCGGCGCGTGACACCGTTGCGGGCCCAGGGGCGTGAAGTTCACCGACGCCTTTATCCAGCGCCCGGTACTGGCCAGCGTCATCAGCCTGTTGATCCTGCTGGTCGGGTTGCGGGCGATCAACTCGCTCGAGGTTCGCCAGTATCCCGAGACCCAGGATACGGTCGTCACCATCAGCACCAGCTATCCGGGTGCCAGCAGCGAGCTGGTCAAGGGATTTATCACGACGCCGCTGCAGCAGGCGATCGCCGAGGCGCAAGGCATCGACTATCTGTCCTCGACCAGCCGCCAGGGTCAGTCGGTGATCGAGGCCCACATGCGCCTGAACTACCCACCGAACGACGCGGTGGCGGAGATCCAGGCCAAGGTCGCCAGCCGGCGCAACGTGCTGCCGGAGGATGCCGAAGACCCGGTGATCACCTCACAGACCGGTGACCGAACCGCACTGATGTACCTCGCCTTCTACAGCGAGCAGATGCGTGCTTCGCAGATCAATGACTACCTGCTGCGCGTGGTGCAGCCCAAGCTGCAGGCGCTTCCGGGCGTCGCCAAGGCCGAGTTGATCGGCAACAAGACCTTTGCGATGCGCGTGTGGCTCGATCCGCGGCGCATGGCAGCGCTCGGGGTGACTGCGCAGGACGTGTCCGAGGTATTGCGCGCCAACAATTACCTGTCCGGGATCGGCCAGGCGCGCGGCCAGTACGCGGTGATCGACCTGGCCGCGACCACCGATGTCGCCGACGTCGAAGACTTCCGCAACTTAGTGGTGCGCGCCAACGGCGACACCCTGGTGCGACTGCGCGACATCGGGCGCGTCGAGCTGGGTGCCGAGGACTATGAGACCGCGACCTGGTACAAGGGCAAGCCGGCGATCTTCGTTGGTGTGTCACAGGCCCCCGGCGCCAACCCGCTGACTGTGGCAAAGGCCGTGCACCAGGCGATGGATGGGATCCGCAGTCAGCTGCCCTCAGGGCTCGAGGCGCATATACCGTACGACGCCAGCGCCTTCATCCAGGACTCCATCGACGAGGTGTTCACTACGCTGATCGAGGCCGTGCTGATCGTCCTCGTGGTCATTTTCCTTTCGCTGGGTTCATTGCGCGCCGCGATCGTGCCCGGCGTGGCGGTGCCGCTGTCACTGGTCGGCGCGGCCTTTCTGATGCTGCTCGCCGGCTACTCCGTCAACCTGCTGACCCTGCTGGCGATGGTGCTGGCGATCGGCCTGGTGGTGGACGACGCCATCGTCGTGGTCGAGAACGTGCACCGCCACATCGAGATGGGCAAGACACGCTTCCAGGCCGCGATCGACGGCGCGCGCGAACTCGGCCTGCCGATCATCGCAATGACCACCACACTGGTTGCCGTCTACGCCCCGATCGGCTTCATGGGCGGCCTGGTCGGGACACTGTTCACCGAGTTCGCGTTCTCGCTGGCCGGCGCGGTGCTGATCTCGGGCGTGGTCGCATTGACGTTGTCACCGATGCTGTCGTCCAAGGTCCTTAGGCCGGCCGGCAACCCAGGACGCTTCGAGCGCATGGTCGAGCGCTTCTTCGACTGGCTCGCGGGTTTCTACCTTCGGCGCCTGAAGGGCGCGCTCGACTACCTCCCGGCGACCCTGCTGTTCGCCGCCGTGGTGCTCGGCAGCATCTATTTCATGTTTGTGTCGACCAAGGCCGAGCTCGCCCCAACCGAGGACCAGAGCATCCTGTTCTTTCAGGCGGTGGCGCCGCAGACCGCCTCGCTGGAGTACAACGAGGTCTACACGCGCGAGATTGTCGAGGCCTTCGAAAAGGTGCCCGAATATCACGAGAGCTTCCTGCTGCTCGGTTTCGGCGGCGACGACAACGTGATATTCGGCGGATTCAAGATGGAACAGCCGGCGCTGCGCCCGCGCTCGCAAATGCAGGTCCTGCCCGAGGTGCAGGGGCTGTTGAGCCAGATCGCCGGCCTGCAGATCGCCGTGTTCCCACGCCCCAGCCTGCCGGGAAGCAGCGGCCTGCCGTTTCAGTTCGTGATTCAGAGCGACGCAGATTTCCGGGAAATGGACGGCGTTGCCGATCAGCTGGTCGGGCGGGGCATGGCGAGCGGGCAGTTTCTGTTTCTGCGCAAGTCCATCGAGTTCTCGCGGCCCAAGGCCATCCTGATGATCGACCGCGATCGGGCCGCCGACCTCGGCATCTCGATGGCCGACATCGGACGCAATCTGGCCACGCTGCTCGGCGGCAACGACGTCAACCGCTTCAGCCTGGACGGGCGCAGCTACAAGGTGATCCCACAGGCCGAACGCCTGTTCCGCCTCGACCCGGAGATGCTGGGCGACTTCTATTTGCGCAGCGCGGCCGGCGATCAAGTTCCACTGTACTCGCTGGTGCGCATCGAGCGCGCGGTCGAGCCGAGCAAGCGCACCCAGTTCCAGCAGCTCAACTCGGTGACCATCGAGGGGTTGATGGCACCGGGCGTGTCCGAGGGACAGGCGATGGCGGCGATTGAACAGATCGCGCGCGAGGAGTTCCCGCTCGGTTTCAGCTTTGACTACACCGGCGCGACCCGGCAGTTTGCGCAGCAGGGCAGTGCACTGGTGTTGACCTTCTTCATGTCGCTGCTGGTGATCTACCTGGTGCTCGCGGCGCAGTTCGAGAGCTGGCGCGACCCGCTGATCATCCTGGTCTCGGTGCCGATGTCGATCGCCGGTGCGTTGGCCTTCCTGACGCTGGGTTTCGCCACCGTAAACATCTACACCCAGGTTGGTCTGATCACGCTGATCGGCCTTATCGCGAAGAACGGCATCCTGATCGTCGAGTTCGCCAACCAGTTGCAGATCGAACAGGGACTCGACCGACGCGCTGCAATCGAGCGCGCCGCCACCATTCGTCTGCGCCCGATCCTGATGACCACCGTGGCGATGCTGGTGGCAATGGTGCCGCTGCTTACCGCGAGCGGTCCGGGTGCGGTCAGCCGCTTCCATATCGGCCTGGTGATCACCACCGGGCTCGGCATCGGCACGTTGTTCACGCTGTTCGTCGTGCCTGCCGTGTACCTGCTACTGGCGCGCGAACACCATGCCGTACAGTCGGTTGACGGGGCGCGCGACGGCATCACCGAAGAGCGCGCCTCTTAGCCAGCTAGAATGCGCTAGCGGTCCGGCAACGCATCGGACTCCACCGGCTCATGCATCGACACCGGCAGGCGGCGCGGACCCCAGTCGCCGGGACGGTCTTCGAACACGCCCGCGATAGCATGCCCACAGTGCGCGCAGTGGCCGCCTCCGGTCAGGTGCCATTCCCCGAGCTGGTACCAGTCGCGCTCGATCACGCGCCCGCCACAACCAGGGCAATAGGTGCTGTCGCCCTCGGTATCGTGGACATTGCCGACGTAGACATAGTGCAGCCCGGCCGCCAGCGCGATCTTCCTTGCGCGCTTCAGCGTCGCCGCCGGGGTAGGGGGCACGTCGGTCATTTTGTAATCCGGGTGGAAGGCAGAGAAGTGCAGCGGCACGTCGGGGCCTAGCCTCTCCAGATACCACTGCGTCAGTTGATGCAGCTCCGCATCGCTGTCGTTGTGACCAGGAATCAGCAACGTCGTCACCTCGAGCCAGCAGTCGGTCTCTCTGTGGACATATTCCAAGGTATCCAGCACCGGCTGCAGGTGGCCGCCGGTCAGCTTGTGATAAAAGTCCTCCGTGAACGCCTTCAGGTCCACATTCGCCGCATCCATCGCGGCAAAGAACTCATGCCGCGGTTCTTCACAGATGTAGCCCGCCGTTACTGCGACCGACTTGAGGCCCTGTTCACGGCAGGCCCTGGCGGTGTCGATCGCATATTCGAGAAAGATCACCGGATCGTTGTAGGTATAGGCGACGCTGCGACAACCCAATCGCTTGGCCGTCGCCGCGATGTTCTCCGGCGAGGCGCTGGCCGCCAGCGTGTCGATCTCGCGCGATTTGCTGATGTCCCAGTTCTGACAGAACTTGCAGGCCAGGTTGCAGCCGGCGGTGCCGAACGAAAATACCGCGGTCCCGGGCAGAAAGTGATTGAGCGGCTTTTTCTCGATCGGATCGACACAGAAGCCGCTGGATCGACCGTAGGTGGTCGAGACCATCTGGTCGTCCTGGCGGGCGCGTACGAAGCACAGGCCGCGCTGGCCCTCCTTGAGGTGGCAGTAGCGCGGGCACAGATCGCACTGGATGCGTCCGTCGTCACGCATGTGCCAGTAACGCCCAGCTACGGTGTCTTTGATCACGGACAAATTCCCGCCTTGATTTCCGATGCCACTTGGCCCATTTAACCTATAGACGCCTTACAGACAGGTAGCCATGATGCACGTCAAGCCCCCGGTCGTCGCCGGCTTTTTCTACCCGGGCTCGGAGCACGAACTGCGCGACACCGTGCGCGGCCTCATGCACGATGCGCAAACCCAGGGCGACGATCGCCCGCGGGCGCTGATCGCGCCGCATGCCGGCTATCAGTACTCGGGGCCGATTGCGGCCAGCGCCTACGCCACCCTCGAACCCTGGGCCGATCGGATCCACCGCGTTGTGGTGCTGGCGCCTTCGCACCGCGTGCCCTTCCGCGGGATCGCGACCAGCAGCGCGGATATATTTCGCACCCCGCTGGGCGACATCACGGTCGACCGGGTTGCGGTCGAGCGACTGGAAGGCATGCCGGGAGTGCAGCTGCTGGATGCCGCGTTCGCCGAGGAGCACGCCCTCGAGGTGCAGCTGCCCTTCCTGCAGGGCGTGCTGCCCGATTTCACGCTGGTGCCGCTGATCGTGGGCGACGCCGACAGTGACGACGTCAGCGCCGTGATCGAGGCGCTGGGGGCCGAGGATACGCTGGTAATCGTCAGCTCCGACCTGAGCCACTACCACGATTACCGCAGCTGCCGACAACGCGACCGCGAGACCACGCAGCGGATCGAGGGCCTGCAGGCAGCGCAGATCGGTCCCCATGACGCCTGCGGCGCCTATCCGATCCGCGGCCTGCTGAAGACCGCGCAGCGTCACGGTTGGCGCGTGCGCACCCTGGATCTGCGCAATTCAGGCGACACCGCGGGCGACAAGTCTCGGGTGGTCGGCTATGGCGCCTACGAGTTCTACTGAACAAGGGCTGGCGCCCGCGCAGCGGGCGACCTTGCTCGCCGCGGCACGACGATCGATCGAACACGGTCTCGCCAACGGGCGGCCGCTGGCGGTCACCGCGGCCGATTTCGAGCGCGAACTCCAGGCCGTGCGCGCGAGCTTCGTCACGCTGCACAGCCACGGCCAGCTACGCGGTTGCATCGGCCATCTCGAGGCGGTGCAGCCGCTCGTCGTGGACGTAGCCGAGAACGCGTTTGCCGCGGCCTTTCGCGATCCCCGGTTTTCACCGCTGACCCACCAGGAGTGGCCCGGGGTCCAGGTCGACTTGTCGATCCTGACCGCGCCAGAGCCGCTGCAGTTCAGCGACGAGGCCGACCTGATCGGCCAGATCCGCCCCGGTGAAGACGGCCTGATCCTGAAGGACGGCCCGTACCGCGGTACCTTTCTGCCCTCGGTCTGGGAGAGCCTGCCGGATCCGGCGGAGTTTCTGAGGCACCTCAAGCACAAGGCGGGGCTCGCCGCGAACCACTGGTCCGATCGGGTCGAGGTCTTGCGCTATCGCACCGAGAGTTTCGGCGACGGCGATTCCGCATGAGGCCCTGTCGGCCGCGTGCTTGGCCTCGCGCCGGCGCGTGTGCGCACTATCGGGTCAGGCATGCCGCGGCGGGCGATCCAGCCACCAGGTAACCGCCATCGCAATCACTGCGCCGGCGAACGCCAGTGCGGTGTCCTTCTGGGCATCCCATTCGTCACCCTGGGTGCCGAGATAGGCAGCCCCGAGTTCCGGGCTGACGATCATCGCGACAATGCCCTCGAGGGCCTCGTAGAAGCCGCTGAACCCCAGGACGGTGACCATTACCAGCAGGTATGACCAGCTGCGGCGCACGCACGCCGCGCGCAGCAGGAGCTCATGAAAGGGATAGGCGATGAGCAGTCCGAACGAAAAATGGACGATGCGATCATAGTGGTTGCGCGACAGGTCCAGGGTGTCCTGGAGCCAGAAACCGAACGGCGTCTCAGAATAGGTGTAGTGGGCGCCGACCAGGTGCAGGCTCAGGAACACCGCAAACAGGCCATAGGAAAGATTCGAGAAGGCGAAGCGCCGGTAGGTCGCGATGAGCAGGCCGCCGTAGATGAAGACCAGCAGGTTCTCCAAAAGCCAGTCGCGCCGGTTGAAGGGATCGATCGCGGTAAGGATCCACAGGCCGACCAAACAGATCAGCAGTCCCTGCAGGAAGCGGTTTTTTCGGAATTCTTCACCCATGGGTCGATGATGATCGATGTAATGCAGGGCGACTGGATACCGACGGGTCCGTTATGCCTTCGCCGAACCCAAGGCAGCTGCACGCATGCCGCGTGTCTCAGCCTTGTCCACCGTCTTCGATAGCCTCCGCTGGCCGCCGGGCCGGATCGAACACCAGGGTGCCCATCGCCGCGTTCAGTTTTTCCTTGATCAGCTGATAGTCGTCGAACAGAAACACCAGATAGGCGTCAGAGACCTTATTGCGGTGGATCG
>JAHEJD010000046.1:21740-23334 GCA_024639005.1 Chromatiaceae bacterium | reverse complement strand
TTCCCGATCGTTTCGTGGAGCAGGGATTGATCGACGAATTCAGCGTCAACGCACGCCAGGTGGGCGTGCGCTTCTGCAATTTCAACGCGCTCTACGGCATGCTGAAGATCGAACCAAGGCTTGGTGTCGTGCTGCCATGCCGCGTCACCATCATGGAGCGGGATGACGGTTCCGTGATCCTGGTAGTCCCGAATCTGCGGGTCGTGGCACGCTGGTTCAACAATGACGAACTGGTTGGCCTGTGGGATGCGATGGAGGAGACCTTCAACGAGATCATCGAGGAGGCGACGCTGTGATGCGCGCATTGATGGCCGCCGCACTGTTGCTGTCTGCGGCGCTGTGCAGTGCCGACAACATGATCATGGCCCGTATCCCGGTGCCCGCCGACCTCGTGTTCGAGTATGTGAGGGGCAGTGTCGAGGAGCATGGCTACTCGGTGGCGCACGTGCAGCTCTGCGACGGCGGGATGACGGATTTTGGCTATAAATCAGGTCTCTATCGCGTCATCTTCTTTGGCAAACTGGCGGAGGTCCGTCTGATCAGCGAAAGCTACCCCGAACTGGCAGCCTACCTGCCGCTGAAGATTGCGGTGATCGCGGAGGCGCAGGAGACCCTGCTGACGGTGCTGAATCCGGAGACGCTGGCGCCCTTTTTCGCCGACGAGGCGGTACAGATCCAGCTGGACGTTGGCACAGCGATCTGGTGAGTATTCTCAGCGATGTCCGACGCAGCGTCGCTAATCGGGCGGCGGTGGACTGACCCCAGCGCGGTGTCCTATTTTCGCCCCCACAGGTCAGCCCGCATATCTCACCGGATAGGACAGCGTGTAATTCACCGAAAGCGCTTCATCTTCGTCTGACCGTTTGATTTCAACTATCAATGGGGAAAAGACCGATCTGCCCGGTGAGATATGCGGGTTAGACGAGGTCTGACAATAGCTCCGCCCAACCGGCCTGTTCTGCCTGTTCGCTGAACAGCGGGCGGCGTCGGCGGCAGGCGGCCTGCAGGTCGGCGTAGAAAGCGGCGTCTGACTCCGCCCGAAGCAGCAGGTGACGCAGTGCGCGCGTGTCTTCCACTGGGTAATATCCGGGGTAGTTCGCGCCGAGCAGGCCCAGCGATCCCGGGATCCGCGAGGCGACCACCGGCAGATCGGCCATCACCGCCTCAGAGATAACATTTGCTCCGCCCTCCATGCGTGAGGTCAAGGCCAGGAGGTGTGAGCGACGGTAGACGTCGCGCAGCCGGGAGTGTGCGATCTCGCCATGCCAAAGATAGCGGGCGTTGCCTGTGGCCTCGGCCCGCGCGGCGCGCTCCCATTCCGCCGTGTGGGCCTTGCCGTACGCGTCCACCCGAATTCGGCTGTTTGGCGGCAGATCACGCACGGCCAGGGCGGTGCGCAAGGAGTCTTTCTCGTCGCGCAGATGGCCGGCGACACAGACCCGGAAGAAACGTCGCGGCGGCCTGCGTTCGCCCAGCGGTCTGGCGGACTGATAGATTACGCGGACCTTGTGGCGCTGGGTATCGGGCACGCAGTCGGCGATCAAGCCATGCAGACCGACAATCCAATCGGCCGCGGCCAGAGAGGCGAGGGTCG
>JAHEJD010000046.1:0-21640 GCA_024639005.1 Chromatiaceae bacterium | reverse complement strand
AGCGGTCTGGCGGACTGATAGATTACGCGGACCTTGTGGCGCTGGGTATCGGGCACGCAGTCGGCGATCAAGCCATGCAGACCGACAATCCAATCGGCCGCGGCCAGAGAGGCGAGGGTCGTCTCCGTATCCGTGTGGATGAAGTGGTAGGCATCCGTTCCGGTCAGCACGACGATCAATGGTCGATCGGGATACGCGCGGGAGAACGCCTGGATCGCTGCTGCGCTGCGCCAGGCATGCAGCGCCACCATTAAGTCGGCCCGCTGGCCGCTGTATTCGACCGCAACGTCGACGCGATGGCCAAGCGCGCGCAGTAGACGCGCCCAGCGATTGGCCGTGGCCCGGTTGCCGGACAGAGAGCGGGCCGGCGCCGGGGTAATGAGTAGGATGTGCATGCTCGTAAGACAAGGTGGCAGCCGCTGCCGCAGCGCTTTTCGACGGCCTGTCAGGGTCACAGCGATGTGACTTTGCCGCCGGTCCTTGAGAACATCAAGTTTATTGTTGATTGGATGGGCGCCAGATGTCGGAATCTTTGCCAGCGCAGTTGCGAGACGCCAGGGAGAGAACCCTGACGCTTATCGAGGGGTTAGATGATCGACAGATGATGGGCCCGCGAATGGACATCGTCAATCCGCTGCGTTGGGAGATAGGCCATGCGGCCTATTTTTATGAATACTGGGTCTTGCGTCAGCACCTTGGGGAACCACCGATTTTGCCAAATGCGGACGCGCTGTTCGATTCGATAAACATCGCGCACGACACGCGCTGGGACCTACCCCTGCCGGATCTGCCGGCGACGCTCGACTACATGCGGGAGGTGCAGACACGGCTCGCTCGGCACCTGACCGAGGACGCCGCAGACCCGCAGCGCGACTACCTGACACAGTACGCGGTCTTCCATGAAGACATGCATACCGAGGCCTTTACGTACACGCGACAGACCCTTGGCTATCTGCCCCCGGCGTTTGGTGCCCGGGCGCACCCCACGGATGAGGGAGGGGGTCTGGCCGGCGATGCCCAGATCCCGGGTGGTGAGTTCTCGCTGGGTGCCTCGCCGCAGGACGGTTTTGTCTTCGACAATGAAAAATGGGGCAATATCTGCGAGGTGGAACCGTTTCGGGTCGCTCGCGCGGCGGTGAGCAACAGCGATTTTGCGGCCTTTGTCGATGCCGGCGGCTATCGCGACCGCACACTCTGGGAGGCGGCCGGTTGGGACTGGCGGCGCAGCCAGGGGTTGGAGCATCCGGTCTATTGGCGTCGGCGGGGTAATGGCTGGGAGCAGCGTTGCTTCGATGTCTGGCAGTCGCTGCGGCCTCATGCGGCCGTGGTTCACGTCAGCTGGTACGAGGCCAGCGCCTACTGCCGCTGGGCCGGGCGACGCCTGCCGAGCGAGTTGGAATGGGAGGTCGCAGCGGCCGCGCAGCCGAGCCCCGATGGCAGGAAATTGGCCGGGAAGAAGCGACGCTACCCCTGGGGTGAGGCGGCACCTACACCCCAGCTGGCCAATCTGGACGGGTACGCGCTTGGCTGTATCGATGTCGGTGCCCTGTCCGCGGGCGACAGTGCATTTGGCTGCCGCCAGATGATCGGCAACGTCTGGGAGTGGACCGACAGTGTGTTCGGTCCCTACCCGGGATTTACCCCGGACATGTATGCCGACTACTCGCAGCCGTTGTTCGGTGAGACCCGAGTCTTGCGTGGGGGGGGCTGGGCTACGCGCGCGCGCCTGATCCGCAACACCTGGCGTAATTATTATGCGCCGCAGCGCAACGACGTTTTTGCGGGTTTTCGGACCTGCGCCCTATGACCCGGCGTTTCTGGAACAGCCTCCGAGCATGAAAAGCACCCAGGCACCTGTCGTCAAGGATCTTGTGCTCATTGGTGGGGGGCACGCGCATGTCTCGGTGCTGCGTGGTTTCGGCATGCGGCCGCTGGCCGGTGTGCGTCTGACCTTGATTACACGCGACATCCATACGCCCTATTCGGGGATGCTGCCGGGATATATCGCGGGGCACTATGGCTACGACGACTGCCATATCGATCTTGGGCCACTGGCCAGATTCGCCGGGGCACGCCTCTACCACGCCGACGTCGAGGGCCTCGATCTCGAACGCCGACAGGTGATAGCCAGCAATCGTCCCCCGGTAGCGTTCGACCTGCTGTCTATCAACACGGGGTCTCGGCCCCGCACCCTGGATGTGCCTGGCGCCCTCGAATATGCGATGCCGGTCAAACCCATCGATACCTGGCTGGCGCAGTGGGAGGCATTGCAGGCGCGCGTGTTGGCGAGCCGCGGACCGTTTCGCATAGTCGTCGTCGGCGGCGGTGCCGGCGGCGTGGAGCTCGCACTGTCGACCCAGCATCGCCTGACCGGCTTGCTTCGGCAGCAGGGTGACGACCCCGGTCGCGTTCACTATGAACTCCTGACCGACGGCGAGACGATCTTTGCGACCCACAATGCCGGGGTGCGGCGGCGATTCACCCGCATACTCGGCGAGCGGGGCATCGCACTGTACACAGGGCATCGCGTGGTCGAGGTCACGCCGGATGCCGTGCATGCCGAGGGTCGCGAGGCGCGGCCCGCGGATGCCGTGCACTGGGTCACCCAGGCCGCGGCGCCAAGCTGGCCCGGCGAATCCGGCCTGGCGGTCGATGCGCACGGCTTCATCCGCGTCGACGACTATCTGCAGTCGGTCTCGCATCCCGGGATATTCGCCGCCGGCGACATTGCCTCGCTACCGGAACAGCGGCCAAAATCGGGCGTGTTTGCGGTGCGTCAGGGCCGGGTGCTGACCGACAATCTGCGTCGCGCCTGCACCGGCCGGTCGCTCCGGCGTTACCGTCCGCAACGCAACTTTCTGGGTCTAATCAGCACCGGCGACCGCTATGCTATCGCCTCCCGTGGCAGCTGGTCGCTGGAAGGCCGGTGGCTTTGGACCTGGAAGGACTGGATCGACCGGCGTTTTATGCGGCGCTTCAATGAGCTGCCCGCGATGCCCGATGAGGGTTCGCCCACGCTGGCCGCCGGGGTCGCCGATGCGCAGGCGATCAAGGAGCTGTCGACGCTGGCGATGCGCTGTGGCGGTTGCGGGGCCAAGGTCGGCAGTACGGTACTGAGCCGCGTGGTGCAGCGTCTGCCTGAACAGCGGCGCGACGACGTGGTGATTGGGCTCGACTCGCCGGACGACGCGGCCGTCTATCGCATCCCCGAGGGGATGCTGCTGGTGCAGAGCGTCGATTATTTTCGTTCCTTTATCGACGATGCCTATGTATTCGGCCAGATCGCGGCGAATCATGCGCTTGGCGATCTGTTTGCGATGGGCGCGGCGCCGCAGTCGGTGCTGGCGATCGCGACCGTGCCCTATGGACGCGAACGGGTGGTGGAAGAGACGCTGTTCGACATACTCACAGGCGCGCTGGCGGTCACCGCGCAGGCCGGGGCGGTGCTGGCCGGCGGGCATTCCAGTGAGGGCGCAGAACTGGCCTTTGGCCTCACGGTCAATGGCCTGATCGCATCTGACCAATTGCTGCGCAAGGGAGGCCTGCAGCCGGGGGATGCGCTCGTCCTGACCAAGCCGATCGGGACGGGGACGCTGTTTGCGGCAGACATGCGGCAGCGTGCCAAAGGGCGCTGGATCGATGGCGCCATCCGCGCGATGCTGCAGTCCAACCAGGACGCCGCCGAGTGCCTGCGGGCCCACGGCGCGTCGGCATGCACCGACGTGACAGGTTTTGGGCTGCTGGGGCACTTGATCGAAATGACCCGTGCGGCAGACGTCGATGCGGCGGTAACAATGGATGCCATACCGGTCCTGGATGGCGCCCGCGAGACGGTGGCCGCCGGTATCCTGTCGTCGCTGCAGCCGCAGAACCTGCGCCTGCGCCGGGCCGTGCGCGACCTGGAACGGGTCAGTCGTCTCCCGATTTACCCGCTGATGTTCGACCCACAGACCGCGGGCGGCCTGCTCGCCGGCGTACCGCAGGCCAGCGCCGAGGCCAGCGTCGCGGCGCTGCATGCGCGAGGCTACGGGCATGCGGCGATCATCGGTCGGGTGAGTGCACGCAGTGACGCGGCCGAGCCTATCCTGCTCGTTTGATTAACGTCAGCTACCCGCGCCGAAGAAGCGCCGTGCGTTCTCCCAGCGGATTGCCGCGGCCTGTTCCTCGGGCAGCGTGGCCAGCCAACGGCGGTGGAAGTCGAGAAAGCGCGGCAGCTCCTGCCAGCCGCTGTCGGGTTCGTCCCAGGGGTTGAGACGGTCTACCGGCCACACCGGATCGGAGCCGATCATGAAGCGGTCGGAATGGCGTGAAATGAGCGCGCGCCATGCAGGCAACAGTTCACCGGCGTCGTCGACGATGCGATTGCCGCGGTGGCGCCAGGGATCGCGCGCCGACAGCTCCGCATGGACGTTGGGACACCCCTGCAGCACCCGCTCGACCTCGCCGGGCGCCAACATGGAGCCGGCATGCGCCCACAGGATTCGCGTGTTCGGAAATGCCTGACACAGGCCCAGCGTGTAATTGGCGCGCGAGAACTCGGTGTGCAGCAACACCGGTACGTTGAACTCGGCCGCAACCTCGAATAG
The DNA here is from genome assembly GCA_024639005.1 of Chromatiaceae bacterium. GTDB lineage: Bacteria > Pseudomonadota > Gammaproteobacteria > Chromatiales > Chromatiaceae > Thiosocius. Next base: position 17,054 of record JAHEJD010000046.1, on the reverse strand, counting down.
GCCACCGATGATCGGGTTCTTCCAGTCGCTGATGAAGCCCCCGATCATGTGGATCTCGCCGATACCGACATAGCGGCCGGTCTGCAGGGCGTCTCGCACCCGCTGCAGCAGCGTCGGGTCCAGATGCCAGGAGGACCATTCGCCGGGGATTCGGTAGATGCCGTAGATCGGCAGGACCCTGTCCGGGGCGAGATCGTGCAGCTCCAGCGCCAGTTCCGGTGGCGTGCCGGTCACGACTGCGAGCGCGACGTCCTGCGCCCTGAGGATCTCTATCGCCTGCGCCGGCGTCGTGACCTCTTTCTGGTTCCACTTCCAGTGCAGATGTATATCGGCGATCGGCGCACGCTCGGCCGCGACCGCGGTCAGGCTCGTGATCAGTAGGCCGATAAGCGGCCAATGTCTATGACGGGACGACAACATCGATGCGCTCGGTGCGAGTAACTCGGCTAAGGTTAGGCCATGCACCATGCATGGCGAAAGGTCTCCAGCCTAATTTTGATCGCAGCGGTCACCCTGGGATGGCTGCCATCGTCGGTGGCCGCGACCGGGCCGGGAGACGCCGACGCGGACTGGCCGAGCTGGGTGGACGAAGAAGAGGCATTGCGGCAGCGTATTGCGACGGTCAACGAGGGGGACCTCGACTTCATCGCCGGACAACCGCAGGACGTGGTGCACCACCATCGAAGCCGCATACTGATCAACGATACCTCACTCTTGGACGGCTGGGTGCAGCTCGAACAATGCCACGTCAACCTCGATCGCGTGGCCGCCGCGCAGATCCTCTTCAACCCGCACCGCTCGCGGGGGCTCGAGGTGGTCAGTTTTCGCAATATCGATCACGCCTTCGCCGAGGCGAACTCCATTCAGCTGCAGGGGATCCGCGACGACTCCGAGATCTGCCTGCGCGCAGAGAGCCGTGCACTGCACAGCGATGACGCAGCGGTTTTCGAGTTGGAGAACGGGCCCTTCATGCGGCGGTTTCTGGATGGTTATTACCCCTTGCGATTGTCCCTGCGGATCGATCATCCCAGGTCCCTGGTGCTGGCCGATTTCAGCCCCGAGACCCAGCCGGGTTTTACGGTGACCCAGGCCGACAATCACATCGCCATCGAGGCGCTTTTCGAAGGTCAACTGCGCACGCGGTTCCGTTTCCTGGCCGACTAGCGCTTAGCCGGACGCTGCAAGGATCGGTCGCGATTGGGGCCTAAACTCCCAGCGTGAGGTGCCGCTACAGGGGCATGGCAAGTACTCACGACACAGACGCATTGCGCAATATCTCCATGCTGGCGGATCTTCCACCCTGGCAACTCGAGGTAATCGCCGAGGCCGTAGAGCCGGTGGAGGCGCGCAAGGGCAGCCTGCTCGTAGAACGCGGCAGCGACGACGGCTACACCTATTTTTTGCAGCACGGTGAGGTGTCGTTGGACGCGGCCGATGGCCAGAACAAGGTCGTCGAGCTGAACCAGGAGGTCTCTCGCAACCCGGTTTCGAATCTGCGGCCGCGGCTGTTCGGCGTCAGGGCGCTGAGTCAGGTGCGCGGTATCCGGGTTCCCGATATCGTACTGAGTGCGGCCGGCTGCAGCGGCCGGGCGCACAACCCGGATGAGATCACGGTCGAGACCGAAGAGGAGGACCATCGTCGCGAGGCCGAGTCGAGGCTGAGCTTTCAACTGTACCAGGATCTCAAGAGTGACAAGGCCATACTGCCCAGTCTGCCGGACCTGGCGATGCGCATACGTCGCGCCATCGACGACGAAGTGAGTGATGCCAAGGCCATTGCGCGTCTGGTCGAGGCCGATCCGGCAATGGCGACCAAGCTGCTCAAGGCGGCAAACAGCGCACTCTACGGGGGTCTGGACGGCGTAGATACCTGTTCCGCCGCTGTAGTGCGTCTTGGCATGGAGACGACCAAGCAGCTGGTGCTGACTTTCGCGCTGAAAGAGATCTTTTACAATGAAGATCCGATGGTGCAGCAGCGCATGCACGTGCTGTGGAAGCACAGTGCACAGATCGCGGCCATCTGTTTCGTGCTGGCACGCGAGGTCAAGGGCATGCAGCCCGAAGAGGCGTTATTGATCGGCCTCGTGCACGACGTCGGTGCCATCGCCATTCTCAATTACATCCAGAAGTACCCGGAATTGGCGCAAGACGAGGCGGCACTGGAGGAGACCATTGACCGTATGCGCGGCGAACTGGGTTCGATGATATTGCGCAAATGGAACTTCCCGCCGGCTGTGGTCGCTGGTGCACGCGATGCCGAGAACTGGTTGCGGCGACATGACCGCGACGCGGATTTCACCGACCTGCTGGTCGTTGCGCAGGTCCACGAGCGACTGCGCAAGCACCAGCTCGATGGCCTGCCGCCAATGGAGCAGATATCGGCCATCCAGCGCGTGCTCGGCGACGACGCCACGCCCGAGCGCAGCCTGGAAATACTCCATGAGGCCAAGTCGCAGGTCGACGAAATGCGTAGCGTGCTCAGAGGTTAGCGAAGCCTAGACCGCATATCTCACCGGGATAGGACAGCGTGTAATTTACCGAAGCGCTGCATTTTCGTCTAACCGTTTGATTTCAACTATCAATAGGGAAAAGACCGATCCGCCCGGTGAGATATGCGGGCATCTGCGCCTCGGCGCGCTAACCCAAAGAAGACGAAGCGTAACCCGGCAGCCTATCTCAAATGGCGCTCCAGAACCTGAGAATCATGCAGCGAACCCGGCAAAGCCGGTCCCCCGTCGTGCAACATGCCGGCTAATTAATTGCCATTGGTCCTATGACGGATTACGGTTCAGCCGCCGCTGATCAATCCCCGAATCTCGCGCACATCCGCCTCGGCCTCCTCGAGGATGCTCAATGACTGATGCGGCGACAATTCGCCATTGGCCAACTTGGCATAGGCCGGAACGCTATCGATGTGGGGCAACTCGGGCTGTTGCGGGCTGCCGATGAGTGCATGCAGCTGAGCGAGGACGACCACATCGGGGTTTTCCGGGATCGCGCTGCCGATGCGGAACCAGTTCTCCGCATTCTTGACCACGTCCTCGAACTCATCCTGCAGCCGCCACTGATCGAGCGTCAGCACCCCAACCTCGATGCGCAGGCTATCGATCGTATAGTTGAGTACCTCTTCGCGTTTGGCCAGCACAGAAAACTGGTTGACGCCCCCGATAATGGCGACGGCCCCGATGTCGTGCACCAGTCCGGCCAGTAGCGCCTGTTCAGGGTCGATGCCGGGGGTCTCACGCCCCAATACGTAGCAGAGTGCGGCGACATGCGCGGAATGCTGCCACAGCGCCTCCATGTGTCTTTTCAGAACGCTGGAGCTGATCTTGAAGATACTCTTCAGCAGACAGCTGTAGACCAGGCTCCGAACCTTATTGCGCCCTAGGCGCGCAGTCGCCTGCTGGATACTGGAAATCTTGCTCAAGCCACCGAAGGCCGCGCTGTTGACCACACTGATGACACGTGCCGTCAGTGCCGGATCGAGCTGAATCAGTCGGGCAATGTCGTCGTTGGCGTTGTCGGCGTCGTCGATCGCCTTGCCGATCTTCATTGCCAGGTCGGGCAGGCTTGGCAGTTCACACTGCTGTTTCCTGAAGTAGGCACGCAAGGCCTCCAGCGCTTCCGCTTCTTCCGCAGTCAAGTCAGGCCGGACCAGTGGTGCATGGTTGCCGATGGTGCTTCCGGTCTCGACCGACAGCGGCACCGTAAGGAAGACGCAAGGCTCCGCCGCATACAGGCTTACTACATCGGGCTTGAGCGGTATCGGATAGCGGGCCTGGGCGGTGCCGGCCTTTATCAGCAGCACATAGTCGGTGTGGGTCTGGAGCTGAAGGCTGCCCCGCTCCAGGAACACGCGTCGATCCTTGGGCAGCTGGCTGGTGAGCAGCCCGGCCTTGACCGGGATTCGGTCGACCAGGTTGGCGGCCATCTCGAGTTCGGCCGGGCCAAGCTCGGCGTAGGGCCCGAGCGCAGACAAGGTTGCAAGTGTGGTTTCATCTTCTTTGGCGCTGCGGCCGAGCAGTTTTCCGAACACGTTGGTTATTCCATAAACTGTCCGACCAGACCGCTATCCGGGGTGCACGCGGGCTGGGCAGAGTGCTATTTTGCTACCCGGTCATCTGTCGCAAACGGCTGCCGAGTTAAGCCGGCAGTCTGCAGACGCCCGAAAACGCCCGTTGCGACAGAGTTCTTGGGATCGCCCCTGTCATGTCACTAACGGCAGCACCAGCAGGTTCTTTATGGACATTCGGATCATTCCCGTTACCGCCTTCGAGCAGAACTGCTCACTGCTGTGCTGTGAATCGAGCGGCAGCGCAGCCGTCGTAGACCCTGGTGGCGAACCGGAACGCGTGCTCGCCGCAGCGGCCGATGCCGGCGTGAACCTGGAGAAGATCCTGGTGACGCACGGGCATTTCGATCACGTCGGTGCGGTGGCCAGGATGGCGTGCGATCTGGCGCTGCCGATCGAGGGCCCGCATCCGGCCGATCGCTTTCTGCTCGATACCGTCCCGCAGTGGTGTAGCCAGTTCGGATTCCCGCCCGGTGAGGCCTTTGTGCCGGATCGTTGGCTGCAGGACGGGGATCAAGTGCAGTTCGGAGATCAGCAGCTGGAGGTGCGCCATTGCCCAGGGCATACGCCCGGGCACGTGATATTTTTTCATCGCGCCGAACGGGTGGCCATCGTAGGGGACGTCATCTTCCGTGGTTCCATCGGCAGGACCGATTTCCCGCGCGGTGACCATGCGGACCTACTGGCCTCGATCCGCAATCGTATCTGGCCGTTGGGTGACGATGTGACCCTGTTTCCCGGGCACGGCCCAACCACCACGGTGGGTGAAGAGAGGACGCATAATCCCTTTCTGCAGGGTCCTTATGGATGAGCCCTTCGGTCGATGTTGGCGCATCGCCCATCGCGAGACCCGCGATCCGTCCGCTCAGAAACGCACCGGCGCCGGTAGCCTGCCGTGCAGCGACGCAAGCAGGTCCTCGAATCGTGCAGTCACCTTGAGTGCCAGCAGGTCGTCGGCGCGCGTCCGGCCCGGGTTGATCGCCACGATCGGGATGCCGCGTTCGACGGCCAGGCGGCAGAAGCGGAAGCCGGAATACACCATCAGGGACGAACCGACAACCAGCAGCGCGTCGGCCTCTTGCAGCGCTGCGATTGCATGGTCGACACGCGCGCGCGGAACCGTCTCTCCAAAAAACACCACGTTGGGCTTCAATATGCCGCCGCATTGCGGACATGCCGGGACCTGAAAGACGCTGAAATCGACTGCGTCAAGGTAGGCATCGCCATCTGGCGCCAGCGCCGCGCTGAGCCCGGCGAAGCTTGGGTTGAGCGTGGCCAGATGGCGTTGGAAATCCACTCGGTCCAGGCGTACAGCGCAGTCGAGACAGATCACCTGGTCGAGTCGACCATGCAGGTCGATCACCTGTTGCGACCCGGCGTCCTGGTGCAGGCGGTCTACGTTCTGTGTCACCAGCTGGGTTATCAGGCCTGAGGCCTCCCATTCGGCCAGCGCATAGTGACAGACATTGGGACGGGCCTGTGCGAACCATGCCCAGCCGACCAGACTGCGTGCCCAGTAGCGCTTGCGGGTCTCCAGGTGATCCGTGAAGTCCCGGAACTGCACCGGCGGCGGGCGCTTCCACGCGCCGTCTTCGTCACGATAATCCGGGATCCCTGAGGCGGTGCTGATGCCGGCGCCGGTCAATACGAATAGGCGTTTGCGGGGCTCGACGAATGTCAGCAGGGCATCGACGGGATCGAGAGAGGGCATCAATGGGTGGTCGTGACGGTGAGGGTCCCTCATGTTAGGGCAATCTCCCGCAACGCCCAAACCGAATCCTCAGCTTGCGCCAACGCCGGGGGCGGCAGTGTAGAATCCCGGGCTTCATCAGCATCTAGCAACCAAGAATGGATCAGGAACCGCAGTACAACGCCGAGGGCGTGGAGCAGCTGCCGCTGCGCCAGTTTACCGAGAAGGCCTACTTAAACTATTCAATGTACGTCATCCTGGACCGTGCCCTGCCATTCATTGGGGACGGCCTGAAGCCGGTGCAGCGCCGCATCATCTATGCGATGTCCGAACTCGGTCTGTCGGCGGCATCCAAGCACAAGAAATCCGCGCGAACCGTCGGGGACGTGCTCGGCAAGTTCCATCCCCACGGTGATACCGCCTGTTATGAGGCGATGGTCCTGATGGCCCAGGACTTCTCCTATCGCTACCCGCTGATCGACGGCCAGGGTAACTGGGGATCGCCGGACGACCCCAAGTCGTTCGCGGCGATGCGCTATACCGAGGCGCGGCTGACCCCCTATGCGCAGATCCTGCTGTCAGAGCTGGGTCAGGGCACTGTTGACTGGACGGCCAACTTCGACGGCACACTCAAGGAGCCGGCGATGCTGCCGGCGCGCCTACCCAATGTGCTTCTCAATGGTGCCACGGGGATCGCAGTGGGCATGGCCACCGACGTGCCGCCACACAATCTACGTGAGGTGGCGGCGGCCTGCATCCGCCTGATCGAGGATCCAAAGGCATCGCTGGCCGATCTGAGCGAACACATCCCCGGGCCGGACTTCCCGACCGAGGCGGAGATCATTACCCCGCGGGTCGAGTTGCAGGCCCTGTATCGGGCCGGCGTCGGTTCGGTGCGCCTGCGGGCCCGCTGGCACAAGGACCAGGGGGCAATCGTCATTACGGCGCTGCCTTACCAGGTCTCCGGTGCACGCGTGCTCGAACAGATCGCGGCGCAGATGCAGGCCAAGAAGCTGCCTTGGATTGAAGACCTGCGCGATGAGTCGGATCACGAGAATCCGACCCGACTGGTGGTCCTGCCACGCTCCAGTCGCGTCGATGTCGAGCGGGTAATGCTGCATTTGTTCGCCACCACCGATTTGGAGCGCAGCTATCGGGTCAACCTTAACCTGATCGGCCTGGACGGGCGGCCGCGGGTCAAGGACCTGCTCACAATTCTGCGCGAGTGGCTGGACTATCGTTTCGAGACCGTGCGCCGTCGGCTGCAGTATCGCCTCGACAAAGTGCAGGAGCGGCTGCATCTACTCGAAGGCCTGATGACTGCCTACCTCAACCTCGACGAGGTTATCCGCATCATCCGCAGCGAGGATGAGCCCAAGCCGGTGTTGATGGAACGGTTCGCGTTGAGTGAGCTGCAGGCCGACTACATTCTGGATACCAAGCTGCGCCAGCTCGCGCGGCTCGAGGAGATGAAGATCCGCGACGAGCAGACACAGCTTGCCGAAGAACGCGAGCAGCTGCACAAGACGCTGGGCTCCAAACAGCGAATGAAGACGCTGATACGCAAGGAGATTGCTGCCGACGCGGAAAAGTATGGCGACGAGCGGCGTTCGCCGATTGTCGCTCGTGCAGCAGCGGAGGCGATGGACGAGGCCGAGCTGACGCCGAGCGAGCCGGTGACCGTGGTGCTGTCCGAAAAGGGTTGGGTACGGGCCGCTAAGGGGCACGACCTCAATCCGGCGGAGCTCAGTTACAAGGCCGGCGACGGCTTTCGTCAGGCGGTGCGGCTGCGCAGTAATCAGCAGGCAGTCTTCCTTGATTCGGCCGGGCGCAGTTACTCACTGGCCGCCCACACCCTGCCTTCGGCACGCGGTCAGGGTGAGCCGCTGACCGGGCGCTTCAACCCACCGGCCGGCCAATCCTTCGTCGCGCTACTCGGCGGCGAACCGGAACAATGGTGGCTGTTGGCCTCGGATGCCGGGTATGGTTTTCGCGTGCAGGCCAAGGATCTGCTCGCCAACAAAAAGGCGGGCAAGGCGGTGTTGACCCTGCCGGCAGGGGCGAGGGTGCTGCGGCCGTCGGTGATTGCCGATGCCGATACCGATCGCCTGGTCGCCGTGACCAGCGCAGGGCGGATGCTGGTGATATCGGCCAACGACCTGCCCGAACTCACGCGCGGCAAGGGCAACAAGATTATCGGCATACCGTCCAAGGCAGTGGCCGAGCGCAGCGAATTTGTCGTCGACATCGTCGCGGTCCCGCAGGGTGGCAGGCTGCGATTGCATTCGGGTAAACGCCACCTCAACCTGCGTGCAGCCGACCTTAACGCCTACGAAGGCGAGCGCGGTCGCCGCGGCAACAAGCTGCCGCGTGGTTTCCAGAACGTCGACGGCATCGAGCGCGAGCATTGATGTCGCGGATAGATCCCATCATATGTGCCGCATCGAGGATAAATTGTAATGCTGAACAAACCACTTTCGAGAGCTGTCGCAATCACCATCTTCGCCAGTGGTCTGTCGCTGCTCGGCGCGTGCTCCGGCTCGCGCGAAGATGTCCGTGTGACATTCTGCAAGGATCTGATCAGCGCACTGCAATCAGACCCGGAGGCCATCGAATGGACGGGTGAAGAAAACACCTTCCAGCGCCCCGAGTTCGCCGTGACCGGGCTGACCTTCGATGTGATGGGGCGCGACGGCGGGCGCGACAGTGGACGGGCGGCCTGTCACTACGCCTACGATGCGCTGGAAGATACCGCCGTCAACCTGGCGTACCCGTTCGATGCCTATGCGACGCTGCCCTACAGGATGACCATCGACGGCGTGGCGCTCTCGGATAACGAACTGCTGCGTATGATCAATACGGAACAGAAACGCCGAGGCAGGCAGGTCCTGCAGACACTGCAAAAGGGCGTCGAGGATGCGGCGGACAAGGTGCGCGCGGGGATTGGTCGCTGAGTTAGCCTGATCGCCGCGGGCGGCCCTACTGCCAGCGAAAGGCCATCGCCGACAGCGCGAGCAACACCACTGCGATGGTCAGCAATATGATCACCTCGAACATCACCTCGGCCACCCCGGCGCCATCCAGCATGATGCGTCGCGCGGCCTCCACCATGTGCGTGAGCGGTAGCAAGTCTGCCAGCCGCTGCGCCCAGAGATTGGTCCCCTCCAGCGAGAACCAGACCCCGGACAGGATCATCATCGGAAATGCCATCAGATTGAGTAGGCCGTCGGCGAGTTCTTCGCTGCGCACGCGCGTCGAGACCGTGAGCCCGAGGCTGATCAGCGCCACGGTACCGGCCAGGAATACCAGGATCAGCGCCAGATAAGAGCCTCGCATCGGGAAATCGAGCAGCGCATCGGTGCTCAGGAACACCAACACGCTGACGGCGCTGACCACCAGCAGGCGGGAGAGGATCTGCGCCACCAGGAATTCGCTGGCGGTCAGTGGCGTCGCGCGCAGCCGGCGCAAGACGCCATTCTTGCGGTAGCGCACGATCACCCAGCCGACCCCCCACAGGCTACTAAACATCACATTGATCGCGAGCACACCGGGCAGCACCCAATCGACATAGCGCACCGGCCTGCCGCTGACCGTCTCGCGTTGCAGCCTGCCCGGCGTCGTCGCGGAGCTCTGCAGCAGCAGCCGTTCGACCAGGTAACCGCTGGGCGAGAGATCGTTGACCCAATAGCGCGGTGGGTCGCGCAGGTCGACCAACAGATCGATGCGGTGATAGCGCACCTTCTCGATCGCCGCCGCCTCATCCTCCTGGGCGATGAAGCTTATGTGGCGGGTCGCAAGGAATCCCGTCTGGCCGGTGTCCGCGGGCGCGCCGAGCACGCCGACCTTGTACAAGGCATTTTCCGGACCGCTGAAGATGAACGCGAGGCCGAGCACCAAGACGAACGGCAGCAGGAGGTTCCAGCCGAGCCCCGCCTTGTCGCGATAGAACTCGCGATTGCGTGCACTGACGACCGCCAGAATACGCTGCAGGTTCATGGTTCGCGCAGTCCGTGGCCGGTGAGTTTGAGAAACAGATCGTCCAGCGTTGGCGCGCTGACGTGCAGGTCATCCAGCGCGACATGTCGCCGCGTCAGCTCAGCCAGTGCCGCATCGATATCGTCGGTCGCCGCGATGGCGTGGTCGCCGTGCACGGCGAACCCCAAAGGCAGGTCGTCGGCAGCCGGCATTGCATCCAGCGGGATACGTACCAGCGCACGCGGGAAGTGCTGCGCCAACAGCTGTCGCGGCGCCCCCTGCTCGATGATCTGGCCGCGATCAATAATCGCGATTTCATCGCACAATACGCTGGCTTCCTCCATATAGTGGGTGGTCATCAGGACGGTCTTGCCGTCGCGCCTGATGCCCGCGATCAGCGCCCAGAAGTTGCGCCGCGACTGCGGATCCAGGCCGGTGGTCGGCTCGTCCAGAAACACCAGATCCGGATCGTTGACCAGCGCGATGGCCAGCAGTAGGCGTTGGCGTTGGCCGCCAGACAGCTTGCGCGTGTCGCGCTGCAGCAGTTCGCCCAGATTGCATAATTCGATGAGTTCGGCGAGCGGGCGATGGCGGGTGTAGAAACTGGCGAACAGCCGCAGGGCCTCGTCGACGGTCTGAAAATCCGGCAGTGCCGTATGCTGGAACTGAATACCGATGGCCTGACGATAGGCGGCGTCGCGCATGGCCCCACGGAACAGGATCTGACCGACGTCCGGCTCGGTGATGCCCTCCAGGATCTCGAGCGTGGTGGTCTTGCCCGCGCCGTTGGGGCCCAGCAGGCCGAAGCAGCGGCCCTCAGCAATCGCGAAGCTGATGCCATCGACGGCGCGCACACCAGGATACTCTTTGACCAGGTTCTCGATCTCGATCAGCGCGGCCACGCGAACTCCAAGTGGCGGGCAGGATGCCGGGGGTAGCTTGGGCCACATGTTAGCGGGCTTTGGCAACGCCGGCATGCGCGATGCGGTCCGCGTCGTGGACAATGCGCCACAGCAGGAAATCGGTGAGATATGCAGGCTGTCTAGGGGCGTCGTGCTTGTGTGGCCACCACCTCAGCTGCTCGCGTCATCGTCCACGACCACGGCACCAGTCAGGCAGTCGTAAGTGAAACCGAGATTGGCGATCGGCAGACATTCGAAGCTGCAGCGATTAAGGGCCGCAGCATAGCGCATGCCGTCCGCGCGATCAGCTCAAACAGGTGCGGGGCAGGCGCATCGTCACGCGCACCTGCGCCGCGTCGTCGGTATTTTCCGCAGACACGCTGCCGCGGTGGAACTCACTGATCAGGCGGACCAGGTAGAGGCCAAGGCCGAGGTGCGGCTCTGCCTGACGGCCCGTGCGTTCGGAGTACATGGACTGAAAGACATCCGCGCCCGCCGGCAGCGGCGAACCGGTATCGGTCACACTGAGCATGACCTCATCCCCATCGCGCGCGCACTGGATTAGGACGGGGCTGCCCGGTTGGTGAAAATCCACGGCATTGCTGACCAGTTTGTCGATCGCTTGACTGATGAGATCGGGGACGCCGTGCAGCGTCAGCTCGCTGGCGGCAGTCTGCAGTTGCAGGTCGACGGTCGGATAAAGGCCGCGCAGTTCCTCGGTCTGCAGGCGCAGCAGGCCAATCAGATCGAAGGTCGTAGGCTCGGCCTGACGCAACGCCTGCTCCAGCCCGGTCGCCTCGCGCAGGCGCTGCAGGATTTTCTCCAGACGCTCGGTCCCATGCCGCGCGCGGTCCAGATAGGTGGCCTGCTCGTTGTCGCCGCATTGGGCGGCATTCTCCAGCGAGCTGCGCACGACCGCGAGCGGCGTGCGCAATTCATGCGTCAACCGGGATGCCATGGCCTCCAGGTAGTGCGTGTAGTCGTGCAGACGATCCAGAACACTGGCGAAACTGCGGCTGAGGTCGCCGATTTCGTCATGCGAACTTTCCGGCTGCATGCCGCCGATGATACGTCCGTCGTGACTGACTGCTGCCTCTACCTTGTCGCGCAACTGGGTGATACGCGATGCCAGCAGGCTGGCGAAGGCCAGCAGGCCAAGGCTGGTGACCGCGAAGAACAGCAGGGTCACTCCGAACAGGCGCTGCAAGGCCAGGTTCTGGATGGACAGGATCGCATTCGTCGTCTGTTCGACGAGCACGGCCCCGCGCACGCCCGCGCTGCTGCGGATGGGTGCGGCCGCGCTGACCACGACGGCCTTACCGCGTGGCGGCTGCCGACGCAGACTGGCCGGCCGGCCACTCAGCGCCTCCACGACGGGGGCGATGAACAGGTGCGTCTGGTCATCCGACAGGTCGGCGACCGCATCGGCATCTCGGGGCAGCACCGCCAGGATCAGTTCCTGGATGAACCATGGCATCCGCGGCTGGTCGGCGCTTAGCGGGGCGTCGACATCGATTCGACCGGCCTTGGCCAGCACCAGTCCCTGGTGGTCGGTTACCCACACCCGGGTGGCCGGTGGGGTGACATCGGCCAGTATCTCGTCGAGCTGCGTCGCGTGCTCCACGATGCGGCCTAGCGCAGCGGCCGGATACAGGCGGCCGCTGGCCAGTACCTGACGGCTCTGGCTGTCGAAAACCCTTAGCGACAGGCGATCCTGCAGGATTGCGCGCGGCAAGCGCAGTTCGAGCGAATAACCCTCCGCACGGCTTTGCCATTCGCCGCGTATCGGCGTCTCTCTGGGGTGTTCGTCCGCCGGCGATTCGGCCTCTCGCAGATTTCGGGCGACCACCCAGCCGGGGGCCTCGGGTTGGATCCGGTAGTGCTGTAGTTTGGCGTCCTGGTCGATGAACGCGAGGTCCACCGCATCGCCGCCTTCGCCATAGCTGACTGCGGGGTCCTTGACGCCCAGCAGCAGATACAGGTAGCGCCCATGCTGGCCGAGCAGGATGCGCGCCTCGAGCCTGTCGTCGACCGAGCGCAGTACGATGAAGTTGTTCTCATGCTGCGCCCATTCGTCGCGGTAGCCGTCGAGTTGTGGTGCCTTTTCCAGCGGGTGCAGAAACAGGTTGCGGAAGGTCAATACCGAGCCCGGACGGGCAACCTCGGGAAACAGCCCTTCATAGCCGTGCATGACGTTCGCCACGGAATTTGCGGTGGTCTGCAGTGCCTGGTCCTGCGCGTCGCGCAGGAAGTGCTCAGTCTCCTGAATGAAGCGATAGCCGGCCCAGGGGATTCCGAGCAGTGTGAAGGAGACCAGCAGCAGCTTGAAGCGGACTCGATGCCAGAAACGCGGTCGCGACACCTGCGCGTCAATCCTGGCTCAGCCAACGATAACCGGCGCCGTAGGCCGCCTCGATGGCGTCGAAGGCCGGATCGACCTCGAGAAACTTTCTGCGGATTCGTTTGATGTGGGAGGTGATCGTCGCCAGGTCGACATAGGTGTCGGCCGCCTCCATTAGCTGCTGGCGACTCTTTACGTGCCCGGGATAGCGCACCAGCGCATGCAATATCCACAGTTCGGTGATCGTCAGTTGCACCGGCTTGCCGCGCCAGCTCACGCGCATCTGCTCGGGCTGCAGCGCGAGCGGCCCAACGGAGAGGGTCTGTTCGTTCGGCGCCGCCATCTGCGCTGCGTCGACACGCCGAAACAGCGCGCTGACGCGCGCACTCAGCTGATGCAGGCTTGCGTCCTTGGTCACATAGTCATCTGCGCCGACCCGCAGGCCGGCAACACTATCGATGTCGCTGTCGCGCGCGGTCAGAAAAATTATCGGTAGCGTCGCCGAGCGTCCGCGCAGCTCCCGGCACAGCTCGAATCCGCCATCGAATTCATCCCCCAGCGCGATATCTAGGATCGCCAGGTCCGGCAGTCGGGCCTGCAGCGCCGCACTCGCGCTGGCGCGCGCATCGTAGGTATCGACGTGGAAACCCTGGCGGCGAAACAGGTCGGCGTAGTTCTCCCGGATCGCCGGCTCGTCTTCCACGATGGCTATGGTTTTCGCCATATCGGCAGTGGTCTCTGCTTGCTGGGCCGCCCGCAGTTTACCTGGATATCGGCGGATGCCCGATTTTCGCCACCTTCTGTCGGCAGATTTCCCCGAGTCGGTGAGCGCCCGTTCACATGGGTGGGTTGCAATAACAGCTATACCGGCGCAGGCCAAGAGGCCGCACCCGCCACGGATGGCGCGCTGGCCAAGTCAACCGGACTAGGAGGTCTCGGCGATGACGCAGGTGAAGTGCGGGCGAGAAATCACTCTGAAGATCCCTGCGGCGTCTATGCGACGCCGGTCAGCCGAGACGGGTATCACGCCCGGTGACACCCTGGGCTGGCTAGGGCTGCTGTGCAGGGCTGCATTCATTGGCCTGTCGGTCAGCCTCATTATGGCAGTGTTGATTTTGTTGGGCGCCAGCGAGGCGCAGGCGGCGGAAGCGCCGCCCGGCCTGGTTCTTTATGGCCCCGCCGGCGAGCCCATGGGGCCTGCGCCGCAGCTGCGGACCGATGTCACGATCGAGGTCACCGGGATGCTGGTGCGGGTTCGCGTAGAGCAGCGTTTCAGCAATCCGAATGGGGCCTGGGTCGAGGGCGTCTACGTGTTTCCCCTGCCGGAGGACGCGGCCGTCGATCGCCTGCAGATGCGCTATGGCGAGCGTCTGATCGAGGGCGAGATCCAGGAACGGCGGCAGGCCGAGAAGACCTACCAGCATGCCCGCGCCAAGGGGCAGGTGACGAGCCTGCTCGACCAGCAGCGGGCGAACATCTTTACCACCGCGGTGGCCAACATCCCGCCGGGTGAGACCGTCACTGTCCAGATCGAGTATCAGCAGCCGGTGCGCTGGCTGGAAGGCGAATTCTCGCTGCGTTTTCCGATGGTGGTCGGGCCGCGCTATATCCCAGGTCGTCCGTTGCAGAGCGAATCGGGAACGGCGACTGCGCACGGCTGGGCAGCGGATACCGATCAAGTGCCGGATGCGTCGCAGATCACCCCGCCGGTGGTGGTGGGCGCTGCAGAAGGATTCAACCCGTTGCAGCTGCGCGTGGTTCTGCATGTCGGGCTGGTCCTCGCGGACATCGACAGCCCCTATCATCCGGTTCGCGTCGAGGTACTGGCGCCCGGCGAATACGCGGTCGAGTTGACCGATGGCGCCGTGGCGGCCGAGCGTGACTTCGTGCTGCGTTGGCGACCGACGCTGGCGCCGCAACCTGCGGCGGCGCTGTTCAACGAGCAATGGCAGGGCCGCCACTACAGTCTGCTGATGGTGATGCCGCCTCGACCGGAGGCGCTGCCGCAGGGCCGTGGGCGCGAGCTTATCCTGGTGGTGGATACCTCGGGCTCGATGCACGGCGCCTCCATCGAGCAGGCGCGCGTAGCGCTGCTGAGCGCGCTGCAACGACTCAAACCAGGCGATCGCTTTAACGTCATCCAGTTCAACCATACCTTGCGGCAACTGTTCGATCGGGCGATGCCGGTCGACCAGGCAAGTCTGCAGCGCGCCCGAAGCTATGTGCGCGGTCTCAAGGCCGATGGCGGCACCGAGATGCTGCCCGCGATGCGGCGCGCGTTGTATGACCCGACGGCCAGCGGCCTGCTGCGCCAGGTCGTCTTTCTGACCGATGGCGCCGTCGGTAACGAGCAGGCGATGTTCGAGGCGGTGGCGCAGGATATCGGCGACAGCCGGCTGTTTACCGTCGGTATCGGCTCGGCACCCAATGCATTGCTGATGCGGCGCGCAGCGCAGTTGGGACGCGGCACCTTCACCTACATCGGCAGCACTGACGAAGTGGAAGACAAGGTGGCGGCCTTGTTCGCGCAGTTGAGCGCCCCGGTGCTGACCGATGTGCAGTTGCGCTGGGACGCAGAGGAGCCAGACGGGAGCGTCGTGCAGACCCCGCTGCCGGTGCCTGATCTATACGCCGGCGAGCCGCTGGTGGTCGCGGTCGAGAGCGGCCGGAGGTTGCGCAGTGTGCATATCGAGGGCCGGCTGGGAACCCAGGTTTGGCGGCATACGGCCAGACTGCAGGGGGGTGCCGACGGCGCCGGCGTGCATGCGCTGTGGGCGCGCCGCATGATCGACGACTGGATGGCACGGCAGGTGACGGGCGAGGATCGCGCAGCGGTCCGTGACGCCGTGCTCCGGCTTGCGCTGGAACATCACCTGGTCAGCCGCTACACCAGCCTGGTGGCGGTCGACAAGACGCCGCGCAGACCCTCGTCCGGCGAACTGCAATCGGCCGCGGTACCTGCGCGCCTGCCGGCCGGTTGGTCGGCTGACGCGGTGTTCGGTCGGCTGCCGGCGACGGCCACGCCGGCGCCATTGTTCATGCTGCTGGGACTGCTCGGCCTCGCCCTGGGTTGGCTGGTGCGCGAGCGGGGTGCATGAGCCTGCGATGGCGTCGCCTGGGCTCGGTGCTCGGCTTTGTCCTCGGCGCCGGCTGTCTGCTGTATGCGGGCTATGTTCCCGCCAAGGCCTGGTTGGCCCAGGTGTTGCTTGAGGCCGCCTGGCAGCGCACGCTGACCGGTGTATCGGACCCGCGGCCCTGGCCCTGGGCCGACACGCAGCCGCTGGCGCGGCTGAGCCAGGCGCGACTCGGCGTCAACCAGATCGTCCTCGCGGGATCCAGTGGTCGCGTGCTTGCATTCGGACCAGGCCACATTCCGGGTACCGCGCGCCCCGGACAGTCCGGCAATGTGGTTCTCGTGGGCCATCGCGATACCCACTTCGCCTGGCTACAGGACCTGCGTCGCGGCGACCAGCTCGTGTTGCAGGACGCCGACCGGAATGCACTGCGGTTTGTGGTGATGCAAAAGGCGGTGCATCACGAAGCCGATCTCGATCTGCTCGATCCGCTGGCGCCGCCGCAACTGCGGCTCGTGACCTGTTACCCGTTCGATGCGATTCGACCGGGGACTCCCTGGCGTTACGTGGTCACAG
Source organism: Chromatiaceae bacterium (assembly GCA_024639005.1). GTDB lineage: Bacteria > Pseudomonadota > Gammaproteobacteria > Chromatiales > Chromatiaceae > Thiosocius. Next base: position 424 of record JAHEJD010000046.1, on the reverse strand, counting down.
CCGCGCTGTCTGATACCGCCCATCCTGCGATGGACGGCCTTCCGCCCGGCATGCCCGGGCGGTCACTCTATCAGCCCGCATATTGATGGTGCGGGCCATGAGAAGGATCCCGCGATCTGTGGAATCGGTCGACGTCGGCGGCCAGATCGCCTGATAGAATCGCCAAGTACGGCATAGGGCTTTCGCGAAGCCGTGCCACCGATAGCTGCAGCTATCGTGGAACGGACGGCGGGGACCGCCCGGGTGCGCGTGTCTTGAGCGCCATCGCGTCGTGGTTGGGTCGAGCAGGATTGTCGATGGTTTACAAGAAGAGGCGGTCCAGAAAGGGCGGCAAGAAGGCGCGCAAACGCGCGACTCGATCCCGGTCAGGTTCCGGGTGGCGCATTGCGCTCGGGATGGTGCTGTTGCTCGGTCTGTTGGTCGG
>JAHEJD010000100.1 GCA_024639005.1 Chromatiaceae bacterium | reverse complement strand
ATTACAGGGCGACATTATGACAAGGATGTGACTGCTATGCGTCAGCGAAGCTGCGGCCCGGAACCAAGACCCGAGGCCTTGGCGAAGGCCGTGCCAATGGCGGCGCCAAAACGGTTGGCCAGACGCTCTATAGGGTCTTCCTTGGCGGTGAAATCAACGAGTTCTTCGACCCCAACGATCTCGCGAGCAACATAGCTGGCGCTGCCGACGGCGTCCGCCAATCCCATGCGGATGCCCTCTGTGCCGTTCCAGAAGAGGCCGCTGAACAGCTCTGCATCGTCACCCACGAGCCGCTCACCCCGGCCCGCCTTCACCGCCTCGATGAACTCTGTATGCAGATTCGTCAGAAGTTTAGAGACATATTCCTGATCAAACTCACTCAGCGGGCTAAAGGGATCGAGGATGCCTTTGTGCTCCCCTGCGGTCAGCAGGCGGCGTTCGACGCCAAAATCTTGCATGGCGTTGACAAATCCGAACCCGTTGATCAGCACACCAATCGAGCCGATCACACTCGATTCATTCACGTAGATTTCATCCGCCGCGGCCGCCACATAGTAGCCGCCTGATGCGCAGATATCGCTGACCACAGCGTACAGCGGAATATCGGGATACTTCTCGCGCAGGCGCACGATCTCCTTGTACATGTAGCTCGACTGCACCGGCGAACCACCGGGCGAATTGATGCGCAAGATCACCGCTTTCGTATTCGCGTCCTCGAATGCATCGCGCAATCCAGTCACCACATTGTCTGCCGAGGCCTTTTCCCCGGCCGCAATCAATCCCTCGAGTTCAACGAGCGCCGTATGCGACTTTCCACCCATGGCATCCTCAGTCCAGTCTTTCGGCAGCACCAGCACCAAGACACCGATCAGATAGGCGAACGTCAGGAGCTTAAAGAAAATGCCCCAACGCCTGGCCCGCCGTCGCTCCATCAAGGCATCCGTCGCCAGTTTCTCGATCAGATCCTTCTGCCATTCGTCGTTGCTTACTGCCTCGCGTGCCACGTTCAAGCCTCTCTGTCGATTGGGCCCGCTGGCGTCTTCAGCCAGTCGGACAGTTGAAAAAGATCGTCAAAGCACAGGATTGCACCCTGCGCATTAAGTCGGTCGGCCTCATGCACGCCGTGTGCCACACCCACGGAATCGACCCCGGCACTGCGTGCCATCTGCATGTCGAATTCGGTATCGCCGACCATCACTGCAGCCGCCGCGTCCGTGCCCAGATCGGTCAGGATATCCTGCAGCATCTTCGGATGCGGCTTGGAAAACGCCTCGTCGGCGCAACGCGTGGCGTGGAAAAAATCGCTCAATCCGCTGTCATCGAGTGCCTTGTCTAGACCGCGCCGGCTCTTCCCGGTAGCGACCGCCAACAAGCGGCCTGCCCGATGGAGCCCGGCGATCAGCTCATGGGCACCGGCAAACATCGCCGCCGGTGCAATCTCATCGCCAAGCCAATGCTCCCGATAGGCCTCGACCAATCTTGCGCTCTCATGATCATCCGACGTCGGAAACAGGCGTCTGATCGCCTCATCCAGGCCCAGGCCAATGATTTCCCGCGCGGCCTGCGGCGTCGGTACTGGAAGATCGGCAGCATCTGCCGCGAATTGAATGCAGGCGACGATACGGTCCTCCGAGTCCATCAGGGTCCCGTCCCAGTCGAAGACAATCAGCTCGTATCGCTTGATCATGCGCGAGTTAAGTTCTCCAGAGGCGATTGCAGGTCGCTCGGCAGCGGCGCCGTCAAGCGTAGGCGTTCGCCCTCTTCCGGCCAGTGGAACTGCAGCGACGCAGCATGCAGATAGAGCCTTCGCAGGCCGAGGCCGCGAAAGCGGAGATTCACCGCCTCATCTCCGTATTTCGGGTCGCCGACAATGGGGGTGCCGTTATGTGCGGCGTGCACCCGAATCTGATGTGTCCGGCCGGTCTCCAGCACTGCCTCGACCAGGGTCGTATCGGCAAATCGCTGTACAACCCGAAACAGCGTCAGCGCCGGTTTACCGGCGGGATCGACGCGGACGATGCGCTCGCCGCTCCTTAGGGTGTTCTTTCGGAGCGGCGCGCCTGCGCGCCAGGCCTTTCGCTCAATTCGTCCCGACAACAGTGCGAGGTATCGCTTTGTGATTCGCCCAGCGCGCTGGAGTTCCTGCAGGCGGCGCAGGGCGCTGCGGCGTTTGGCCAGCATCAGACAACCGGAGGTCTCACGATCCAAACGATGCGCCAGTTCGAGGAACGGCGCATCCGGTCGAGATGCCCGCAGAATTTCGATGACACCATGCGACACGCCGCTGCCGCCATGCACTGCAAGGCCCCAAGGTTTATTGATAACAAGGATCAGTTTGTCTTCATGTATTATTGATTTCTCAAGTTTAACTTTTAGCCCACTCGATGGTTCTGAGGTCTCTTTCAAGGCCTGTCGCAAGGGTGGAATACGCACGACATCGCCGCGCTGCAGGCGCCTAGCGGGTTTGCAGCGGCCTTTGTTTACACGGACTTCCCCACGCCGTAAGACGCGATAGACCCAGCTGCGTGGCACCCCTTTGAGCTGAGACAACAGGAAATTGTCCAGACGCTGACCGTCGTTGTTTTCGTCCACAGTCACCATGCGTACCCGCGCCGGCTGCCCCATCCCGTCAACCATCTACGCTGCATCCCGTCGAAAAATGATGCATCTGTCTGATAATCTGGTATATTTTCATGTCGCCGCTGGGTGAGGTGTGGGCCAATAAATTTTCCAAAGCGCCACGTTCCAGCCGACGGATTACCTGCGTCGGGAGGTATTCCGGCGCGATACACTGCGCGCATGCATGCGGCGCCAAGCTCGCCAGGGTACCGTGCGGCTTGAGACGAATCCAACGCATTCCTGGCTTACCCGGAGATGCTAACTGACCCGATGCAATGCGCGCCACTTAATTAAGCGGCGGGACTGAATGCCGACGGGTGGAACTGGCGCTGAGCCGGTCACCACGCGCGCGTCTCTCGCCAAACGATGAATTTGCCCTCGCTCGGCCCGCCGAGTCTGGCCTGCAACGTGCCGCCCGCCCGCAACCTGCGGTTGTAGCGGTCTGTTTGGCGACTCGGACTCGAATGGGAGTCGGCGAGGCTACAAGGAACAACGGAATGAAGCGTATGCTGATTAACGCAACTCAGCCTGAAGAGTTGCGTGTGGCCATTGTCGATGGCCAAAGACTCTTCAACCTCGATATCGAATCTCCCGGCCGGGAGATGAAAAAAGCAAATATCTACAAGGGGCGGATCACCCGCGTCGAGCCAAGCCTCGAGGCGGCCTTCGTCGAATATGGTTCCGAGCGGCATGGGTTTCTGCCGATGAAGGAGATCTCCCGGTCCTACTTTGACGAAGCCGCGTTCGACGGCGGCAGGCGCGCCATCAATGAGCTTCTCAAGGAAGGTCAGGAGGTCATCGTTCAGGTCGAAAAGGAGGAGCGCGGCAACAAGGGCGCTGCACTCACGACGTTTCTCTCGCTGGCGGGCCGCTACCTGGTGCTAATGCCCAACAACCCGCGTGCGGGCGGTGTATCACGCCGCATCGAGGGCCAGGATCGCTCCGAATTGCGCGAGGCCATGAGCACTCTGGAGATTCCGGAAGGCATGGGGCTAATCGTGCGCACAGCGGGTGTTGGCAAGAGTGCGGAGGAACTGCAGTGGGACCTCGACTACCTGCTGCAACTCTGGAATGCCATCGCGCAGTCGGGGGCGGAGCGCAAAGCGCCTTTTCTGATCTATCAGGAGAGCAATGTCATCATTCGGTCGATTCGCGATCATTTGCGGGCGGATATCGGCGAGATCGTCGTCGATCGACCGGAGATCCACGCCCAGGCGCAGCAGTTCATCGAGCAGGTGATGCCCAAATACCTGCGAAAATTGCGCCTTTACGATGATGAGGTGCCGCTGTTTTCACGCTACCAGATTGAGTCGCAGATCGAGTCGGCGTTTCGACGCGAACTTCGACTGCCGTCCGGCGGATCCATCGTCATCGATCACACCGAGGCGCTGACCTCCATTGACATCAACTCCGCACGTGCGACCAGGGGTGCCGATATCGAAGAGACCGCGCTCAACACGAATCTTGAGGCCGCCGATGAGATCGCCCGCCAGCTTCGCCTTCGCGACCTCGGCGGTTTGTTCGTCATTGATTTCATCGACATGACGCCATCGCGCAATCAGCGCGAGGTAGAGAACCGCCTGAGGGAGGCGATGAAAGAAGATCGCGCCCGCGTTCAAATAGGGCGAATCTCACGTTTTGGCCTGCTCGAGATGTCCCGCCAGCGCCTGCGACCCTCTCTCGGTGAGTCAGCCCACCAGGTCTGCCCCCGTTGTGACGGCCACGGCTATGTGCGCAGTGTCGATTCGCTGGCCCTGTCGATCCTGCGCATCCTGGAAGAGGAAGCACTCAAAGAGAACACGGGGCGTGTCACCGCTCAGCTGCCGGTCGAGGTCGCTACCTTTCTACTCAACGAAAAACGCCAGATGATCGCAGACGCCGAGAAACGGCACGATATCGGCATCGTCCTGATACCCAATCGAAATCTCGAGACTCCCAAGTACGAAATCGAGCGCACCCGACGTCAGGATCTGCAGGGCGACGAAACGCCAAGCCATGCGATGGAGAAAGATTTTGCACCACAGGATCTCCCGCCGGCCGAGCGCGCCCAACCCAGCATCGAACAACCGGCCGTCAAGCAGATCGCGCCGGCGTCACCGGCACCCCAGCAGCCAGAAGCCGCACCTGTGCCTGTTCCCGCTGCCAGTAACGAGAGTGGCTTCATCAAACGACTGTTCGGCAGTATCTTTGCCCCCCGCGAAGAACCGGCCGCGGCCTCTCTGGAGGCGCCGGTCGACGAGCAGCCGGCGAAATCAGACGCTGGCCGCCGCCGGGAGACGGGCCGGAGCAGTCAGCGCCGCAGCAGCAATCGACAGGGCGAGCCACGTCAGGCCAAGAGCCGCCGCGGCGGCCGCTCCGCTGGTCAGCGCAACGACAGTGGCAAGAAGCCCGCGACCAAAGAGAAAAAAGACAGCACAAGCGCTGACACCAGTTCGCAAGTCAAGCCGGTCACCGAACAGAAGACCGAAGAGACCAACGGTGAAGGTGCTGTAAAGCGCAGCTCCCGGCGCGGCAGACGAGGGGGCAGGCGGCGGCGCAGCGGCGCCGAAAAGGCCGCCGAGGATGGCGCCAAAGTGCAGAACGAGGCCGGCGGCCAGATCAGCGAGGCCACCGATGGTGAATCGACGGGCCGCCCTGATCGTGCTGCCGCGGGTGCGGCTTCTGGCGCCCAGGCGAGCGATAAACCCGATTCATCTGCAACCGCGAGCGCGGACGAGCCACCGCAACAGGCTGCGACGAAGCCCAGACGACGCAGGCCCGCGGCGAAAAAGGCCGCAGCAGATGGCGCCGATATCGCCAACCCGGAGCCCACAGCGCAGCCGCAGGCCCCGGCGACAGACCGCCCGTCGGAACAGCCCCCCGGGACGCAAACCGCCGCCGCGCCAGCATTGCCCGCCGACGATCAGCAGAAACCCACAGCGCAAGTCACGCCCGCCGACCCAGGGGGCGGAGCTCCGACTCTAATGGATGCGAAGGTAAAGGCTGCCGGCGAAGCGGAATCGGCGGCACCGAGCGCGGTCAAGAAAGACTGAACTAGCGTGCAATGGCGGCGTCAGAGGTGACGCTGCCTGATCTCTTCCAGTAACCCCTGTGCGGCGGCCTCGACCAGGTCGAAGACGCGTTCGAACCCGGATGGCCCGCCGTAATACGGGTCTGGCACCTCCCTCGTCCGCATCTGCGGGGCGAAATCCAGAAACAGCTGGATTTTGTCGACGCGTTCGGCTGGGCAGATCTCGCTCAAGGCCATGAAGTTATCCTGATCCATGGCCAGCACGTAGTCGAACAGGTCGAAATCTTCGGTCTCCACCCGCCTGGCAACGATGTCAGAGAGATCGATGCCGCGTCGAACCGCGGTCGCTTGGGCACGCTTATCCGGGGCACTGCCTACATGGTAGGCGTGCGTGCCGGCCGAGTCGATAGTCACGAGCCGCGACAGTCCCTCTTTCTCGACCAGGGAGCGAAACACCCCGTGCGCTGTGGGTGAACGACAGATATTGCCCATGCAAACAAATAGCACCCTAACCTTCTGACTCATTGCATATAACCTGCTGTTTCTACGCCTCTTGTGTTTATATCAGGTGCCAGCTGAATCCAGCCAAATCCTGCTGCACCCCAAAACAGGTGCACACTATGACTCTCAATGATGCCCAAGTCCCTGCCGCCAAGTGGAACGGCAAAGACTAATACCTCAACGACGGCGGCGGCCTGTATCTCTACGTCCGAAAGGCATCGAAGCATTGAATTATACGCCGCAAGCACGGCGACAGGCTGCCAGCCTGGGCGTTCATTCTGCTATCGGACTGAAGGCTGCGCGCAATATGCCTGCCGCCATCGATACCAAGCGTCACCCGTCAACCGTAACGATTTCCCAGTTGGCCGACGAGTGCCGCACTATTATCGAGCAGGACAGCAAGCA
>JAHEJD010000099.1 GCA_024639005.1 Chromatiaceae bacterium | reverse complement strand
CGATCGGCCATGTAGAGCATCGCGCGGGCGATGTTGCCGCGCGACGCAGGCCTGGGTTCGACCCCCCGCGCCTGGTGGTCGATCTCGAGATCACAGCCGCGCTCGACCAGGCGTTCGCCGCGGATCTCGCGAAACGGGTAGGCGCCGCGCTCCCGATTGAGATCTTTGCGTGCCGGATACATATTGTGCATATCCGACTCGATGTCGTTGAAGCGGGCGCTGTTGCGCCTGCAGGCCTGGCGGTCACCGCAACGCAGCGCCCTGCTTACCCAGCCCATCGGGTAGACGTGCTCGATGTTGTGCGAACGATCGCGCGCCGCGAAGCGATGCCCGCAGTAGAGTCCGATCCCGCCATCGGGATACAGGCTGCGCCAAAACACTGGGATAGTGTCAAGATACTGCCGCGGCTCGGCAAACACGACTGCCGGCAAAATCAGCAGCAATATGATGCGGTTCACGTCGTCTCCTTTTCTGTCGTGACTGAGTCCTGGATAATCCCCCCACCGAGAGAAAATGAAAAGTGAGTGCCGAGCCGATGGACGAGCCCCTGGTGAGAACAGAGATCGCTGACAGCGACCCGCAGCGACGTCCCGGCCCATGGAAACTCATCGCCATCGTCGTGGTGCTGACCCTGATCGGGGTCTGGCTGGTGCCCGACAACGCACCTGAAGACCAGGCGGACACCCAACCGCTCGCTACACCGGATCAAGCCCCGGCGGGGGTGCGTGATTCTGTACCCAGTCTGCTGAGCGACGGGCCCGCGGACGACCCGGCACCCGTCGAGACCCCGCCACCGACCGAGGTGGTGGACGCCCGCCCCGGGGCCAGGGCGCGTGCGCTGATTGCCGAGATGCGCGCCGACGGGGACATCCAGCTCGACGAGATGTTCGCCGCCGCGCAACAGACGCAGGCCGAGGGGGAGATGGCCGACGCCTACCTGCTGTATTTCTTTGCAGCGCGCGAGGGACATGCGGCCTCGGCGTTGACCCTTGGTACCCAGGCAGACCCCGCCCAGCGTGATCCGCAAGACAGTGTGTTTGACGCCCCGGATATCATCCAGGCACACAAGTGGTACGAGGCGGCCGCTCAAAATGGCAACGTCCAGGGACGCGAACGGCTGGCCGATCTGCGTCGACGCGTCGAACAACTCGCTGCGGACGGTGACCCGCAGGCGCAACGTATCTCGCTGATATGGCAATAATGATGAGAAAACGCCTCGCCGCGTTGCTGGTACTGACGCTGTCCCTTGGCTGGCTGTTCACGACCGACGGTTTCGCTGCCGACCGACCGCTGCTGATTCCAGGTAAGCAGGCATTGTTCCAGCGTATACTGGCCGTGCCGGGTGCCAGGCTGCATACCGCGCCGGGCGGAACCGCGGGCGACGAAGTCACCCCGTTCACCGCTTTCTACGTCTACGCCAGGGAGACCCAGGACGGCGCACAGTGGCTGCAGATCGGCACCGATCGTCATGGCGGCACCACAGGTTGGCTACCACAGAAGAGCACCATCGAGTGGACGCAGGGCCTCACGGTCGCCTTCCGTGAGCCCATCGGCCGGGATCGTGCACTGCTGTTTCGCGATGCGGCGTCTGTCCGCGACCTGGCCAGCCAGCGCGATCTCGCGCGATACACCGAACTCTACCGCGCTGCGGAGGTCGGTGACGAGCCAAGCGACTCTCCGGTCGTCGCGATCCAGCCACCGGGCAGGCTCGATATCCGTGAGAACTTCTACCTGGTGCCGATCCTGCGCTATGAGGACATCTACCTCGGCGCCGAGCAGGCGCGACTGCTCGAGGTGTCCAGCGTGCCGCTGCAGAGCGAAAAACCGCTTGCGCCCCCGATCTCCGCTCAACAGGCCCCTGCCGCACCAACACCAACAGCGACCGACACGGCCTACCGGGCGGGGCTGGTGTTCGCGATCGACTCGACGCTGTCGATGGACCCCTACATCGAGCGCACCCGCGAAGCGGTGATGAAGATCTACGATGCGCTCGGCGATGCAGGCCTGCTGGGCAACGTCAACTTTGGGCTGGTGGCGTTTCGCGATTCGCCCCAGGCCGTACCCGAGCTGGAATACCTTTCGCGCACCTATGTCACGCTCGAACAGGGGCGCAATCCCGGCGCCTTCATCAGCCGCATAAACGAGCTGGCGGCGGCCACGATCTCGAGCCAGGATTTCGTGGAAGACGCCTACGCCGGCGTCAAACGTGCGCTGGACGACATGGACTGGTCGTCTCATGCAGCACGTTATCTGGTACTTGTGACCGATGCCGGACCGCGTACTGGGAATGACGCCCTGTCCAGCACCGGTCTGGATGCCGAGGCCCTGCGCCAGATGGCGCGCGAGAAGGGTGTAGCGATATTCGTGCTACACCTGCTGACCGAGGCGAACAGCGCCGATCATGCTAGCGCGACCGCCGCCTATCGCGAACTCGCCAAGTTCCCGGGCATCGGCAGCCTGTATTACGCCGTCCCGACCGGCGACGTGATCGAGTTCGGGCAGGTACTCGATACCCTCGCCGGACAGATCACCATGCAGGTGCAGATGGCGGCGGGCGCGCAGCCGCTGCCGGCCACACCGGTAGCGCCGGTACCAAGCGAAAATCCACGCCTGGCCGAGCTGCAGAGCAAAGTGGCCAAGCTCGGCTACGCCCTGCGCATGCGCTACCTGCAGCGCAGCGACGGCGGCAAGATCCCCAATGTGTTCAACGCCTGGTTACTGGATCGCGACATACGAAATCCATCGCAGCGCACCCTCGACGTCAGGGTGCTGCTGACCCGCGATCAGTTGTCGGACCTGCACGACATCCTTCGCGGCGTGCTGCAGACCGCAGAAGAGGGCCTGCTGTCGCCGCAAAATTTCCTCAACGAGCTGAAGAGCCTGGCCGCGACCACCGCACGGGATCCGGAGCAACTCGGCAGCACCACGGCGACGACCGCGGGCGAAGGCAACAGCCTCGCGGACCTGGGGTTCATGCGTGAGTACATCGAGGACCTGCCGTACACCGGCGAGGTGATGAGTCTGTCGCTCGAAGACTGGGAGGCCTGGCCGGCGCGACGCCAGATCGACTTCCTGCATCGCCTCGAGGACAAGATCAGCTATTATCGCGCGCTGCACGATCACACCGACCTTTGGGTTAGCCTGGACGGCGGCCCGATCGATGGTGATTCGGTATTCCCGGTGGCGCTGGAGATGCTGCCCTGAGGCAATGCCTGACTACCTCAGGGTGCGACAGCACCGCATATCGCACCGATTATCAGCCCGGAGAGGCCGCCTGATTCGCATCACGCACCGCAAGAAAAACCCCAGGATCCCGTGGAAAACGTATTCCAATCTCGTAGCAAGGCCAAAGCGACCGTCTATCACCTGCGTGATGTGATCCGCGACCGCGCCTCCGAGGGGGTTACCTTCCGCCTGCGCGTCCCATCGCTGCAGATCTCGCAGGGTGAGAAGATCGCCCTGATCGGCGAGTCTGGATGCGGCAAGTCCACGCTGCTCGACATGCTGGCCTTCATTTCGCAACCCACCGAACTGGCCGCGTTCCGCTTTCGCCCGGAGCTGGAAGACGACGCCGTCGACGTGGCAAAACTGTGGAAGAGAAAGCGCATGAACCTACTGGGTGACATGCGCAAACGCCATATCGGTTATGTCATGCAAACCGGTGGTCTGCTGCCTTACCTGACGGTGCGCGAGAATATGGCGCTGTCGCGTGTGGTGCTCGGACTGCCCAGGGACGAGACCGTGGAATCGCTGGCCCGCGAGCTGGGGATCGCCAGACACCTCGACAAGCTGCCCGAGACGCTCTCGGTGGGCGAGCGCCAGCGGGTGGCGATTGGGCGCGCGCTGTCGCACGAGCCCTCGATCGTGATCGCCGACGAGCCGACCGCCTCGGTAGATCCGTTTGCGGCCGAAAAGATCATGTCGCTGTTCATTGGCCTGGCCGAGGAACGTAATATCACAGTCGTGGTCGCCAGCCATGCGTGGCGTCATATCAAGCGCCTGGAGCTGCGTCGTCTGGCCCATCACACCCATCGCTCCAAAGACGGTCGCACGACCGAGACCGTGGTCAACGGCTGAAATCACCATGCGCCTGTTCAAGACCCTGCGACTCGCAACGCGCGACTATGCCCACGAGTGGCAGATGTCGGGCTGTTTCGTGCTGGCCCTGGCCGCGGTACTCGGGCCGATGCTGGTGCTGTTCGGGCTCAAGTTCGGTGTCGTCGGCGGCATGCTCGATCAGCTCATCGAGAACCCCGAGAACCGCGAGATTCGTCCGGTAAGCAGCGGGCGCTTCGACCTGGACTGGTTTCGTACCATGCAGCGCCGCGGCGATGTGGCCTTTATCGTCCCCCGGACCCGCAGTATCGCGGCCACCATCGAGCTGAAGAGTGCGCAGTCGACGCGCATCGTGCCCAGCGAGCTGATCCCCTCCGGTCGCGGCGACCCGCTGTTGCCGGCCGACGCCCCCCTGCCAGACGGCATGAACCGCATCGTGCTTTCGCAGTCGGCCGCGGACAAACTGAAGGTCGGCGAGGGCGACGAGATCGATGGAAGCCTGACACGGCGTTATCGGGGCGCCAAGGAACGCACCCATATTGACCTGATCGCCGCTGCCGTAGCACCGCGTGCGGCCTTTGCGCGCGATGGCGCCTTCGCCGACGTCCGCCTGGTCGAGGCCCTCGAGGATTTTCGCGACGGCCGGGCGGTCCCTGTACTCGGGTGGGAAGGCGCGCAAAACGACAGTGAGCGCACCTACCCCGGCTTCCGCCTGTATGCGACATCGATCTACGCAGTCTCGCGGCTGCAGCAAGATCTCACCGCACAGGGGATCGACGTCCGCACCAAGGCCGCGGACATCGAACTGGTCATGCGTATGGACCGCAATCTCTCTGCGATCTACTGGGCGATCGCGATTATCGGTCTGATCGGTTTTTCACTGTCGCTGGGCGCCAATCTGTGGGCCAATGTCGACCGCAAGCGCAAGGAGCTGTCGGTGCTGCGCCTGGTGGGATTCCGCACCGGCGACATCGTCTGGTTTCCGGTAACCCAGGCCTTCTACACCGGGCTGCTGGGTTGGGGACTGGCGATCGGGATCTACTTCGCCGCCGCCTCTGCAATCAACAGCATGCTGGCGGATCAACTCGCCAGCGGCCAGCAGGTGTGTATCCTGCTGCCGGAGCATTTCGCCATGGCGCTGGCCCTGACCGTCGGCGCTGCGGTATTCGCCGCGGCCCTGGCCGGATGGCGCTCTGCGAGGATCGAGCCTTCCGACGGCCTGCGCGAGATCTGACCCCAATGGCACTTAGTTGGGGACTTGCGGTTGAGCAAGGAGTCTGGCCACTTATTACGCGCGTTGACCTAAGGCCGCACGGCGCACCAGTTCGATATGTTGACGCAGCTCGTAGAGCTGGTCGGTGAACGACAGCGGGACATCCACCCGCTGCACCTCCGCCTCGATCCGGTCGAGTTCCTCAACCACGCTGGCGCCTTCCCAATCGCCGACCGCCAGGCGCTGCTCGGCCCGTTCGAGTTGGTCGTACCAGCGATAGATCCGTGCACGCATGCGCCAGGTATAGAGCGGCGGCATGACCTTGAACAGCGGCAGCAACAGCACCACCAGCGGTAGCAGCATCACCTTGAGGCGGTCGACCAGCGACGCGGCCCAGAACGGCAGGAAACGCTGCAGAAACGGTGGGCCATGTTGATAGAAGCGGTCCGCCTCCTTACTCAGCGGAAAGGCCAGCAGGCCGGGCTGCGGGAACTCGCCGTGGCCTTCGAACCAGCCGCCGCCATGGTGGACCTCGCTCGCCGCCAGCAGCAGCAGGTCGACGATCGCCGGGTGCAGGTCCGGGTCGGCGACCAGGTTCGCGGTCGACGCCAACAGGCGGACCGTGCGTTGCGGGATATTCTCGGCCAGGTCGACCACCCCTTCCGGCAGTGTCAGACTGCTGAGAAAGCGATAGCGTCTGGTGTAGGCCTCTGCCCGGCTGAAATCGGCCAACGCAACGCGTGGATCGCGCAACAACGTATCGACGGGCTTGCTGTCCGCCGAGATCACGAAAAATGCCGCATCCACGCTACCATCGAGCAGTGCGGCGACCGCGGCCTGCCCGCCGGCACGAGACCAGCTGTCCTCCTCCACCAGGCCATTGTCGCGCAGCAAACGGCCGACCAGCGCGCGCGTGCCCGAGCCCTCGGGGCCCACCGCGAGACGCCTGTTGCCTAGGTCCCGTAGTTGCTTGACGTCGATGTCTGCGCGATGGAACAGCCACAGCGGTTCGTAATACAGGCTACCCAGCGACACCAGGCCGACGTCATTCGGACCCTCGTCCACGCCGCCCTGCACCAGCGCCAGCGAGACGTCGCCTCGCCGCAATAGATCGAGATTCTCGAGCGAACCTGCGCTAGGCGCCAGTTCCAGGGTGATGCCTTCACGCGCCAGATAGGCCGCATAGCGTTGCGCATAGGCGTGGTACGCGCCATCCACGACACCCGTGGCCATTGTCACGCGCTTAGGCGGCGCCGGTTTAATGAACTGATACGCCAACACGAAGGCCGCGATCACCAACA